>QHRO01000156.1 GCA_003220155.1 Verrucomicrobiota bacterium
AAGAATATTCCAATTCATAACTGCGATTGCCATCGTTGCGCCGGTCGCGATTTCGGCAACATCAGAACCTTCATCGCAAACCGAGCACGTGTCGCCTTTCGCCTGCAACGCACTGGCGTTGTCACCGGAGGTAAGAAAACGCCATTTCGAGGAGCTTGGACCAGCGTTGCTAAAACTGAAGAGGAGCACGCGCGAACTGCCAGATGGCTACGAGTTCGAGTTGCCCGCGGATAACAGAACGTATCAGTTGCTAACGGAATGGGCGTTCCAGGAGCGGTTATGCTGTCCGTTCCTCGATATCGGACTGCGGTTCGACAGGGAAAGCGGACCGCTATGGTTACGTCTCACTGGCCGGCCAGGGACTAAACAGTTCATTAAGGAGGAGTTTGAAGTCGCTAATTCTCGTTAGAAGCGCCATGCCACAAGTCTCAACTCAAGAGTTCGAACGACTGCCGTTGCGAGTTCATACGTTTCTGGCCGGGGTGCCACTTCATGACGTATGGTCCGTCGATCTGCCGCGTTGGCGCGCCGGACTGACGCTCGATGAATTCTTCCGGACGGCAAGCAACTGTCTATTCACGTCCTCCCGCCTCGTGCGAATGCTGCTCGATATTCGGTTCTTCGTTGGAAGGTTCTTCGGTTGGGATCAAGAGCCAGCGGCAACCGCGTGGCAAACCTTCGCAACGCGTTTAACTGACACCGATCATTCAAGATCACTAGCCCCAGCCGGGACGCGAGATGGGTTTTTCCGCGTCGTCTACCGGTTCGAAAACGAGCAGCTGGTCGAGTTGATCAATCGGACAGCCCACGCTGCGGCGCTAAGCGCGCTGGTCGAAACAGCGACTGCCTACCGGTTCTATTTTGGGGTCTATGTCCACAGCGTAAGCCGCTTCACGCCGTTCTACATGGCGCTAATCGACCCTTTTCGGAAACTGATCGTCTATCCGTCTCTCTTGCATAGTGTCCGTACTCGCTGGAATCAAGCATTCGGCACACGCTGACGTGGAGATAACCACGCGCAGAACACAATCGACAAAGTCGTGAGTATTCTGAGTAATAACCAAGGAAATCAGGAAGCTAGAAACCGCATCAAATTTCTTCCTGCTTTCATGCCTTTTTGATTAGATCTGTAAGAAACTATGCACATTGACGCAATTGATCCTAAGAAGACCGCAATGATTGTGGTCGACATGCAAAACGACTTTGTGGCGTCGGGCGCAGCGATGGAAACGCCTGCTGCACGTTACATCGTCCCTCAGCTAGCCAAAGCGTTGAGAATCTGTCGCGAGGCCGGAATCAAAATCATCTACACGGCGCACGTGCACCGCAGTGACGGGTGCGATATGGGACTCTTTGATGATATGCATCCTCCGATAGCCAATCGTGAAGCGTTGGTTGATGGCACGCCAGGCGTGGAGATCTACCCGGAGCTGGCGCCGGCAGCCGGCGAGCATGTTATCAAGAAGCATCGCTACAGCGGATTTTTTGGCACGGACCTCGACATCATCCTGCGGGAGTGGGGAATCGATACCGTCATCATCTCGGGGACGACTACCGAGAATTGCTGCCAGGCTACGGCGCGAGACGCGATGTTTCGCAACTACCAAGTCGTCTTTCTGTCGGACGCAACCGCTACTTATGACTATCCAGACCGGGGATTTGGCGCGATGCCAGCCGCCGACGTGCACCACGCGATGCTGGTGATTCTCGCGGCATCAACAGACCACGTGATGTCTGTGCAAGACATGAGGAAACGAATACTGAGCCGCGACAACTCCGTCGCAGCGGGCGTAAAGCGCCAGATCGATTAACAGAAGCGAACAAAAGAAACAAAGTCTTCGTTAACTTCGTTACCTTCTGTTGAATGCCAGTCCGGCTCGGACTCAGCGACCGGTCTTTTGCTCGATGTGTTCGGGGTACCGTGCTCCTTGTACCGTGATCTTTGACGCGGCGCTTTCGATTTCGCGTAGATCGTCGGCGGTGAGTTCGATTGCGGCCGCTCCAATGTTCTCCTCGAGCCGATGCAGTTTCGTGGTGCCTGGGATCGGAACAATCCATGGCTTCTGCGCAAGCAGCCACGCGAGCGCGATCTGAGCAGGCGTCGCCTTCTTTCGTTTTGCGATCTCGCCGAGCAGATCAACCAAAGCCTGATTGGTTTTGCGAGCCTCCGGCGTAAAGCGAGGGAGTATGTTGCGGAAATCCGAACTGTCGAACGTAGTGTTTTCGTTGATCTTTCCCGTGAGAAAGCCCCTGCCCAAAGGACTGTACGGAACAAAACCGATTCCGAGTTCCTCAAGTGTGGGCAGCACTTCTTCTTCCGGATCTCGGAACCAAAGCGAGTATTCGTTCTGGAGTGCGGTGAGCGGCTGGACTGCATGTGCGCGACGAATCGTTTGCACTCCAGCTTCCGAAAGGCCGAAGTGCTTCACCTTGCCTTGCTGAAGCAGCTCCTTCACCGCACCGGCGACGTCTTCGATCGGCACGCCGGGATCGACGCGGTGTTGATAGAACAAGTCGATAACGTCGGTCCTAAGTCTCTTTAGCGAAGCGTCGGCGACTTCTTTGATGTGCTCTGGCCGACTATCCAACTCACTCCACCTCGCGTCGCCGGTGGAAGCGGGTTTGAACCCGAACTTGGTTGCTATCACCACTTGTTCACGAAATGGAGCCAGCGCTTCGCCAACGAGCTCTTCGTTCGTGAATGGACCGTAAACTTCAGCTGTATCGAAAAACGTAATCCCGCGTTCAACTGCCGCCCGAATCAGCGACATCATCTCATTCTTGTCTTTGGCCGGACCGTAGCCAAAGCTCATTCCCATACAACCCAGGCCGATAGCCGACACTTCCAGATTGCTCTTTCCAAGTTTCCGCTTCTGCATTGTTTTCTACCTTCAGGCTACGCTTTGATCACTCCGATTTGAGAGAAGCCATGTCGATCGAGAACCGGTACTTCACATCCGACTTCAGCAGCCTCTCGTACGCTTCGTTGACTTTCTGGATCGGAATGACTTCGACATCGGCGGTGATGTTGTGAGCGCCGCAAAAGTCGAGCATCTCCTGCGTTTCCGGGATGCCGCCAATCATCGAGCCGGAGAAACTGCGCCGCCGGCCGATGAGGTTGAATGCGGCGACGCTCAGCGGCTTTGCGGGAGCGCCCACAAGTGTGAGATTGCCACCGACGCCGAGTAAATTGATATAGGCGTTGATGTCGTGATCGGCGGAGACAGCGTCGAGAATAAAATCGAAACTGCCGGCATGCTTTTTTATTTCGTCGGCTTTGCTCGAGACGACGACCTCGTCGGCACCGAGGCGGAGTGCGTCTTCCTTCTTTCCAGGTGAATGGGTCAAGACGACGACGTGCGCTCCGAGCGCATGCGCAAATTTTACGGCCATGTGACCCAGTCCGCCGAGGCCGACCACCCCAACTTTCTTGCCCTTGGCGACGCCCCAGTGATGCATGGGGGAGTAGGTAGTGATGCCGGCGCAAAGCAGCGGCGCAGCTGCGGCAAGATTGAGGTTGGATGGAAGGCGCAGAACGAAGTGTTCATCGACGACGATACTTTCGGAGTAGCCGCCGTAGGTCACGCCTCCGAGATGCCTGTCCGGAGAGTTGAAGGTGAGGATCATGTTCGGGCAGAACTGCTCGAGGCCAGCTTTGCACTGTGGGCAGGTGCCGTCCGAGTCGACCATGCAGCCGACCGCGGCGAGGTCGCCTGGTTTGTACTTCGTGACCCCCGAGCCGACTTTTGTCACACGGCCGACGATCTCATGGCCAGGTACGATCGGGTAATTCGTGGCCATGAACTCACTCCACTCGTTGCGCACCGAATGCAGATCGGAGTGGCAGATACCGCAAAACAAAATTTCGATTTGCACATCGCGGTCAATTGGATCGCGGCGTTTGATCTTGGTGGAAGCCAGCGATGATGTCGCGCTAGCCGCGGAGTAAGCCTTCGCGTTGTACGTATGCATATGTTCCTCTCTTCAGTGTTTCAACTCTTAACCCTCAACTCGCAACCATCAATCTCCGCCATCTGTTCGTCCATCAGTCGACCGATGTGCCGTGCAGCGCCACCGAAAGCGCGCCCTGCTCGTCCCCTCGCCTCACGAGTGCCGTTCGGCTTGAATTCGTTTGAGCAGTTCAGTGTGTGTTTTATCCAGGTCGTGAGCGAATTTCACCGTTGCTTGCAGAGCTTCCGGATACATCTCGAAACGTTTTCGTAATTTCCTGGTAGTCGAATCGTAAAAGAAGGAAACGTCCTGATCCAGATTCGG
>QHRO01000157.1 GCA_003220155.1 Verrucomicrobiota bacterium
CGGGAACTGCTTCGTAATTGAGCTTGGGAATCGGTTCCTCGGCGCGGCACGGCAAATTCAAAGCTGCCATCGACAGCGCCGCCAAAATCGACAAGCGCAGCCATCGGAATTGACCACCCATAATTTGTATCACGCGCGGACGTCGGGCTTGCTCATGCTTGCGGTGGATACTTCTCAAACTTCGGCAAGTTCGGATCCATGTGGTCCCAGGGCTGGGCATCCGATGTCCACATATTCACGTTTGGCTTGAACAAGCCCGGATCGTCCAGGCTGGACGCGGTAATGCCTTGGCCGTGTTCGCTCTCCCCACCGAAAAGGCGTGAACCGCACTCGGGGCAAAAGCCGCGCTTGTTATGACCACCCATCTCACTCGGCGTGGAATAGTAGCGCGGCGAACCCTTCGTGATTTTGAATGCCTTCGCCGGCACATAGACAACCGGCGTAAACGCGCCGCCGCTGGCGCGCTGGCAATCGCGACAGTGGCAGTTGAACATCGTGATCGGTTTGGCGGTGACTTCGTAGCGAATCGCGCCGCAGGCGCATCCGCCGGTAAAAGGCGCGGACATTTTCTTAGTTATGGTTGTGCCCGGCCATCATGGCGACCGGAACAACGCCGAAACGCTTTGCCGATCGTGCGCGGGCTTTGACCACCTCGGTTTCTCGATTGCGCGGCGGCGCATTGGTGACCAATGAATTGAGCAGTTCCTGCGCGGCTAGTGTTACTTTTTCGACCGCCCGATTGAAAGCATTCTCGTTCGCCTTCGACGGTTTGGTAAATCCGCTCAGCTTTCGAACGAACTGAAGGGAAGATGCGCGGATCTCTTCGTCGCTCGCCGGTGGCGCGAAGTTATGAAGTGTTTTGATGTTTCGACACATAGTAAAGGAACTATCGGTTAAGAATTAAGAAGGCCAAAATTGAAATGGCAGAGACGTCAGGCATCAACCATGACCTTGCAGCCGCCGTAGGCCATGCGTTTCGAGTCGAACGGCATCCTTTTCGTCTTCATCGTCCCGGCCAGTCGCGGATCTTTCATTGCCTTGTCGTTCACCTTATCGCGATGGGCGCGAGACTTGTACACGATCCACGAGAAAACCACGGTTTCGCATGTTTTGGTTTCACCACGCCCGGGAACGATTTCACTTTGATCGTTTTTAAATCGTCGCCGACGCATTCGCGAAACTTAAGCGCGCCATATTTCCGCCAGATCTTGGAGCATTCGGTCGCGATACGACGATACGCGGGAAGGTTTTTCTTTGGAACGGGCAAGACATATCCATCGACATATTTCATTCGAATTTCCTCCAGGGCTATCGATTTGCGTTCGCGGCCATTTGCACGGCTACTCGCTCCTCCTGCTCTTTGAGCTCAGGAGTAAACGCTTCGCCGAAGTCCTCCGCCTCGTGCACCTGGCGGATTTCGATTTCAGCGCCATCGCCGAACGGCGCGCGCTTGACCCACTCGATCGCTTCGTCTTTCGACTTCACCTTCCAGATCCAGAAGCCCGCGATCAGATCTTTCGATTCGGGGAACGGCCCATTGGTCACCGTATGCTTGCCGCCAGAGAACTTGACGCGCGCACCCTTTGAGGTCGGGTGAAGTCCCTCAGCCGCGAGCATGATCCCGGCTTTGGTCAACTCTTCGTTATACTCTCCCATCTCCGTGAGAAGCTTCTCGTCCGGCATCCGCCCAGCTTCCGAATTCTTGTCCGCTTTAACCAGAATCATGAATTTCATTTCTTGTCCTCTTTAGTTAGTTTTTCGATTTCGGAAATATGATCGCAATGGCCAGGCTACCGAGGCTGGCCAGGGAGACGAAGGTTCGCGCGGTGTGGAAGTATTGCCAGCGTTCGCGTACTGCTTCCCAGTCTGACGGCGTGGTTTCGGCAGTCCACGTCTTGATTTGATTATCGATCGGGACTCCCACCAGCAGAGTAATCAGCAGCGCAACGATGATGAGAAGACAGGCCGCCACATTGAGAAAAAATCCCGGCGACTTCTTTTCCGGATAAAGCCCGGCCGCCAGAACCATAAACAAGATACAGGCCGGCACCAGGATTCTCATCGGCCACGCTACATTTGCGATAATCGTTTTGCCGATGTGAATGAACTCCGCCGGCGAGAAAGTTTCGATCGACCGTGTCAGCGTAAACCATGTTCCCCAAAAAAACGCCGGTTACGAGGGCGAGGAGAAATAGCGCTACGAAATTTGTCACCTTCAGCGTCATGACTTGGCCTCCTCACGCAAGCACTGGCTTAATGTCTATCACCGGAGTTCCATCGATCGCTTCCAACGGTCCTATCCTCAGTCGATTGCCGGCGATTTCGAGAACGGTAACGCGATGCAATCCAATTGGATTGGGTCAATCGGGAGATCGGGTGGCGAACACGCCTGTTAAAGGCTGGCTTTTGTCCGAGCGAGGGTGTGTTTTCAAGATGTTGCGCTGACTTTTACGCAACCATGTCAGCAAAATAATTTCGTCTCCCGCCGTGATGTCTTGCAACCCATCCGCAACCTCGGGAATCACATCGAGCCACGCGTCCGGCGCACCTTCCGAGCCCTGCCGAGGAGCGTCAGCGCGGCGTTTTAAGACGGAGCGAATTGACCCAATCGGACTAACCCGCATTTTCCTGGGACTGGTTCTACTTTTTGTTGTCGATTTCACAACAGCGAGTCGAATCGATGTTGCGGCCGAAAATGATCAGTAGTCGCAAAAATCAACCTTGCCGGTGAGCCAGACGATCCCCGGTTAGCCGAGTCTTATTTGATTCGCTCCGATACGTTAAAGAAGTTCCATTCCCAGGTCTTGCCCTCGTCTGGAGAAAAAGCCTGGCCCCAAACCGGACGATCCTTGTTCCGCGCGTCCCAACGAAACATCACAATGATCGGTTTTCCCTTGAAGGTATCTTTGCAAAAGAAATGTCCGACACCATTTTCAAATGAGCCGACCACGGGCGGATCGAGAACGCCGGTATTACTCGCCACCCAATACAGGCTCCACAGCCGGGTCTTGGGATTAAAAAGCCGCAAGGTGAGACCTTGAAAGAGCTTGCCTTCCTGGCCTGGGAACTCGGTGGTCGAATACGTGTCCATATCGGCGGTGTCGCCGAGGATTTTCGTATTCTCATCGGAGGATTCGAACTCCGTCCACTCCTGGCAGTTTTCCAGTCGTTTGTTGAGGTGGCGATTATGCATCTTCCATTTCCCGACCAGGAAATCGAAGTCGTTAGGCGATGATGTCGCCGACGCAGTGATTTTTAACTCACCCTTTTCATCGAAGTTCACTTTCGGAATCGCGATGGTCGGATCATTGGTCAGGACGGTTTGTTGAGCTTGTCCAATGTGACAAATGGCAAACAACAGAATTGTGATCAGGTATTTCATAGGTGCTGCTTTTGCATTGGGGCGAGGTTCGCTTCATGCGCAAAGGCCACTTCGCGAAATCCGGCGAATCCGCCTTACGCGCTCCACCGAGATCCCGCGCCGAACACTACCAAGGGCTACCCGCCGGCAATTGCGCCCATGATAAAAAACGGCTCGGTGCCTTTTGCAATCGGATCGGGTAGGGGAGTGTCAGGTGGATCGTGGGAGATGTCTTCGCCGCACGCAAAAAATCTCACCAATGGCCGGCGCTTTTTTGTTTCGTGGTCGCGGATGGTGCCGCGCAGCACTGGATATTTTTCTTCAATCGCGTCGATTATTGCGCGCACCGTCGCCGAGCCGTTGAGATCGACGTGTATTTCATCACCAACGTGAGCGAGCGTGCGCAAATGATGGGGAAGAATGACGCGAATCATGTGTTTTTACAGAAGGCAACAAAGATAACTAAGGTTCAGACTAGAGAGTATCCGAGTGAATCGCGTTCTTCTTTTTGTTTTTAATCCAACTGCTCCCCGATCTTTGTTTTCTTCGTTATCTTCTGTGTACTTCATTTGAATTACTTCAGGGTTTGGACTTCGACCGACAAAACAGCCGGAAGATCACGCACGATTGGTTTCCACGAATCACCGCCATCGGCCGATGCGTAAACCTGGCCTCCCGTTGTTCCGAAGTAGATACCGCAGGGATCGAGCGAATCGACCGACATGGCGTCGCGCAGTACGTTTACGTAGCAATCGCGTTGCGGCAGACCTTTGGTGAGTTGTTCCCATTCGTTACCGCCGCTACGGCTGCGATAGACGCGCAGTTTGCCATCAGGCGGGAAATGCTCGGAGTCGCTCTTGATCGGGACGACGTAGATCGTTTCGGGTTCGTGCGCATGCACGTCAATCGGAAATCCGAAATCGCTCGGCAAATTGCCGCTCACCTCGCGCCAGGAATCGCCTGCATCATCGCTTCGCATCACGTCCCAGTGTTTTTGCATAAACAACGTATTCGGTCGCGACGGATGCATTGCGATGCGATGAACGCAATGGCCGACTTCCGCCAGCGGATCAGGAATGTATTGCGAATGCAAACCGCGATTGATTGGCTTCCAGGTCTGGCCGCCGTCATCACTACGGAAGGCACCTGCAGCAGAAATCGCGACGGATATTCGTTCGGGATTCTTTTGATCCAGAAGAATTGTGTGCAAACACATGCCGCCTGCACCGGGCTGCCACTTCGGGCCGGTATCGTGTTTGCGCAGTCCCGATAGCTCCTGCCACGTCCCGCCACCGTCTTTCGATTGGAATAAGGCTGCATCTTCCACGCCCGCGTAAACATGATTCTCAAGATGCCAGACGCGCTTGAATTCCCACGGATGCTGCGTGCCGTCATACCACTGATGCGTGCCCGGCACGCCGTCGTAAACGAATTTGTTGCTCTCACCCATCGACATTCCCTGCGGGTTTGTCGCCGGGCCGCCGCCAGGCGTGTTCCAGCTTTTGCCGCCGTCATCGGAACGCTGGATGATTTGTCCGAACCATGCGCTGGTTTGTGAAGCGTAAATCCGATCCGGATCAACCGGCGATCCTTTCATGTGATAAATTTCCCAGCCGGCAAAGTGTGGCCCTTCCACCTTCCAGTTTTTGCGCTTCCCGTCCGATGTCAGGATAAAGGCGCCCTTCCGTGTTCCAGCCAATACTCGTATTCCGCTCATTGTTTACATCTCCAACTGCGGATTTCGCGAATCAAGCCCTAAATCAAACATCAACTCTCAAACATCAAACTTTGCGAGGATCGGCGGTCATAGACCGCCGCTACAGCGGAATTCGGTGCCTGAATTCCGTCGATGCGAAGGCGCATTGACGCCCCTATGGTTTTGTCATGAAGAATTCAAACTTTCGTATTATTCCTCTTGCGACCGAGGTTGCAGCGACGGCACGGCGTGTGGCTGCGAGTGGCGCATCGGACCATGCCATCGTTGTCGCGGACTCACCGGGTGGTTTTCCGTGTCGCCACTGTCTGCGCTACGCCCAGGCCGGCGAGCGTATGATTCTTTTTCCTTACGCGGCAATTCCGGCCGGTCACCCGTATTCCGAAAGCGGACCAATCTTCGTGCATGCCGAACCATGCGAGCGCTACCATGGCACGGATGAATACCCGACAGACTTTCGCAAGGGACGCGTCATGCGAGCTTACAATTCAAATTACGATATGATCGATGCCGAAGTCGTGAATGGGCACGCGCCGGAAGCAATCATTGAAAAGCTCTTGGAGAAACCCGAGACTGCTTTCGTGGACGCGCGCAGCGTAACTCACGGTTGTTACACCTTTCGTGTTCAACGCCTATGAAAATGCCCGAGCTTCTTCCGCCCCCGGATACGATGTATCGCGCCTTGGTCAATCGCGATCCAAGTTTTGAAGGAATCTTCTATGCGGGCGTGCGAACAACCGGAATTTTCTGTCGGCCAACCTGTACCGCAAAAAAGCCGGAGCGCGTGAATGTAGATTTCTTCGCGACGCCGAGTGAGGCGTTGCATGGCGGTTATCGCCCCTGTCTGCGTTGTCATCCGATGGATCCCGATCAGCCCCCGCCCAAACTCATCGAGCGTTTGCGCGCGGAAGTGGATCGGGCGCCAGGTGGCCGCTTAACGGATAAAGAACTCGCTGCCATGTCGATCGATCCGTCAACCGCCCGACGGCAATTCAAACGTCATTATGGAATGACCTTCCAAGCCTATCATCGCGCCCGCCGCATGGGCCTCGCCTTGCGCGAAGTGCGCAAAGGTGGGCGCGTGGGCGAAGTGCGAAACGGAAGTGGTTTCGAATCAGAAAGCGGTTTTCGTGATGCCTTCACCCGGATTTTTGGCGAACCGCCGACGGCCGCGAAGGCGCAGGGCGGTTTGTTTGCCGAGCGCATCGAAACGCCCCTCGGTGCGATGCTGGCGATTGCGGACGATGAAGGGCTTCGTTTGCTCGAGTTTGTTGATCGGCGCGCCATGGAACGCGAGTTGTCGATCTTGCGAAACCGACTGCGGACTAATGTGGTTCCCGGTGAGCACGGGCATCTGGATGCAGTTCGCTCACAACTGGCCAATTATTTTTCGGGAAAAAATCTCGAGTTCAATGTCTCACTGGCGCCGGTTGGTTCGCCATTTCAACTTCGTGCCTGGGAATTGTTGCGCTCAATTCCTATCGCTGAAACGCGCTCTTATTCATGGATGGCGAAAAAACTCGGTGATGTCGAGATGCGTCGCGCGGTCGGGCGCGCCAATGGCGAGAACATGATCTGCATCATTATTCCGTGTCATCGCGTCATTCGAGCGGATGGTTCGCTTTGTGGTTACGGGGGCGGCTTGTGGCGCAAGAAATGGCTGCTCGATCACGAGCGGCGTTTTGTGAGCGAGTGATCGATCTAAAGAGAGTGGCGAGGCCCGATCGCTAAAACGTCGGGGAAGCGCTTACTTACAATCGATGCTGAAATTATCATGGAACACGGTCACGGTTCCATTGGCATTGAAGGTAACGTGCAAGACCTCGTGCACCAGGAAGTTGTTGCCTGAACCCTGGCCTATAATCCTGAAGTTGTTAACGTACGTTTGGGTAAACTGTCCGTTCTGGAAAGAAACCTTAAAGCTGGAAGCCTTCGTTACACCTGTCGCTTGATACTTGTCACCCGTGGTTTCTCCGGTACCTGAAAGGCCCTGGGGCTGAAAATGGGCCGTTCCACTAACATTGTTTCCGTTGATGGTAAACGTGATCAAGGTGTGCAAGGGGCCGCTTAGGTCCACAAGCTCTCCGGCCCCGCCTGCAGCGCACGGGACGAAAACTGTCAAATTAATGTCGCTCATATCATTGATCTGTTTTGCCGCATTAGCTGGCACGGTAAAAAGTGCCAGCGCCGCAAACAAGAACATCATTATAGTGATATTTTTCTTCATAGGTTTCCTTTCGTGAACCGAAGGACAAAGTCATTTTGGCGGATAACCCGCATCAAATTCGCGCCAGAACGCCTTGCCATTCGGATTCCGGGCACCGTGTCAGGTGCCGCCTGGCAACGTCAAGAGAATTTTCCGCTCATGCGGAGATGAGCGTAAGGTAGGAAGTTGAATATGAAACAGCCGATTCTTTCGACCATCCTTCTCGCCATTCTGAGCGCGACAGCTTCCACATCCGCTGCCCAAAACAAACAGCCCGACGACGTCCGCGCGATGGCGAAGAAGGTGATGATGCCCGTCGTTCTTAAAGTGCCGGGAATGGACAAGGTAAAGGTGGTTGAGAATTTGAAGTACACCAAGAGCGATGATCCTAATGTCCTGATGGACATTTACATTCCGCCCAACCTATCCGAAAACGAGAAGCGTCCCGCGGTAATTTTTCTTCATGGCGGAGCCAAGACCGACTACACACCGAAAGATTGGGGCGTCTATACATCATGGGGACGCCTGATCGCCGCGTCGGGATTCGTTGCTGTAACATTCACCCATCGGCTTGAGTACCCGAATCTATCCCTGGAAAAGGCGGCCGCGGATGTTCTCGATGCCGTTAATTACGTGCGCTCGAATGCTAACAAATACCACATCGACAAAGATCGCGTTTGCTTGATTGCTTATTCCGCAGGCGGTCCGCTCTTAACCGTGGGAATGCGGGGTGAAATGCCGTTTGTTCGTTGTCTGGTTGGCTTCTACGCCTTTATGGACATTCAGCAATCGGACTACAGCAAGACGGAGAAGCCGGAAGTAGTGAAATCGTTTTCTCCGATTACTTATCTCCAAACGGACGCGGGCAAAATTCCTCCAATGTTTATTGCCCGTGCCGGGCACGATGAAGTTCCAACAATGCTTGATTCGATCGATCGCTTTGTGGCCGAAGCACTGTCCAAAGACATCGCCCTGACCCTCGTCAATCATCCGCAGGGTGTTCACGGGTTCGACAACCAAAATGACGATGAGAGATCCAGGGAAATTATCCGAACAGCTATTGAATTTATCAGGCTACATTTGGGGAACGAAAATCCCAAGTAGCGTTGCAAGAAAAGGAAAACAGGCCTCCAGGCCTGTCCGGCAAACAGGCTTCCAGCCTGTAGAGTTTTCTGTAGCGGCGGTCTATGACCGCCGGACAGGCCTCGGCTGTCTTTTTGGACACCCGTGTTCCTGCAAATCAAGGCAGCGCCCGAGCAGGTTTACTTTGCAATGCAGATATTCTTGGGCTCGGTGAAGAATCGCAATGCTTCTTCGCCGCCTTCGCGGCCGACGCCGCTTTGCTTCATGCCGCCGAAGGGAACGCGCAGATCGCGCACCAGCCAGCAGTTTACCCAGACTGTGCCGGTATGAATTTTCTCCGCGACGCGATGAGCTCGAGTCAGGTTTTGGGTCCAGACGCTCGAGGCCAGGCCGTACTCAGTATCGTTAGCGTAACCGATCACTTCTTCTTCGTTGTCGAACGGCGTGATCGTAACAACCGGACCGAAGATTTCTTCACGGTTGGTGCGACAGGAGACTGGTAAACCGGTGATGACAGTTGGTTTGAAAAAGTAACCCTCGCGACAACGATCATTGATCGGTTCCGGCGCTTTGCCACCGAGCGCGATTTTGCCTCCCTCTTTCTGCGCAAGATCGACGTAGAACTTCACCTTATCGAGCTGCGTTTTGCCTACGATCGCGCCTTGCTCAGTCTTGTCGTCGAGCGGATCGCCTCCTTTTAGTTTTGACGCCTGGTCGAGAAAGCGATTGACGAAATCGGCATAGGCCGATCGTTCAACAAAGATGCGCGAACCGCAGAGACAAACCTGGCCCTGATTTGCGAAAGAGGAGCGCACACTGCCGGCGATGGCGGCGTCGAGATCGGCGTCGGCGAAGATGATGTTTGGGTTCTTTCCACCGAGCTCCAGCGAAACTTTCTTGAATAACGGGGCGCACGCTTCGGCTACCTTGCGTCCTGTCACAGTCCCGCCCGTAAAGGAAATGGTGCCGATCTTGGGATGCGCGGTAATTGGCGCGCCGACATTCGGTCCGGTGCCGTGCACGACGTTGAGCACGCCGTTCGGCAGGCCAGCTTCACGGCAAAGTCCGCAAAGCAAAAACGCCGTCATCGCTGTTAGCTCGCTCGGTTTCGCGATCGCGGTGTTCCCGACCGCGATCGCGGGCGCGATTTTCCAGCTCAGCAAATAGAGTGGCAGATTCCATGGCGAAATTAATCCCGCGATGCCGCGCGGCTGACGCAGGGTGTAGTTGAAGGCAACGTTATCGGTGATGTGTGCTTCCGATTCAGTGTGGAGAATTGCGGTCGCGAAAAACCGAAAATTGCTGGCGGCCCGCGGGATGTCGAGCGTGCGCGCAAGCGAGAGTGGTTTACCGGTGTCGATTGACTCTGCGCGAGCGAGTTTCTCAAGGTCGCGCTCGATCAAATCAGCAATGCGCAGAAGAATACGCGACCGGTCCGCTGCGGAGGTTTGCGACCACCCTGCAAACGCCTTCTCCGCCGCGGCAACTGCGAGATCGACTTCGCGCGTATCGCTGTCGGCGACCTGCGAATAGGGCTTTCCTGTAGCCGGCTCGATGTTGTCGAGATATTTGCCGCCGACAGGGTCAACGAATTGGCCATCGATGAAGTTTTGAATTTTCTCAGCCGTCTTTGTCATGTCGAGCGAAGTTGAGACATCTTATATACTAGTTAGAGATTCCGCGACTTCGCTCGGAATGACAAGGCGCGGGTGGGCCGGGGATAAGCTGGCCGGGAGCAAGCGACCCGATCACTGATCACGAATCACTGATGTAGAACCAGTGCCGGTCCCGTCTGAAGCTGACATCGCATTGCCACTTTTGGCGAACCTGGGGACTAAACCCTGCCCCGGGTCAATGCTGTCCAATGTCCCGATCTTGTAAAGATGAGTATTATAGTGGCTCGATTTGGCATAGGACCGGCTATATCGCCGACCAAATTCCTTATCTATGCTAAGCCATTCCTGCCAAGTCCCATCCAATAAAATTCTCACCTGGACGGTCCGAACATGGGCCATCCTGCTATCCAGCATTTTCATAGCTTTAGCAGCCCCTCCGCGATTGGCTGCCGACACTGCCCCGGGCTTTACCAGCGCCACCAGCGTGGTTTTTCCCCAAGGAATTGAGGATACCTTTACTATTACCACCTCCGGGAATCCGGTCGCGAAAATCACATCGAGTGGGAAGCTTCCGGGCGGAGTTAAGTTTGTCGATAACGGCGATGGAACCGCGACTCTCTTCGGCAGACCCGGGATCGGTCTGGGGCTAGTGGGAGATTATGCCCTCACATTCACAGCGTCCAACGGGGTTCTCCCGGCAGCGACACAGAATTTCACCCTCACTATCACGCGACCGCCCCGCATCACGAGCGTGAACAACGCTACTTTTGTCGTCGGAACAGCCAACACCTTTACAATTACGACTAGGAATACAGTGCCGAAATCAACCTTGAGTTTCACCGGCACTTTGCCAGGCGGGGTGACTTTTGTCCCGCTGTCGAATGGGACGGCGACGTTGAGCGGCAGGCCAGCGGCCGGTTCGGAAGGAGTTTACTCCCTCACAATTACGGCTGCGAACGGCACTCTACCCAATGCGGTGCAACTTTTTACCCTCAGGGTCCAGGATACTGCGCCTGTCCTGCACGCTCCGGCCATTATCAGCTCTGCCAGCACGACTTTTACCGCCGGCACAGAAGGCATCTTCACCATCCATACCACTGGGGTTCCTACAGCGACACTAAGCTTAACCGGGACACAGCCAAGCTGGCTCTCCTTCATCGATAATACCGACGGGACCGCAACCCTGGCGGGAATACCTGACCTAGGGAGCAATCCCAGCTACACGTTTTCGGTCACAGCAACAAATGGTGTCGCGCCTGACGCCATGCAGTCCTTTACTTTGTTCGTTGTCAATCCTCCACCGGCTATCACCAGCGTGGATAATGCAACGTTTGTAGTCGGCACATTTGGCACGTTCACGGTAAGAACGAGTCCGCCGGTCCCGAGTGCGACCGTGAGCTTTACCGGCACGTTGCCCCAGGGGATTTCTTTTGTTCCTAATGGCGATGGCACAGCCACTGTCGGCGGAACTGCCCCGGCCGCTTCGGAGGGTAGTTACCCGATTAATATCACTGCCTCCAACGGCACTCTGCCAAATGCAATGCAAACCTTCACCATTACGGTGCAGGATGCGCCGCCCGTGCCGCAAGCGCCCGTCATTACCAGCGCCGCAACGGGTTCGTTCATGGTCGGAACGGCAGGCACCTTTACTATAACCGCCACTGGCACACCGACGCCGTCGTTCACCCTGATCGGAGCGCAGCCGAGTTGGCTGTCTTTCGTCGATAACACCGATGGCACCGCCACCTTAAGCGGCACACCCGACGCCGATAGTGATCTTAGCTACAGCTTTACCATCACCGCGCGCAATGGAGTTTCCCCGAATGCGACGCAGGACTTCACTCTGACTGTTCAACAAACGCCAGCCAACGCCAGCTTGGTGAACATTTCCACCCGGCTACTGATTCAGACCGGTGGTAAAGTCGGTATTGGCGGCTTCATCATTACCGGAACTGACGCGAAAAAAGTGCTCATTCGCGGACTGGGCCCGACCCTGACCAGCTTCGGTGTGCCAAACGCGTTGCAAGATCCGGTTCTAGAACTGCATGATAGCACCGGTGCCGTCGTCGTTGGCAATGACAATTGGAAGATTCCGCAGGCAACGGCGATTGCAGCCACCGGTCTGGCTCCGGGGAACGATCATGAGTCAGCGATCCTGCTGACCTTGCAACCGGGTCCTTACACGGTGATCGAATCGGGAAAGAACGGCACCAGCGGAGTTGGATTAATCGAGCTCTATGATGTGGATGCTGGCGCAAATGCTCATCTAAGCAATATTTCCACACGTGGTTTTGTGCAAACCGGTGCCAATGTCATGATCGGCGGCTTCATTGTCAGCGGAGCAAGCGGCTCTGTTAATCTTGTCGTGCGTGCTCTCGGCCCATCGCTCGCCCAATTCGGCGTCCCGAACCCACTGGCGGATCCGCGCCTGGGATTGTATGACGGGAACGGAACATTAATAATGTGGAACGACAATTGGAAGGATTCACAACAGGCAGCGATCCAGAATAGCGGGTTTCAGCCTCCGAACAATCTCGACTCAGCGATTCTTGTCACCCTTCCAACTGGTAACTACACGGCGATTGTGAGCGGCAAGAATGGCGGCACGGGCGTCGGTCTGGTCGAGGTTTATCGTTTGCCGTAATAGCGATTGCCCCAACCGCCAAGGTCGACATCGCGCGCATCGCTGTCCGCCACTTGCGAGTATGGCTTAGCACTCGCTGGCCCGATACTGGCGAGATACTGGCCGCCGATGGGCTCCAGGAACAGTAAATGCTGACTCGTTATTGTCTTGTGCGGAGGACAACTTAAACGTCAGACCGTGTTGCACAGGCGAAACGCGCACCGTAGGAATACCTCTGTGCGCGGGAAGCGCAGCCTAATGCCTCGTCGAGGGTTCTCCGGAGTAACGGCTTTCGTCGGCCTCACCCTGATCTATTTTTTGGCGGGCAAGCTGGGATTGAAGCTGGCGTTCCTGCATGCGAGCGCGTCCCCAGTTTGGCCTCCGGCGGGGGTAGCACTAGGTGCGTTGTTGGTGCTTGGTTACCGAACCTGGCCTGCGATTTTCGTCGGTGCCTTCCTGGTGAATGTGACCACAGCCGGTAACTTTGGAACCTCACTGGCCATCGCAGCCGGGAATACTCTGGAAGCCCTGTGCGGGGCATGGCTGGTGAATCGCTTTGCCGACGGGATCGATGTCTTTGAGCGTTCAAAGAACGTTTTCAAGTTCGCTTTCGCCGCAGTTGCGAGCACGGTAGTAAGTCCCACCATCGGGCTGACGAGTCTGGCACTAGCGGGTTTCGCAGACTGGGCCAGGTACGGTGCGATTTGGATGACGTGGTGGCTGGGAGACGCGGCTGGCGATCTCATCGTCGCACCGGTCGTAATTCTTTGGGGGCTGAAGCCGCGATGGCGTTGGAGTGGTAAAA
>QHRO01000168.1 GCA_003220155.1 Verrucomicrobiota bacterium
CCGATAACTGAACTAATGTTAATGATGCGCCCGCTCCGCTGCTTGACCATGGCGCGTTGCACGGCCTTTACGAAATTGAACGCGCCCTTCAAATTCGTATTTAAAACAAAATCCCAATCTTCCGGCGACATTCGCATGCTGAGCGTGTCGCGAGTCACGCCAGCGTTGTTGACCAGAATATCTGCGCGCCCGAAATCGGTCAGAATCTGCTCGCCGACTTTCTGCACCTCGGCGTGATTAGAAACATCTACCGCGTACGCTTTCGCGGTGTCCGGCCGTGAAGCATTAATTTCGTCCGCCGTTTTCTGTGCATTGGCTTCCGTCCGACTCACGCTCGCCACTCGTGCGCCTTCGCTCGCCAGCCGCAGTGCAATCGCCTGTCCTATCCCCCGCCCCGCCCCGGTGACAATCGCGACCTGATTTTCGAACCTCATCATCCTGCCCATCGTCCGCGAGAAAGGCCGCCCATGTCAACAATCCCGCATTCAACGCTGTGCCCCGTCAGCCGGTTCTACTCCGACGGATGTCAATGATCGCCGTACAATTTTCGACTATCGTGATCGGCTTCTGAGTCGCGAAAACGTGTTGAGTTGTGCTCGCCTGAGGAAACCCGCTGCGATTTAATCCGAGCACTGGCGCAATCAAGCGCGGGATTCATGCAGTCTTGTCCACTCAGCCCTGAGAGAGTTTCTTCAAAGACAAGTCTGAATACGTTTCCACTAGATCGACGAATGAGAACGCGCCGTCTGCAGCTTTTTGGATCAGCAATTGTTTATGCGGGAGCGCCACAAATGGAAGCCCCATTGCCTCTGCGAAATACACTGCGAAAGGACAGACCAGCGTCGGTTCATAGGCCGCGTCATGCTGCATGGCTTGTTCACAAAGTCGTCACCGCCAATGAGGCCGCCCTTTATCTTTGATCAATGACGGCACTCGTCCGGCCCCGGAGCACTATGCGCCGGCTCGCGGCAAAATCCGTCTTAAGCAGAGCCTCAGCATAAACATCTTCAAAAGTACGATCATCTACATTGAAGGGTTTGTTCCAGTCCAGTAAATGGGCCCAGGGATCGATCATTTAGTACTTGGTGAGATTGCTAAAGTTGGACAGGATCACTTTGGCAAAGTCTCCCTTCCACACGCCAATCTCGGCAGCGCTATCCGGCGGATTAGTACGGAGAAGCCGTACCCAAAGATCGAATCGCGAAGGTGCTCCAGCAATCAGCCGCGCAATATCCGGCGCAGTGAGAGAGATGGGCATGTCCAGTTTGTTGGCGTACCTAACGAGATCAAGCTATACGCGAGTGGCAAGCGCGAGAATAAAATCAGAGGTGAGAGAGCACAAGTCAAACGATAGTGTCGTGAGGAGATTAGGCGGCAGCATCCCCAAAGGACTGCCGGGCTGCAAGATGACTGATATTTAGGGTGAAGCGAGCAATATCTGGGACGCCCCCATGAACGGTGAGCTCTACTGGAGGATGTGATTTTGTGCGAGGTGAGGTGCCGAGCGCGGCCGCCTCGCTAGCCCAGCCCGATTGTAGCCATTTCTCAAGAGGCACGAACGTGGCGGCACCCCGCCGGGCCGGCATGCGCCGGGTATTGCCGGTGTTGATGGGCGACACCGCAACGTTTCTACCATACGCTGCCACCAACGCTCCAACATCAATCGTCAAGACGATTTGAGGTCTAGGTTCGCACGCAGAACGCTGCCGATTCAAGCGATCGATGTTTACCCAGAAGAAAACGCGAGCATTAAGAGCCGCATACCATTCGGAAGTCACCATGCCGTGCAAGCATGCGGCAAGAGCCGATGGAGTAATGGGTCGTTGATCACGAAGATACACGCCAGACGACAACAAGACGCCTTCCGTGCGTTGGCCATGCTCAAGCTGTTCACGTCTTGCGCCGCTGACTTCAGCCGCGTCCATTAGCTCGCTCGCTGACATTAGACCGTGCCGCTCGATGGATGACCAATTCGAAAACTCGGCAAGGTGAAAAACGCGCCGCGGAAGTTGCATGGGGTCCTGCTGCCTAACGAGAAAGAGATCAGCCACCGCTGGCGGGAGCCAGCCTGACCTCCAATCTTCGCGTTGAAGTGATCTGAAAGCTACGCATCGGAAGGGCCAGCGGTTGGCTGATGGTATGGGGTTAGGAATGAAGTTGTGCTGGACGGGAGGCGTGGCCGGAGCCTTCGATTGTTCCGATGGGACTGGCAAACAACGACAGAACCAGAGCGGAAGCGCAATGCCGGCAGGGACTCGAGCGATGCAGTGGGGCAACAACTCCCCGATTGAAGGCTGAATGAGTCCTGACGGATGCAACCCTCGTGGAGGTGCGTGGAATAGGTCCGCGCAGCCCCGGATGTCTGCTTGTGAGGCATTCGTCGGAGCCCGGCCGCGCCTTCCGTCCAGCAAACAAACATAAAAGAAAGGAAGCGAAAAAGATGAACAAAAGCAACAGAGTGATTGGGCTGGATGTGCATCCGGACAGTTTTACCGGAGCGGTTCTGCTCAAGGGAAAGGATGCAGCGAGCGCGCGAGTGGTGAGCACATCACGACGAGTCGAGCTGCCGGAGCTGGAGAAGTGGGTCGCGCGGCATACCGGCGAGCAAGACGTGCTGGTCTTGGAAGCCAGCGGTAACGCCTTTGCGGTAGCGGAGCGACTGCGGGTATTGCAACGCCAAGTAGTGATCCTGGATAGTCACCGGGCGGGCAAAGTCGGCAAAGCTTACTGCGCCAACGATCGGGTGGATGCGATCAAGATTGCGCGCATTTACTTGACGGCTCTCTCGCCGGTGGTGTGGCAGCCTGATGCCAAGACCCGGGAGAGAAGAGAAGTCTTTAGTGCTTATCAGGCGGTGGTGAAAGAAGCGACCCGGCTCAAACAACAACTGCGCTCCATGCTCAACGAACATTGCGTGCGGTTGGAAAGCGGTTTTCGTTTGAGCCATCCCAGCGCGATTAACCGACTACTCAAACTGCGAGAGTGGACCCCGGTGCGAGCGATGTTGTTGGAACAACTCCACCGCGGGCTGGTCAGCGCCCAAGCGCGTCGCACCAGACTGCGTCGTTACATGGCGCAAGAAGTTTTGGATGAGCCCGAGTTGCTGCGTCTGACCCGGCTTTGCGGGATTAGTTTAATTACTCTTTACGGATTGAGCGCCTCCATTGGCGACATCAAACGTTTTAGCAACAGCCGCAAACTCTCCGCTTACTTTGGATTAAACCCCAGTGTCGAACAGACCGGAAACTGGGAAGGCGAAGGTGCTTTAAAGCGTCATGGTCGGGGAGCTTTGCGTGCCTTGCTGGTGCAGTCGGCCAAGAAACTGCTGCGGGTTAATAACCCGCTGCAAAAGTGGGGCCTGGCCGTGGCCACTCGCCGTGGACGCAACAAAGCGGCCGTAGCCGTAGCGCGCAAACTTTGCGTAGCGGTCTGGCATGTCATGCAGGGCCACGTCATCGGCGCGATCGAGCGCATGACTACCTTGCATACCAAACTCCACAAACTAGCTACCGAACTGGGCCTGAACACAATCAAGAGCCAAGGCTATGAAACTAAAGAAGCCTTCGTACAAAAGA
>QHRO01000169.1 GCA_003220155.1 Verrucomicrobiota bacterium
TGGCGGGCTCAACCTTCTCTTCGTGCGGATTGGCGATAGCCCAAAAGACTTTGAACACAAGATAACCAAGAAAACAAAGGGCCTTTCCTGTCACCTCTACAGCCTTCGTTTCCTTGGTTTCCTTCTGTTCATCACATTCGTGCCATCGGTGTCATTTGCGGTTAGAATCTTCGGTTGCGGCGGCGCCGCGCTGGGCTATTGGCCGTTTCTACCCGAGACCAACTCCGGAATGCTGATCGGCTTGATGAGAAATGGATGTCCTTGAATCTGCAGGCCCGATCTTCCCTCACCTTTCGTCACGAGGCCGTCAGAAAGACAACCGGTGTTCGGTGCAATGTCGGATCGGATTCAATATATTTAGAGCTATCCCAGCTTAAGTCGACGCTTCCTAGAATGTAATCGATGATCTTGTGGCGGAAGTCGATCGGAAATACGCCGCAGTTGCAGAGAATTCTTAGCCCCGCGCAGTACCAACAGCTGCAGGTCATCCGGGAGCAGGACATCAAGAAACTTGAAGACGCGCAGTGAGACAACAAGGCCAGCGAATAAAAGTAGTTTCTGTTTGTCACGCAGACCTCACGAAGACGAACAGCATAACTTAATCGGAAGACCCGCGAGCCGCCTCGCGCTATTTCTGTACGACCTAGGTCCAATGGCCGAATGGAACGCCGGGTCCGAGAATCTCGCGAAGGAAGCCGCGCGTGGACGCAAAAATACCCTAGCGAGAAAGACGATCCCGCACCGCCGCAAATCAGCGCCGGTATCAGTTGTTAAAGATTCAACTCAGTCAATTGCCTATGAAACCAAACAAATACATCCTCATGAGCGTGATGTTCATGGCCGCCGTGATGGCGGTCGCGACTTCCGCCTGGGCTCAGCAAATCAACGGCACACCCGGTGATCCCAGCGCCACCGTCACCATTGACGGGAAACAAATCCCCCCACCACCGATGCCGTTCGGCGGCGTGATCAAGGAGAGCGCCACGGATTCCAAACCTTACTGGCCGCCGCGCGTCGTGCCGCCCAAAGGCGCCCCCAACATCCTCCTCATCATGACGGATGACCAGGGCTACGGCGTTTCGGGTACCTTCGGTGGCGTCATTCCGACGCCCGCGTTGGATCGCGTCGCCAAGGCGGGATTATGTTACACCCACTTCCACTCCACGGCGCTCTGCTCGCCCACGCCGGAGCTGTCGACCGGCTACCCGGGCTACGACTCGTTCATCGGTACCGACAACGCGACGATCGGCAAGATCCTGAAGGAAAACGGCTACGCCACGTCGTGGTTCGGCAAGAACCATAACACGCCGGGGTTTCAGTACAGCCTCGCCGGCCCCTACGATCAATGGCCGTCGGGGATGGGCTTCGAGTATTTTTACGGCTTCATGGGTGGCGAGACCGACCAGTGGACGCCCTACCTGTTCCGCGATCATACGCAGATCTTCCCGTTTGTCGGAAAGCCCGGCTACAACCTCACCACCGATCTGGCCGACGAGGCCATCAAGCATATGCGCGATCTGAACGCGTCCGCACCCGACAAACCGTTCTTCCTCTACTACGTGCCCGGCGGCACCCACTCGCCGCACCAGCCGAAGCCGGAATGGATCGCGAAGTTCAAAGGCAAGTTCGACATGGGCTATGAAAAATTACGCGACGAGATTTTCGCCAACCAGAAGCGGCTCGGCGTGATCCCAGCAGATGCCCAGCTCACTCCGTGGCCCAATGAGATCGCGAAATGGGACTCGCTTTCCTTGTTGGAGAAAAAACTCTTCGAGCGCCAGGCGGAAGTCTTTGCCGGCTACGCTGCCTATACCGACAACGAGATTGGCCGTGTCATTCAGGCAGTCGAGGACTTGGGCAAACTCGACAACACGCTGATCATCTACATTTGTGGCGACAACGGGACCAGCCCGGAAGGCACCTTGTATGGCGCATTTAATCAACTGACCGCCTACAACGGGATTCTGAAAGCCCCTGAAGCTCTGCAGTTGTTGCATTACGAAAACTGGGGCTCGGACAAGACCTATCCGCACATGGCGGTGGGATGGGCGTGGGCGTTTGATACGCCCTTCAAGTGGACCAAGCAGGTGGCGTCGCATTTCGGCGGCACCCGGCAGGGCCTGGCCATTTCATGGCCCGGGCATATCAAGGACGTCGGCGGAATTCGGACCCAGTTCCACCATGTCATCGATATTGTGCCGACGATCTTGGAAGCCACCGGCATCAAAGCGCCGGAGACGGTCAACGGCATTACCCAAAGACCTATCGAAGGTGTGAGCATGGCTTACACGTTTGCCGATGCCAAGGCGCCTTCCACGCGGACGACGCAGTATTTCGAGATGGCTGGCAACCGCGGGATCTACAACGACGGATGGATGGCCAACACCACCCCGTTCGCTCCGCCCTGGGACTTGGCCACAGGCAAACTGCCCGATGTTGTTAACGGCTACAAGTGGGAGCTCTACCACATCACCGAAGACTTCACGCAGAACAACGACCTCGCCGACAAAAATCCCGACAAACTCAAGGAAATGCAGGCGTTGTTTCTGACGGAAGCGGCGAAGTACAACGTCCTGCCTTTGGATAACACTGCATTTGTGCGCCTGCAGACGCCGCGACCGAGCGCGGTCGCCGGTAAAACGGAGTTCACCTACACGGGTGAGAACGCCGGGATTCCTCTCGGCAATGCTCCCGACGTTTTGGACAAAGACTTCACCATCACCGCCGAGATTACTGTTCCCAAAGGCGGTGCGGAAGGAATGATCGTGACGTTGGGCGGCCGGTTCGGCGGCTACGGCTTCTTCCTGCAAAAAGGCAAACCAGTCTTTGTTTACAACCTTCTCGATCTGGAACGATTCCGCTGGGAAGGCGGCATCGGTGGGAAAATCGGCGAGGACTTCTTTGGCCGGGCGCTTCCTCCGGGCAAGCACACCCTAGTCTTCGACTTTAAATACGACGGACCCGGGCCCGGCAAGAGTGGCACCGGCGTATTGACCGTGGATGGCAAGGAATTGGCCAAAAAGAAACTTGAGCACACGATTCCGCTGATGATGACAATCGACGAGACTTTCGATGTCGGCATCGATACGCGTACGGGAGTGGACGACAGCTACAAGCTGCCGTTCAAATTCACTGGGACGATCGACAAGCTGACCTTTAAGCTCGGGCCGTCGCAGTTGGCGGAAGCGGATCAGAAGGCGCAAGCGGAGGCTTACGCCAACGCCAACGACTAACGAGACCAACTATGAGCCAAAGCCACTTTACTCTCAGTTTCCCCTTGAAGGCACCCCGCGGACGCAAAGGCGCTGGCGGACCTGGTTCACCAAAAAGCGGGTTCAAGCAACGTACCACATGAGACCAAGGTCCAATATGCGAGTCTTGCGGATTCGCTTAGGAATACAAAAAAGCGCATTGCCAGTCTCGGCTGGCAACGCTTAACGAAGGAAAATCACACTATGAGCCAAAACCACTTTACTCTCAGCTTCCCATTGAAGTCGCCCGCGGACGCAAAGGCGCTAGCGGACCAGCTTCCACCACTGATGCCGCAACTGTTCGCAGCGGCGGATACTATCGGCACGATCCATTACTCGCGCTTCACGCTGTTAAGTGAGAAGACGCTGCTGTTTCTCGGCGACTTCGATGGCGAATTCGGTCAGCTCATGGCGAATTTCGCGGCGCAGGCCGAACCAGTTTTCGACGCTATCTTCCAGCACGTAGTTAGCCCGCCACCTACTCCGGTCGCGGCTAACGCAGAGGCTTTCGTCAAGTGGACCGGTGCGCATCTACTCCATGCGTTAAATCTCTACACCGCCTACCCCGACGTAACCGCCAGGGAGATTAAGGCTCTGGCGTCCGCCGCAGATGTTCACGACGCCAGCGAACAACGCCCATTCCTGGTGATTCTGCCCATCAAGTCAGCCATTGCCTTCGCCGAAGTAAAACTGCTCCTGCTCGCGAGAGGGAAAGGGACAACCAAAGATCTGGACAAAGTCGGCACGCCGCACTTCGCCCAGTTCATGCCGCTCGAGGATAACCAGATCGGTTTCTTTACTGTGTATGATGGTACATTCGAGACCTACATCGCGGACTTCACCAAGAATATCGGTCAAGTATTCGATCTCTTATTCAAATTCACCAAGAACGCGCCACCCACGCCTTGCAGAAAACACCTTCAGGAGTTCATTGACTTTGCGGCGGGGGCAAACCGCACTCCCATCGGGTTCTACTCGGCCTATCCAGGCCTGACGGTTCAGGACATCCATGCGCTGATTGCCGATAGCAAATCACAGGCAGGCTCGCAACGATTCGCGATGGCTACGTAGGATGCTAATGAGCCAGGGGATCAAAATAGATGACCCGCCGGCCAGAAAAGCCGCGGGCATTATGGGTCATCTCTTTGGGCGAAGCGAGCATAAGACTCCGGGGCTCGACTTGGATGATATTCAAGGGTTCATCCTCCGCGGCTACAGGATGCCGATGGTGCGGCACTTCTTACTCACAGTGGGCGTGCCCGCAGAGGCTCGCAAGCTACTCGGACGGCTCGTTAGCGGCGATGAGTCGGATGCGCCGCAGATCACGACGGCTGAAGAATGGCAGGTAGGGTTCGAGGCTGGACCGGGAGACAATGCCGCCGAGGTTTCACGCCACAAGCCCGACTATTGCCTTAACCTTGGCATTACCTGGCAGGGAATGATGGCGCTTGAGATCAAGGATCGCGTCCCGACACTCTCATTCAATTCCTTCGGTGCGTTTATCGCCGGTGCGGCTGCGCGCGCGAAATTGGTGGGTGATACGGGACCAAGTGATCCGCAGAACTGGATCGGCGACTTTGGGAAGGGAAGCGATCACGTCCTGCTGACGTTGCACGCTCTTAGTCCGGAATGCCTAGCGACCTATAGCGAGCGACTGGCTGCGCTGTTTGCCGAGGGTAATGCCTTTCGCGAGATCTGGCGTCAGGATGGGATGGCGTTGATGGAAATGAAGGATGGGAAGCCTGTCTTCACTTCCAAGGTTCCCTTCGGTTACACCGATGGAGTTAGCGTAACTACTATTCGCGGCGGTCCAGAACTATCCCGGCAGGATCACCAGCAACCATGCGAACCCTGGCTATTTGTTTTACGAGACGAAGCCGAGAACTACATCGTGCCGGAGCCTCGTGAACTCGGCCTGAACGGCAGCTTTGCTGTCTTCAAAATGATCATGACGGATGTTGTTGGGTTCGAAAATTTCCTGCAATCGAACAAGGACAAAATAGATCCTGAACTGCTGGCCGCCAAGATGTGCGGACGGTGGCGCAACGGCGTTCCTCTGGCGTTGTCGCCTGAAACCGACAGCCCTGTGGGCGGGATTCCATCCGAGCAATTGAACAACTTCGAATACGTGAACGCGGATGGGTCAGGCGATCCAAAGGGATTGCGCTGTCCTGTGGGCGCGCACATGCGCCGCGTCAATCCACGAGGCGAGCCGGTCACTGGCCAAGGGCAGGCCGGCGGGAGCAATGTTACTCACCGGCTGATCCGTCGAGGCATGCCATACGGGCCGACCTATGATCCGAGGCAACCCTACGACGGGATCGAGCGCGGGCTGCTCGGCTATTTCATCAACTCAAGCATCGAGAACCAATATGAGTTCGTGCTAAGCCAATGGGTCAATGACAGCGCCTTTGCCGGCTCGGTCAGACTTAATCCTTATTCCGCAGGCGAATGGCACGCCTCCAATCAAGGTCACAGGCTTCACCAGCTTCATTACCACGAAAGCCGCGGCCTACTGCTTCCTGCCTAGCATCACGGCCGTGAAATTTATCTCCAAATTATAATGAGTTCCCTATGTTGTTCCTAACGCGATGTTTTGGAGTTACCAGTAGCGATGCTGAGCGAACTGTCGCGGGAGAGCGGGCTATCATCGAGGCAATCACCGAAAGAGTTCTCGCGATGCAGGCGAAAGCCGCCGCTCAGCAACACCGGCCACTTAGGCGTGGAACTCACGCAAAGGGTATTTGCGCCAAAGCCCAATTCGAAGCGTTTGACGTGAACGTCGGACGCGACCCTGTGCTAGCAACGCGTCTCGCGAAAGGGATTTTCGCGAAGCCTGGCATCTATCCGGCGACGGTGCGGTTTGCAAACTCGGATTCGAAAGTGAACTCTGATTTTAAGGCCGACGTCCGTTCATTGTCTTTCTCGGTGGACCTCACGCGGAATGGCGTGGCTGCTCTTGGCGCGAACGGTGGCGGCCGGCAGGATTTCTCACTGCAAAATGCGACGACTCTGCCGATCAACGACTCGACCGCATTCCTGGCCATCATGAAGCTCCTGACGGCATCCAATCCAGCCGTCGGACTGTGGTCCCTGCCGTTCAAGGACAAGCTAAGAGTGCTGAGAACGCTTACATTAGTACAATTCCAAACACACCAAAAGATCAAGCCTTACCAGCAACTGCGCTATTGGAGCAACGTGCCATTTCGCCATGGACCTAACGA
Organism: Verrucomicrobiota bacterium; assembly: GCA_003220155.1. GTDB lineage: Bacteria > Verrucomicrobiota > Verrucomicrobiia > Chthoniobacterales > UBA10450 > AV69. Next base: position 6,476 of record QHRO01000169.1, read on the forward strand.
TATGGTGAAGCAGTCGGCGACACCGTCCCCGGATAATCCGGCGATGCCTTTGCAAAGGAGCAACCCGAACGGATTACAGGACGAGTTAGTCCGGCACGTTAAAGAAGATACCAAGATGAGCAGCTTCGACTTTGGACTCCAGTTCCTTGATGCTGAAAAAATGACTTATTGGGGCAAGCATTTGGACGCTAACTTCTGGATCGAGAACGCGAGTGTTGAATGGCACGAAGCGGAAGCAGCTTTCCACACGGTCGCACGGCTAACCCTCCTCCCGGGCTCACAACTTACGCAGGCGGATGGCGAAATAACCTCATTCGATGTCACAGGAAATGCGATGGCTGATAGCATGCCTGTTGGGAGCATCAATCGCGCTCGCCGGCAAGGGGAGCTTGCCAGCAGAAAGGCACGCATGAGCGCGAGGAGTAATGGCGCGCAATTACAAGAGCCAGCACAACAACGAGGCCAGCCGGTAGTCGCTTTTTCATACGACTAAGGTCTCATAGGCGCAGCGCGCGCCGCTAGGCAAATTGCGGCCATGAGAAAACTCTTCACACTCCTGACATCCGCTGCCTGCCTCCTTGCCTTTCTAATCCTCGCGCCAATCGCGCCTGCTCAGAATCCTGAAGCGGAGAAGAAGATGATCGCTTTGGCACAACAGCTAAAGCTGACGCCGCAACAAGAGGTTGAGGTCCTGCCCATCCTGAAGGCAGAGGCTCCAAAATTCGAGGCGATCAAGAATGATCCTTCGCTTTCCGGAATGCAGAAGATGAAGCAACTCCACGCCATCCACAGCGAAAGCGCGCCGGAGTTGCAGAAAATTCTTAGCCCCGCGCAGTACCAACAGCTGCAGGCCATCCGGGAGCAGGACATCAAGAAAGCGATTGCGGCAAAGCGCGCCGGGCGCTAAACCGGACCCCGCGCGCTGTTCGGTCTCAAAGAACGCAGAACGGACACAGCAATGAAAACGACACGCGCACG
>QHRO01000040.1 GCA_003220155.1 Verrucomicrobiota bacterium
ATCTGCAATTCAATCGCGGTGCCGAACACAAGGACCCGAAGCCGGAAGAATTGTTCGAGGTGGTGAGCTGATGTTGTAGCTGCCGCCGGAGACGGCGGCAGCTACAACTTCGCTCAGGATGGCGAGACGATTTGATCAAACTGCGCGCGAAGTTTCGTTTGCGCCGAGTCATTGAGCACAGCGCGCATCGTCATTTCCGGCAGCGGGAGCAATTCAACCCAGGAGCGGCAACCGCTGAATCGCTTTGCATTTTGCAAAACCCAGACTGGGGAAATTTCAAACACGCGGACGAAGGAGACATTCAATCCGTCTCCTTTGTAGCCGAAACGTTCCCGCACCACCTCGGGCGAGAGGATGTGCAACAGAGCCAGAGCTTCCGCGATTGCGAGTGAGTCGATCCGCAGTGTCCGCTCCACTTTTGCATACCACCGAATTGCGATTGTGTTGTCCGGCGCTGGAATATCAGCCGATGCAATCCGCACTTTCGCGACCTGCTCATGGAAGAACGTCGGAAACAAAAAGAACTCGCGATGCCGAAATGAAAAACCTCCACGCCCTTCCGCAATTCCGCCTTTGCGCAAAATCACCGACTGCGTCCCATGCCCGAGTGCATCGCATACCAGTGACCATTCCTTAAAACCGATGCTTTCCATTTTTCGCACCGCAAATTAGCGTGGTCGCGCGATGCCGTTCAATATCGACCTCCACACCCACACTTTTTTTTCCGGCGACGGCGTTTCCAGCCCGGAAGATTTAATTGCCAGCGCCCGGGCGAAAGGACTGCACGGCATCGCGATTACGGATCACAATACTTGCGACGCGATCGATTATCTGCTCGGGAAAGAACTGATGCGCGAGGATGGATTGCCAGTGGATGGTTTCCTCGTTATTCCGGGAGTTGAAGTCACCACCGCCGAAGGTCATCTGCTTTGCGTCGGGGCAACGTTGCCGGAGCCGGCGCGGTTGAAGGGACGCGCCGCGCGCGATGTCTGTGCGCTGATTCACGAAAACGGTGGCCTCGCCATACCTCCACATCCCTACGATTTGTTCCGCGCCGGCATTCGCTTCGCCACCCTCGAAACTTTGCCGATCGATGCGCTGGAGGTCTTCAACGCCGCGACCACTCTGCGCCGCTACAACAGGTTCGCGTTTCGTTATGCCCAATTGCGCGGCCTTCCCATGACCGCAGCAAGCGACGCGCATCACGCCGCCGCGGTCGGGACCGCCTATACCATCCTCAACTGTCAGGAGCTGTCGGTGAATTCCGCTCTCACGCAGATTGTCAAAAGCAACGAGCTCAACCAGCGCTATCTCACCCCACGCGACAGCATGCGGAAGACTTGGAACAACTGGTTGCGTTTGCGCCGGAAAAAACTTCCCGAGATCACTTCGCGCGATGATGGCCTTGAGTAGCGCGAGCGTTCTGCTCGCTCCGTCCCGCATTTTGCTGAATGGTGGTCCCGTCTCTCTGGTAGGGCGAGACTCTATCGAGCCGGTGGACCAGTAGCTCTTAGGTGGTGGCTCCGCAGAGCGTCGCCCTACCGAGGGTCGTTAGCTCGCGAGCAGCTTTCTAAGCTCACTCACATCCGTCACCGGCGCCTTGCAGGCAAAATTTTCACAAACGTAGGCTGCAGGGTTTCCACCCACCATCGACATCGCGCGGATCGCCTCGTTTGTTTCGCCAAGATAGCTCTGTCCCTCTGCGCCATCTGCCAAAAGCAGAACCTTATTCGGTAAAAAATGCCGATGCCCCTCTGCCAGCAATGCCTTCGTTTCAGGCGAATCGGAATCGCCCGCGATCACGATTTGTCGCGGCGAATCTTGCAGAAAATCAAACGCCACCAGCATTTGCGGCAGCGCACTTGGAAAATGCGCCACCTGCCGGGCGAAAGCGTTGACCGTTTTCTTTGCGCGTGCCAGCAATTCGGCGTCGTTTCGTATTGCCGCGAGTCGCGCCAAATTCAGCGCCGCCACCGAGCTAGTCGCAGGTTCGGCGCTATCGTTGTCCTCTTTCATCCGCAGCAAAATATTGTTGTCGTGACCCGTGACCGTAAAGTAGCCGCCGTTTTCGTTGTCCCAGAAAAGCGGGTCCATCTGGCCTTGCAATTCGAGCGCAAATTTTAGCCAGCGGATTTCGAACGACGCTTCATAAAGATCAAGCAAGCCTTGAATGACGAAGGCATAATCATCGGCGAATCCCTCGACTTCGCCGCGGCCTTCGCGATAACTGCGGAACAAGACCTGACGCGACTCATCATAAAGATTGGCGCGAATAAACTCCGCTGCCCGCGTCGCTGTTTCCAGATAAGAGGCGTCATCCAATGCCCGGGCGACGCGCGCGAAAGCAGAAATCATCAAACCATTCCAAGCCGCGATGATTTTGTCGTCCAGATGCGGTCGAGGACGTTTATTGCGGATCGAAAATAACTTTTGCCGGCTCTGGGCCAGCAATCGTTCGACTGAGTCCTCCCCTTTACCGTCAACGGGCGCGACGCCCGTTGGCACCACAGGCGGGACGCCCCCTGTGTTACGGAATCGCGCCGTCTCGGCGATCGAATGTCGCTCGATCAAAATGTTTTTGCCGACAAATTCACCGTGAGGATCGGTTCCGGCGGGAGCATTTCCGTTTTCTTCAACGCCATAGTGAAATGAAAACACTCGCGCGTCTTCACCAAGCGCATCGTCGATTTCCTGTGTCGTCCAAACGTAAAAGGCGCCTTCCGCGTTTTTGCTGTGACCGGAATCAGCGATCCCGGCTACAATCGGACTGTCTGCATCTTCGGCCGAATAGAATCCGCCCTCCGGCGAAGTCATGTCGCGCCGCACGTAATCAAGAATGTCACGCGCGGTTGCTGCGAATTCCGTATCGCCCGTGATTTGAAAAGCGTCGAGATAAGCGCTCGCCAACTGTGCCTGGTCGTAAAGCATTTTCTCGAAATGCGGCACATGCCAGTGCACGTCGACAGAATACCACCACCGATGTGATCGTGCATTCCACCAGACGTCATCTTTCGCAATGTCAGCAAGACCATTTCCAAGGCGTGCTGCCCGGGGTCCGAATCCGGATTGCGTGCGTGAAAGCGCGTCAGAAAATTAAGCGTGACCGGGCGTGGAAATTTTGGCGCGCCACCGAAACCGCCCTCGTGCGCATCGAATGTTCGCGCAAATTGCTGGTAAGCCGATTCCAAAATGGCGGCATCGATTCTTCCGGCTGACGTTTGGTCTTTGGCGGCTTCGCGCAGCGCATCAACGATGTTCGCGCCCTGCTTCGAAATTTTTTCGCGATCGTTTTTCCAGGCTTCTGCGATCCGTTGCAAAACTCTGTTGAAAGCAGGTTGACCAAATCGGTCTTCCGGTGGGAAATAGGTTCCGCCGACAAACGGTTCGAGGTGTGGAGTAAGCCATACGCTCATGGGCCAGCCGCCGCCGCCCGTCGTTGCCTGCACGAAGGTCATGTAAACGCGATCCACATCGGGGCGCTCTTCGCGATCGACTTTAATATTCACAAACTCGCGATTCATGATTTCGGCGGTAGCAGCATCTTCGAAGGATTCGTGCGCCATGACGTGGCACCAGTGACAGGTGGAATAACCGATTGAGAGAAAAATCGGTTTGTCTTCCCGCCGTGCTTTCTCGAAAGCCTCCTTCCCCCAGGGAAACCATTCCACCGGGTTCTGCGCGTGTTGCAGAAGGTAGGGCGACTTTTCCTGCACAAGCCGATTTTCGTGCTTCGCTATTCTTTCGTCATTCGTCATTCGTCATTCGTCATTCGTGCTTCGCCATTGCCTCGCCACGTTACGTTAGATCGATATGATCGAGTACTCGCACCTTATTTTGCTGTTCCTCGCCATCGGCGTCATCGCCTTCCTTTATTCCTGCGTCGGTCACGCCGGTGCTTCCGGCTACATCGCCGTGATGACACTGTTCGGCCTCGTAACCACAACCATCCGGCCAACCGCTTTGGTATTGAACATTCTCGTTGCGATCATCGCGTCTTTTCAGTTTTGGCGAGCGGGACATTCCTCATGGAAATTATTTTGGCCGTTCGCGCTCCTTTCAGTTCCGGCTGCCTACTTCGGCGGCTATCTCCAGTTACCTGCTCGAATTTTGAAAATCATTATCGGTCTCGTCCTGCTCTTCTCTGCCGTCCGATTGTTTTTTCGTCGCGGCGATCCCCCGGCGGTTACTCCACCACCTTTGCCCGCCGCGCTCGCGGTTGGTTCAGGCATCGGATTTCTTTCCGGTCTGACCGGCACCGGAGGAGGAATTTTTCTCACACCCCTTCTACTTTTTTCTAACTGGGCGAAGACAAAACAGGCGTCGGCGGTTTCTGCGTTGTTTATTTTGGCAAATTCAATTGCGGGCCTGGCCGGTTTTGCTAGCGCCAGACAATCCATTCCGACTTTGGCAGCCGTTCTTTCCGGCGCCGCAATCATCGGCGGGGCGGTTGGTTCGCATTTAGGAAGCCGCAAGTTCCCGGTTCGCACCATTTCGATCTTGCTCGCAACCGTCCTTGTTATCGCAGGCTGCAAATTAATTTTTACCCGCTGAGCATCGATTTCGTTCGCGATTGAAACTTCCCGCGCCTTTCCAACCTAACGCGCATTCGGGGCGGTTGCGTGCGTATGGAATCTGGGGAGCACAGGCAGCTTGCCTGTAGTCGTCGGCAGCTTGTCGACAACAATCTGGCAGCTACCGCAGCTCCACTCGTGGTGCAGTCGATGGCGACCACGGGTTGCGCCGAAAATCGGCGGCCACAATTTCTTCACGATAACGTGTCAGCAGTTCGCGAAAACGGGCAAGGTCGAGCGCCTGAAATTCATCCGGGAGGTCCTCCAAATTTCGTAATGCCAACTCGAACAACCGCGTGGCCGGTGGCAAACGCTGGCTATGTTTGGGATGCGATGGTTGCTGGAAATTTTTCTGCAAATGAACGAACGCACCCGCGGCCTGAATCAGCGCCTGGTAAAAACGCCCCAGCTCCGCGTTTTTTTCCACCAACCAAAGTTGTTCGAGCACATCGTGCGCTTCGTAATATTTTTGCGCATTCCACAATTGAAAAAATGCAGTGTAATAATTTCGCGACGCTCCCTCCGTAGACCCAGACTCGAGCGAACGCACAAAATCCGAAATCCGCTCGCGTTTATTCATTGGAGGCATAACTTCGGCAAAGCAAGGAAATGGGCAATCGCTTGAGATGACACGATGACGCCGTCGCTCGTCGCTCTCCTGCTCGTGATCGTCGCAGGATTAGTCGTCTGCTCCGCCCTTTTCTCCGGCCTGGAGACTGCGCTCTTCGCCCTCCGCCGCCATCAGCTGCGCCGCCTCGAATCCAATTATCCCGCGCTCGCCGGCTTTGTGCAAAAGTTTCGGGAAAATCCGCGCCGTGTCCTTGCGGTCATCCTTCTTGGTTCCGCGCTCGTGAACGTTTTTCTCGTCGTCATTTGTCTCGCTTTGCTTTGGGAAACGCCCCGGACCACCCCGTTACCACCCTGGCTGATTGCTGTCTCGCTCTTCGCCATCATCGTTTTTTTCTGTGATTTGCTCCCCAAGCTTGTCGCACTTTCGGCGCCTTATCGCCTTTCCGCTCTTGGCGTTTTCACTCTGCGCGTCTTAATGCCGCTGCTCGAAACCGTCGGTAGCGCCTTGGAAACAATCAGCGCCGCTATCGTCGAGCTGGTCACGCCCCGGCACATTCGCACTCGCCCGCATTTGTCCGATGAAGAACTCGAAACCCTGATTCAGATCGGTGCCGAGCAAGGCACGCTCCAGGAAGCCGAAGGCGAGATCATCCAGGAGGTATTCAAGCTAGGCGACAAAACCGCGAAAGACGTGCTCACACCACGGGTCGACATGTTCGCGCTGCCGGACGATCTCACGAACGAAGATGCGATCGCGCAATTGAAAACGCGCCGGCATCGTCGCGTCCCGGTCTATGCCGATTCCCCCGACAACATCCTCGGCATTATCGAAGTAAAATCGTTTCTGCTCCATCCGGAAGCGCATTACACCGAGACGATGGTGCCGCCGTCATTCGTGCCCGAAACAATGCGCGCGCTCAATTTGCTGCGCAGTTTTCTGACGCGCTCGCAAGGCATGGCCATCGTGGTGGATGAATTTGGCGGCACCGAAGGTATCGTCACCATCTCCGATATTATCGAAGACATTCTGAGCGACGCCGCTCCGCTCGGTGACACCGATCTCGACATCGAGCCACTGGCGGAAGGTCGCTACCTCGTCAACGGTAGAGCGCGCCTCGATGATTTGAGCGAGCGACTAGGGTTCGATTTCGATGCTTCTGGCATCGATACCATCGGCGGCTATGTCTTCACGCAACTTGGCCGTGTTCCCGAAGTCGGCACCGAATTGGAAACACCGCGTTTGAAAATCACTGTGCGGCGCGTCAATCGCCGGCGAATCGAAGAATTGCTTCTCGAGAAAACGGTGTGCGTAGATAGCGAAAGTGACAACGGAGAACTTCCATGATCTGGCTGCTGGTCGCACTTTGTTGGATCATTTCATTTCTCTTCGCCGGAATCGAAGCGGGCCTTCTCGCGCTCGATCCGGTACGGTTGCGGCATCGCGCCAAGAGCGGTGATCGGGGCGCGCGGCGGCTGCAAGAAATGCTCAAGCAGCCCGACCAATTGCTCATCACCGTCCTGCTCGTGACCAATGCCGCGGATATCACTGCCCTCATTATTCTGACCCACGAGCTCGTGCTCCGTTTGGGTTGGCTCGGCTACCCGATTACCGTTGCCATCGCGCTGCCGGTTTATCTTTTCCTCCTCGGCGTCCTGCCGAAATCATTGTTCCGTCGTTTTCCCTTGCGTGCGGTCGCGCGGCTTTCCGGTTTGCTCGAGCTGACCACAAAGTTGTTGTGGCCATTGCACGCCATCGGCGCATTCATCGAACGTACTGTTTTTGCACGCGCCAAAAATCCGCCACGTCTCTTCGCCGGACGTGAAGAGTTAAAAATGATCGCCGTCCAAAGCGAAGAAAGCGGCGCGCTCAGCGCCACCGAACGGGCGATGATTCATAACGTCGTCGATTTTACCTCCGTCAAAGTACGCGATGTAATGGTCCCCCTCGACAAAACCTTGTCGTTTGATCCGGACGGCTCGCCAAGAGAAGTTTTGGAAACGAGCGAGAAATCCGGAATCGATCGATTTCCCATTTTTGCCGACAACGCTGAACCTCTCGGTCTGATCAACGTTTACGATATTCTTTTCGACACCGAATCATCCCGTTCGCTGCGCCACTACATGCGCCGAATCATCACCGCTTCAGAAAACGAATCCGCTTATCGCGTAGTCCGCCGTCTCCGCGCCGCGCGGATCGGCCTGGCTGCTGTTGTCGATAGCCGCCAAAAATCCACTGGCATTGTCGCGTTAGAAGACCTCGTCCGGCAGCTCGTGCAAGGGTAGCGATTTATTTGTCGTGGCCGGCATGTCACCCGCGCAGTTCGCGGTTCTGCAATCATTGCTTCTCTTCGATAAATTGCGCCGCAGCGATGAGCATGACGTGGGTGAAGGCCTGAGGGAAATTTCCCAGCAATCGTTTTTCGCGCGGATCGTATTCTTCCGACAGCAAACCGAGATCGTTTTGCAACGTGAGCAGGCGCTCGAAAAGCTCGCGCGCTTCTTCTTTGCGCCCGAGCCAATCCAGACAAATGGCGAACCAGAACGAGCAGGGCAAGAACACGCCTTCATTTCCGGGCAAACCATCCACATTTTCCTCCTGCGGCCGGTAACGCAGCACGAAGCCATCCACCAGCAAATCGCGTTCGATTGCCGCGATGGTATAACGCATCCGTTCGTCCTCGATCGGCAGGAATCCGATCAGCGGCGCCATCAGCAAGCTGGCGTCGAGCGCGTCGCTCCCATAGAACTGGGTAAAGGCTTTAACTTTCGGGTTGTAGCCACGCTCGCAGACTTCGCGATGGATTTGGTCGCGGATTTTTTTCCAGCGCTCAAGCTCGCCGTTCGCGGGCAGCCCAGCCTCTTCGATCAATTGCACGCCACGATGGAACGCCAGCCACGCCATCATTTTCGAATGGGTGAAATGTTTGCGGCCGCCGCGCACTTCCCAGATTCCTTCGTCCGGTTTCTGCCAGTGTGATTCGAGAAATTTCATCAGCGCTTTTTGTAACGCCCAATCCGTCTCCTCAATTTCGATGCCGGCCTGTTGGGCGTGATACAGCGAGCTCATCACTTCGCCATAAACGTCGAGCTGAAATTGATTCGAGGCGGCATTGCCAATTCGGACCGGCTTGGAATTTTCGTAGCCGGGCAGCCATTCGATTTCGAACTCCGGCAAACGGCGTTCCCCGTGCATGCCGTAGAGAATTTGCATTTGCGCTGGACTGCCTGCGATTGCTCGCAGGAGCCATCCGCGCCACGAACGCGCTTCCTCTGCAAAACCCGCGCGCGTCAATGCGAAAAGCGTGAAGGTCGCATCGCGCAGCCAGCAGTAACGATAATCCCAATTGCGCACGCCCCCGATTTTTTCCGGCAACGAAGTCGTCGCTGCCGCTACAATTCCGCCGGTGGGCGCATAGGTTAGGCCTTTGAGCGTGACGAGCGAGCGCACTACTGCGTCGTTCCATTTGCCGCCGTATACGCAACATTTGGCCCAGTCTCTCCAATATTTCTCGGTCTCGCGTAGGGCATGCTCGGGATGGATGGCGCGCGGAGGTTTCTCATGCGACGGATACCAGGTCAAAACAAACGGCGCTCTCTCGCTTTCCGCGATTTCGAATTCCGCCGCCGTTGTTAAATCTTTCCCGCGGGTTTCAATCGGCGTGCGTAAGACCAACGCGTTCGGGCCCGCGATTGCTTCCAGTCCGTCGCCGCATTTCCGCACCCACGGCACCACGTCGCCGTAATCGAAGCGAATGATCAGCTCCATGCGCATTGCGACTTTCCCGCGCACACCCTCGACAATGCGAACGATGTCTGGGTTAGTTCCGCGCGGCGGCATGAAATCGATCAACCGCACCGCGCCGTCCTTTGTCTCGAAAGTGGTTTCGAGAATTAAGGTGTGACCGCGATACTTTCGCGTCACTTCTGCCGATGCATCACTCGGCGCGATCAGCCAACGGCCATTTTTAGGTTCGCCTAGCAACGCCGCAAAACACGAAGCGGAATCAAATCGGGGAAAACAGAGCCAATCAACTGACCCATTGCGGCCGACCAACGCCGCCGTCTGTGTATCGCTAAGAAATCCGTAATCTTCGATCTTCATCAAAATTGCTTCAAATTGTAGGGCGTTTCTGTGAAACGCCGCTTCGTTTAAATGGCGTCTGACACAGACGCCCTACAATTGCCGACGTCTTATTGCTATTCGTAATCCTATTTCTATTCGTATTTCAGATCCGATTACGATTCCGCCAGTTTCGCAATCCCATCGCTTGTTAATCGAAACACTCGCCAGTCATCCAACGAAACCGCGCCTAGCTTCTTGTAAAACTCAATCGCCGGCTCGTTCCAGGTTAGGACCGCCCATTCCATCCGCCCGCAATTGTGGTCGCGCGCGATCTCTGCCAGATGCACCAGCAAAGCGCGACCATAACCGCGACCTCGCACTTCCGGTTTCACAAACAAATCTTCCAAGTAAAGCCCGGGGCGCCCGAGCCAGGTGGAGAAGTTAAAAAAATAAACCGCGAACCCGACCGGTGCAGTATTTTCAAATGCAATCACCACCTTCGCCGCTGGTTCAGCGCCAAAAAGCACTTCATGCAAACCTTCCTCGGTGGCGACTACGTCATTGGGCGCACGCTCGTAGGTCGCGAGATCACGGATCAATTGCAGAATGATCGGGATGTCCGCGATGGTGGCGTCACGAATCTCAAAATTTCTGGTCATCTGCGCCAGTATCCTATGTAAAGGCCGGCAGTTTCCAAACCGCTGTCGTCTTTCATCCTGCTCGTAAGCGCGCCTTCATCCAAAAGTTGCGTTCGTTCGCGTCTTGACAAAGCGAGCAAGCGAAGTCAATCGAGTACGGTGTCCTTGACCTTGAACCGAAATCTATCTTCGCTCGCCGCGCGACTTGTGCTGACCATGATCGCGTCATTCACGGGCGTGATCGCGATGCCGGCGCGCGCTCAGGAACTGCCGTCCCTCATCAACGTCGTTGATTACTCCAAATTGCTTCCGCTCCTGCCCGATGCTCCCGCGGGTTGGACGGCCGATAAACCCGAAGGCTCAACGACAGATGTTGGCGGATTCAAATTAACGAACGTTCATCGCGATTATCGCAAGGGTGAGGGCGACAAGGCGCCGACAACCGCGATCAGCGTTCTCGATTCGGCGGCTAACCCTGATTACGTGGAAGCAACGACGGCGGCGTGGAATTTCACTACCACATCAACGGAAGGCTATTCCAAGGCGGTCACGATCGATGGCAATCCCGGGTTCGAGACCTTCGAGAACGAAGGCAAACACGGCACGCTTTGGATCATGGTGGCAAAACGTTATTTTCTGCAAATCGAAACCCAAGGACAGGACCCGGCCGCGTTGCAAGAATGGGCCAAGCGCGTCGACGTAAAGAAGCTCGCAACGATTAAGTGACATGCCGCAATCAGCGGCATGTCATCCTGAGCGGAGCGAAGGATCTCTCAAATCACGAGGCGTTCTGCTTCTATCCACGATCACGAGCAGAAGTTGTGTATCGCAATCGCACAAGCGGACGGTGAATAGTGATCGGTGACCAGGTCGGAAAGCGGGCTTCAATTCAGCAATCAGTATTTACCTCTCACTTATCACCTATCACGATTCACCTCTCCGTTCCCTCCCCCGCCATCGGCACGAAACGAACCGGCAGAACAGCGCTCTGCTCTAATCGCCCATTTTTCTTTTCCAGAAGGTAAAGTTCCTGCGCGAACTTTGCCCCGACCGGAATGATCATGCGCCCGCCCTCTTTCAATTGGTCGATCAATGGCTGCGGTACGCGCTCGGGCGCGCACGTCACAATGATGGAGTCGAACGGCGCGTGCTCGGGCCAGCCTTTGTACCCGTCGCCAGCTTTCACGTGCACATTTTTGTAGCCGAGACGTTGCAGCGTGGCTTCCGCGTTTTTTGCCAGCGGCTCGATAATTTCGATCGAGTAAACCTCGGCGACTAACTCCGCCAGAATCGCCGCTTGATAACCAGATCCCGTGCCGATCTCCAGAACACGATCGATCGGTTGCGGCCGCAATTCCTCGGTCATGAACGCAACAATAAAGGGTTGCGAAATAGTTTGATCGTACCCGATTGGCAGCGGGCGATCGGTATAACTCTCCGCCCGAAATTCTGCCGGCACGAATTCCTCCCGCGGCACTTTGCGCATCGCCGCCAGCACCCGCTCCTCCACCACACCGCGCATGACGATTTGCTCCTTCACCATACGCTCACGCTGCGCTGGGAAATCAGCAACTTGAGTCTGGGCCGGATGACAGCCCATGCAGACCAACACCGCCGCAATCCACAGAAATCGCATCACCAACAATAATACACAGCGTAATCGGGAAAAGACGCCGCTTCTCATGGAGCGTTCACTTCTGTTTCCTGGTAGCGCGCGCGTCTCGCGTGCAAACGCCAGTCCGGCTCGGACTTTCGGCGTCTCGCCGAAACAATTCTTGCGCAAAAGTCCGCGATGACGAGACGTCACCGCCAACACGCGAGACGCGTGCGCTACCCGAACACTGGAGCGACGCTGGCCGACGGGAATTTGTGCTCGGCAAGCTGCCGAGCACTGCGGGCTAGCAGCTCGCGTTCCCCAGATCGCAAGCGTCCCGCAGAGCGAAAGAACAAGCGAAATTCTCCGTGTCCTTCTTGGTCTTCGTGGTTAATTTCACGCCCAATAGGATGCAAGAAGACCGCAAAACTCCCGAGATGCGCGCGCAGATGACGGACATCGAGCGTCTGCGGCACTCGACAGCGCATGTACTCGCGACGGCGATCCTGAAGATCTGGCCGGAAGCGCAGTTCGCGGCCGGGCCGCCGGTCGACAATGGGTTCTACTATGATGTCGATCTACCGCACCGGATTTCACCGGAGGATTTCGAGAAGATCGAGGCGGAGATGAAAAAGGAAATCAAAGAGAACCATCCGTTCGAGCGGATGGAAGTTTCACGTGATGAGGCGCTCGATCTCGGCAAGAAAGGACGGCTCGCGGCGCTGAGCGATCGGGAACAGCCAAGCAAATTCAAGCTCGAAATCATCGAAAACATTCCGCCGGGCGAAACGATCTCGCTCTATCGCAACGGCGACTTCATCGATCTCTGCGCCGGCCCGCATGTCATGCGCACCGGAAACATCGGCGCATTCAAGCTCACCACCGTGGCCAGCGCTTACTATAAAGGCGATGAAAAGAACCCGCAGTTGCAGCGTGTTTACGGCACCGCCTTCAAGACAAAGAAGGAGCTCGACGATTACTTCGGCATGCTGGAGGAAGCGAAGAAGCGCGACCATCGTAAGCTCGGCAAGGAACTGGAGATTTTCGTCTTGGACGACGATGTCGGTCCCGGTTTGCCGATGTGGCTACCACGCGGCGCAGCAATCATCGAAGAATTGGAGAAACTTGCGAAGGAAACCGAGTTCGCCGCCGGGTACGTGCGGGTTCGTACTCCGCACATCGCGCGAGAAAGCTTATATAAGAAAAGCGGTCACCTGCCCTACTACGCCGATTCGATGTTTCCGCCGATGGAATTGAAATATGATCCGGCGGAGGAGCACCAAGCGGCCGGCTTGGAAGCGACCATTGGAAAGAAGATGGAACAGATTAAGGCCTTTGAAAATATCTTCACCGGCCTTGGGATGGAAGAAGCCGCAAAAGATCATCGAGAAAGCCTCCAGCGTCTTGAAGAGAACAAGAGGGAACTAGCGACTCTCAATAGTAAGAGAAACGAAATTCTTTCGCGAAGTCGCTATTACCTAAAAGCGATGAACTGTCCGCATCATCACAAGTTGTTTGCGGCTGTTCCGCGTAGTTATCGCGATCTGCCGCTGCGTTTCGCGGAGTACGGAACCTGTTATCGCTACGAGCAGAGCGGCGAACTGTTCGGACTGATGCGCGTGCGCTCGATGCAGATGAACGATGCCCATCTCTACATGACGCCGGAGCAGTTCGAAACAGAATTCAACGCGGTGAATGAGATGTATTTGAAATACTTCAAGCTCTTCGGGATTGGGAAATATCTGATGCGTTTCTCGACCCACGATCCCACCAAGCTCGGACAGAAATTTGTCGATGAATCGGAGCTCTGGAAACAGACCGAGGAAATGACGCGCAATGTTTTAAAGAGCTCCGGCATCAATTATGTCGAGGTGCCTAATGAAGCGGCATTTTACGGGCCGAAGATTGACGTACAAGCGTGGAGCGTTATCGGTCGCGAATTTTCCATCGCGACGAACCAGGTCGATTTCGCGCAGCCGCGCCGATTCGATCTTCGTTACAAGGATCGCGACAACGTTGATAAGATCCCGCTCTGCATTCATCGCGCCCCGTTGGGAACGCACGAGCGATTCATCGGGTTCCTGATCGAGCATTACGCCGGCAATTTCCCGCTTTGGCTGTCGCCCGAACAAGTGCGCATCTTAACTATCGGGGATGAACCTCAACTACTCGACTACTCCCGAGCTATTCTGGATGAACTTCGCAGTCACCAAGTCCGCGCCGAGATCGATGCTTCAACCGACAAGATCAACGGCAAAATCCAGCGCGCCGAACAAATGAAAGTCCATACCATGTTCGTCATTGGGAAGCGCGACATGGAAGCCAATGCCGTCAGTGTCCGGGTTCATGGCAAAGGCAACCTGGGTGCGAAATCGAGCGACGAAGTTATTGTCGATATTTTGTCATCGATCAAAGAACGGCGCGCCTAGGAGCACGAAGGAGAAGTACCTAGCGCCAATTGACCTGAAAAAAATGATGCAGTCACTTTTGGCGCTTAAGAAATACTTCGGCTACGACGCATTCCGCCCGCTGCAGCAGGAAATCATCGACGATGCGTTGGCTAACCGCGACGTGTTTGCGCTGTTGCCGACCGGCGGTGGTAAGTCGCTTTGTTTTCAACTGCCGGCGCTGTTACGCGATGGGGTGACGATTGTGGTGTCACCGTTAATCGCGCTAATGAAGGATCAGGTCGATGCCCTGCGGACGAGCGGGATTGCGGCGACGTTCTTGAATTCGACGCTCGCCGGCAATGAAGCGCGCGAACGATTGCGTGGACTCGATCGCAACCAATTTCGTTTGCTTTACGTCGCGCCCGAGCGGCTGATGATGGAGAATTTTCTGGAGCGCGCCCTAAATTGGAACATCGCGCAGATCGCGATCGATGAAGCGCATTGTATCAGCGAATGGGGACATGATTTCCGGCCGGAATATCGGGAACTAAAAAAATTGCGGACGCACTTTCCCGATGTCCCAATCATGGCACTGACCGCGACTGCAACCGAACGAGTGCGCGACGACATAATCAAACAACTGAAACTTCGGGATCCGTGTTGTTACTTCGCGAGCTTTAATCGACCGAACCTGACCTACCGCGTGGTGGCGAAGTCATCTGCTTACCAGCAAGTGCTCGAATTCATCCGCGCGCGCCCGAACGAGAGCGGCATTGTTTATTGCGCGAGCCGCAAATCAACCGACGCGCTGGCCGAAAAACTAACGAAAGATGGAATAAAGGCGTTGCCTTATCACGCAGGAATGGAACCTCGGGAACGGACGCGCAACCAGGAAGCGTTCTTGCGCGATGATGCGCGTGTCATCACCGCGACGATTGCGTTCGGGATGGGTATTAACAAACCGAATGTGCGGTTTGTCATTCACCATGATCTGCCGAAGAACATCGAAGGGTATTATCAGGAAACCGGGCGCGCGGGTCGCGATGGTCTGCCGAGCGAGTGTGTGCTGCTCTTCAGTGTGGGCGATGTGGTGAAACAGCGGCGTTTCATCGAGGAAAAAAGCGAAAGCGAGCAGCGCATCGCGCACGAA
This sequence comes from Verrucomicrobiota bacterium, assembly GCA_003220155.1. Lineage (GTDB taxonomy): Bacteria > Verrucomicrobiota > Verrucomicrobiia > Chthoniobacterales > UBA10450 > AV69. The sequence continues at coordinate 14,977 of QHRO01000040.1, forward strand.
CAGTTACGCACCATGATCGCGTACGCAGAAACGCGCCATTGCCGGCGCGCGACACTGCTACAGTATTTCGGTGAAAGCTGGCCACCCTCTGTAGAGGCAGGCGTGTTGCCTGCGCTGGCTAGTGGTTATGCAGCCGACACGGCTGCCACTACAGCACCCACGATGGAGCGACGAGAAATTTCCTGCAACGGTTGCGATAATTGCCTAGAACCGCGCGAGACATTCGACGGCACGATTGCGGCGCAAAAATTTCTCTCCTGCGTGCATCGAGTGCAGGCGAAGCAAGGTTTTGGATTTGGACTGAATCATATCGTGGAAGTGCTGATCGGCGGCACCAACGACGCGATCAAGAAGCGCGGGCATGATCAGCTCTCGACCTTTGGAATCGGTGCGGATTTGAAACGCGAGCAGTGGCAAAAAATCGGGCGCGAACTGTTGCGCCTCGGTTTGGTAGAAGCAGCGCCGGGGAAGTTCGCGACTTTGAACGTGACTGAGGCCGGAATGATGGCGCTGCGGAGACGGACACCCATCACGTTAACCAAGCCGATCGAGGCACCAGCGAAGAAGGTCCGCATCCCACGGGCGGGTGAGATCGAATGTGACGAAGAACTTTTCGAGCGTCTGCGCGGGCTGCGGCGAAAAATTGCGGACGAGCGCGATGTTCCCGCTTACATCATTTTTTCCGATGCAACACTGCGCGAGATGGCGCGGGCATGTCCACAAAGTAAAAGCGAATTCGCGCAAATCGCGGGCGTCGGACAGCAAAAGCTCAAGGAATTTGCCGAGCCATTCCTGGCTGAGATCGGTGAGCACCTTCGCTCGGGCTCGGCCATGGCATCTTCGTCGCGAACGTTCTGACGGGTCTGGCAAAAGGGGCATGACCTCTGCTGCTTCTCTCGCAAAATGGAGTGCGAAGAGGGCCAGCCGACGGAAGATGTGGATAGCGGCACGCCTGCCGCGCTTTCTTTCTGGCAAAGAATCGGACCGCGCGTGGTGGCGTTAATTGCGCTGGTTGGTCCAGCTGCCGCGGTATTCTTAACTCAGCATTGGCATTCGCGGCGCGAACTGATCCAAGATCTAAAGGAAACGCAGCCAACAACAGGTTATGCGATCGAAACGACGAAAGCCGCACCAGAGGTAATTCCGCCCACGCCAGAGGTAAGGCCGCCCACGTTAGAAATAAGTCCTGCCGCATCGACGCCGATTACAGTCGACATGATCGCAAGTCCACCGCGGTCGGTTACCGACCAGCCAGCTGCTTTGCAATTAACGACGAAACCAGCTGGAGCGACATTCGCGGTTTACCCCGGAATCATCGCGGATAAGGCCGCCCCTGCTTCCGAGCCCTTACGGACTGGTACAGCTCCCGGTACGGCTGAGGAGCTTCACGGTGGAAATTACACAATTTTTTTTCACAAGGACGGCTGGCCGGATAGCCGGACCGAGGTCCAGCTGCAAGCCGGTGAGGTTCGTCCGGTCGAGTACGCGTTTTTCCATGGCGAAGTTACGATCACGAGTGTTCCAAATGGCGCGGAAATTCTTTGCGGCGCTGTTTCGCTTGGGTTTACGCCGCTGACGGTTGCTTTGCCGGCCGGCAAACAAGTGCTCACCGCTCACCTCAAGAATTATCCCGACCGCACTCAAAATGTCACGGTTGATGAAAACGCAACTTCCACGATCGAGTTTCAAATGCGCACCCGCCGGCGTATCGCCAAATCGAAACCAACACCGCCGCCGCCGCTAATCGAAAGAGTCGGCGGCACCTTGAAACATTTTTTCGGCGGGAATCCGACTCCGCCGCCGCGAAGAAAACGTTAAGTTCTCATCAGTTTGCGATGAGTTTATCTGCGCGCATCCTAAATGGCTCAGAAACGTTGCAATATTCTAGTCCGGCGAGCGTTATGTCGTCTTGACCCTTCCGGCGATTCCACACTATCCTCCGCTCGCGTCGATCGGCCAACATCACAGCGAATATGCGCAAGGAACTTACTGTCCGCGGGCTAATCATAGGAATCATCATCACGTTGGTCTTTACTGCGGCCAATGTGTACTTCGGTCTCAAGGCCGGTCTTACCTTTTCTACCTCGATTCCGGCGGCGGTAATTTCGATGGCGATACTGCGCGGTTTCCGCGATGCGAGCGTTCAGGAGAACAACATTGTGCAGACCGTCGCGTCAGCGGCGGGCACGCTCTCGTCGATCATCTTCGTACTGCCGGGTTTGATCATGATCGGCTGGTGGACTGAGTTTCCCTTCTGGATCTCGTTCCTGATCTGCGCGCTCGGCGGCATTCTGGGCGTGATGTACTCGATCCCGCTGCGTCGCGCGTTGGTGACGAGTTCGGACCTGCCGTATCCGGAAGGCGTCGCGTGCGCGGAAGTTTTGAAGGTCGGCAGTAGCGGCGATAGCGCGCACGCTTCGGATATCGAACACGGCCGCGCGGGTCTGCTGGCGGTGTTGTGGGGATCAATTGTTGCCGCGCTCTTCGCGATCATCGTTGCAACGCAAATATTCGCTGCTGATGTGGCGCAGACGTTTCGAATCGGCAAGCGGGGCGCGGTGAGCGGCTATGATTTCTCTCTTTCGTTCGCGTTGCTCGCGATCGGTCACTTGGTGGGTTTGTCGGTCGGCATCGCCATGCTCATTGGCGCGTTTATCGGCTGGGGTTGGGGAGTGCCGCACTACTCGGGGCTGGTGGGCGATCTCACGACCGCCGCCGGCCAACTCGCGCAAAGCACTTGGAGCAAAAAAGTCCGTTTCCTCGGCGCAGGCGCGATCGGCGTTTCGGCGATCTGGACATTGTTGAAGCTTGTCCAGCCAGTCGCGAAGGGCCTTGCCGGCGCGATGGCCGCTTCGCGTGCGCGCAAGGCCGGCAAAGCGGACACGCTGCCGATCACTGAGCGCGATATTCCGATCGGCATCGTCGGTCTGGTTACGCTGGTTTGCATGCTGCCGATCGGCTGGGTGCTCGGCTACTTCGCAAACACGAGTGGACTCGGCGCGCACATGACTACGCTCGTAATCGGCGGTGTGGCCTATGTCCTTTTGATGAGCTTCTTCGTCTCGGCGGTCTGCGGTTATATGGCGGGCCTGATCGGTTCGTCGAACAGTCCACTATCGGGCATCGGTATTCTGGTGGTAATCGGCGCTGCCTTGCTGCTCGTTCTTGGCGTGAAGCCATACGTTTCGCCGGAGGCGAGCAAGGCTTTGATGGCGTTCGCGC
>QHRO01000170.1 GCA_003220155.1 Verrucomicrobiota bacterium
TTCCGGCAGTAGCAAGCTAGAGAGCAAAGTCCGCGCTGGCGGGACACCATCGCCAACACGCGGGACGCGTGCGCTACCCGATCAATTTGCGCTGTCGCGCAAAGAAGTTTCGGCTAGCAGCCGAAACCAGCCGGCTGGCAGTCTGCGCTCCCCAGATCAGAAAATCAGTATTCGCGAATGAGCAGGTAGTTCGCGAGTTCTCGCAACGGCTCAGCTTCTTTGCCAAAAATCTTGAGCGCGTTTTGCGCAGTGTTGGTCAACCGCCGCGCTTCGCCGCGCGATGCCTCCAGCCCGATTACCGCGGGATAGGTCGCCTTCTGCGCCGCGACATCTTTTCCTGCGCTTTTACCGAGTTTCTCGCTCGTTTGCGTGACATCGAGGATGTCGTCGATCACTTGGAAAGCCAGGCCAAGCGCGTAGCCGAACTTTGTAATCGCGCGCAATTTTTTCGCGTCGGCATTCGCGCTCATCGCACCAAGACGGACGGAAGTTGTGATCATCGCGGCCGTTTTATTTTCGTGGATGTAACGAAGTTCAGCGCGCGAAACTTTTTTTCCTTCGGCTTCAAGATCTGCCACCTGACCGGCAATGAGCTTGCGGCTGCCGGCCGCGGTCGAGATCTCGCGAAACATTTTGGACATGGAATAGCGGCGCGTCGGTTTGGCGCGGGCCGCAATCTCGAACGCGACGGTGAGCAATGCATCGCCGGCCAGGACCGCGATGCCATCTCCGAAAACCTTGTGGCAGGTAGCGCGGCCGCGCCGGAAATCGTCGTTGTCCATGCTCGGTAAATCATCGTGCACCAACGAATAGGTGTGGATGCATTCCATCGCGCAGGCCAATGGAAGCGCCTCAATCAGTTTCCCTTTGCAGCCTTCGGCAGCGGCGAGGCAAAGGATCGGGCGCAATCTTTTGCCGCCAACAAACAAACTGTAGCGCATCGCTTTATGGATCGTGGGCGGCGGCGCGTTTTCCTTTGGCAGGAAACGATCCAGCGCCCGATCGATCATCTTTTGTCGAGCGATCAGATACGTTTTCAGGTTCATGGACGTCTTTTGGATGCTGGATCCCGGATGCTGGATGCTCAACGGGAAAATTGGTGGCACGCACACGAAATTCTGGGTAGCGCACGGAACGCCAGGCCGGCTTGGAGCTCGGACGCGCTCGGAAAATTATTTCCTAAGTTTTTCCTGGCTCGCGCGTTAATCTTCTAAACGACAATGCCCGAGGGTGATGCGAACGCGGATTCGGAGCGGATGCAGGTTCTGCTACGAAGATTTGAGATTCCGCTGCTGCAATTCGCGACCCGCATCACGAGCGACCGGGACCCAGCGCGTGACGTGGTGCAGAAAACTTTTGTGAAATTTCAAAACAACGGTGCGTTTCAAAATCCGGAGCCGGCCACTTGGCTTTTCACCGTTTGCCGGAACGGAGCGCTCAACGTTTGCCGAAAAGATTTCTTGAGCTGGTGCGGAAAGCGGAGGCGCTGAAACGAGATTAAGGCGCTGTAGCCTCAAATATTCTCCGCGGTCTCCGTCGTCGCCACCGGTTTCACGCGCATGGCGAGGAATGCGCCGAACAGCAAAATCGCGGCGCTCCAAAGTTGTGCGGTCGTTAAATGTTCGCCGAAGATCCAAGCGGACAGAGCCACTGCGCCGAGCGGGCAGAGGAGTTGGAGCGTTTGGGCAAGGGCGACACCGATTTCCTGGATGGCAACGTAATAAAGAACATGCGCCATCGTGATGCAGGTTACGGCCGAGATCGCGAGAACGAGATTTACGAACCAGCTCACCTCCACCGGGGTCGCAACATTTCCGAAAGCACAGGTTAGGGGGAAAAGCAGGACCGAGGTAATGAAACTAATGAGACCAAAACTACGAATGGAACCGAGCCCGGCAGATGGACGTTTTACCAGGACACCATAGAGCGCCCAACAAATGGTCGCGATAAAGGCAATCAACAATCCGCGAATAGCGACGTGCCCGGCGGTAGCCCCGGGTTGAAACCAAAACACGCCAATTGCGCCGAGTAATCCCAGCAAGGTGCCGACTTGAAATTGCCATTGCCTAAGAATGTGGCGCTCTTCCGGAAGAAAATGAGCGCAAGTAGCGCGGTCATGATCACCGAAGAACGGGTGAAAATGGCGTAAACGCCGGGACCGCTGTAAAAGAGGGCAATCGTTTGGGTGATTTGATGGACGACGTTTGGGACTGCTGGGATCAGACAGAGGGCGAACGCGCGAAGATCGAACTGCGGCCCGCCGTGCCGAATGCGACAGGCGACAAAGGGTGCGATCGCGATGCAGGCGACACTGTAGCGATAGAAATTTTGCGCCCAAACATCGGAGTAACGCAGCAGATAAAATTGGAAAAGCGATGGTAGCGACCAAATGATGACGGTGGCGAAAAGTGCCAGATACCCTCGAGAAATGCTGCGTCCCCCCGAGCGCGGCCCCGGTGACGTGATGGCGGACAAAATTTTCACGGACTTGGATTTTGCTGGCTTAGTGGCATTTGATCGCGCAAAAGGATAGTTGCCGAAGGAGGAGCCATGACCATTTCAAAATTTCTATCGATCGCAGCAATTATTTTTTCACTGACAATCCTGGGCGCCGAAGCGAAGCCGCCAGCCGGATCTTCCGATGTGAGCAGCCATGTCAACAAGGGCGTGGAGCTCGCGCAGCAACACAAATACGACGAGGCGATCAAGGAATTTAGCGCCGCGATCGAGGCGAATCCGAAAAGCGCCAAGGCCTACCTAAATCGCGGGACGGCCAAACGGGCGCTGCAGAAATACGATGAGGCGATGGCGGATTTCGCCAAGGCGATTGAGATCGCGCCCAAGGACGAGATGGGATACCTGGAGCGGGGCCAGACTTTCGTCATGCAAAAGCAATACACGGAGGCACTGACAGATTTAGGCAAGGCCGCTGAGCTAAAACCAGACGACACCATAGCGATCCGACTGCGGGGATTCGCCGAGATCGGGCTGGGCGACTGGGATAAAGCGGCTGCGGATTTTACCGCGGTTTTGCAAAAGGATCCCAATGACGCGCAGGCGTACGAGCGCCGGGGGTTTGTCTATCGCAGCCAGAAGAAATATAACGAGGCCATCGCCGATTATGACAAGAGTCTGGAGATCAAACCCGATCCCGACGTTTACGCGAAGCGGGGCTACACCTACGTCACCTATCTGCAAAATTACGAGAAAGGAATCGCGGATTATCAACAAACCCTCAGGATCAACCCCAACGATTACGATACGCAACAGCGCTTGCAGTACGCGCAGTCGGCTCTTGCCGCCAAAAACGCCCCGTCGGCGGCGCCTACCCCGGCTCCGACTCCGGAGCGTGGCCTGTTTACGCCGCTAAACATCGGAATCGCGCTGGTCGTCCTGTTGGTTTTGATCGGGATAATTTTCGTTGTCACCCGTCGCCGTGGAGGCGGTGAAGACGAGGCCGCGTCAAGTGGGCGGATACGCTAAGAATTTGCTTTGACAGGGGAGGCCCGGCTGATAGTTTGCGGACGCTTTTTGCTGGACGAGGCGGTCCCAAGGTCGTTCAAACGGCGGCTCTGGGACTTTTGCTTCTCTGGCGCGAGCGAAACCGGTTCGCCCATGTAGCTCAGTTGGTAGAGCACGTCCTTGGTAAGGACGAGGTCACCGGTTCAATCCCGGTCATGGGCTCCAGTGAGCCTGCCAGCACAAAAGCAGCAGACGAAGTTTAGTTTTAAACAGGAGAATTCGAAAATGGCTAAGGAAGCATTCAAACGCGATAAGCCGCACGTGAATGTCGGCACCATCGGACACGTAGACCACGGCAAAACAACTTTGACCGCAGCAATCACTACCGTTCTTGCCAAAAAAGGCATGGCCGAGGTGCGCAAGTACGCTGACATCGATAATGCACCGGAAGAAAAAGAACGCGGCATCACCATTAACACCGCGCACGTGGAATATCAGAGCGAAAAGCGACACTATGCGCACGTCGATTGCCCCGGTCATGCCGACTACGTCAAGAACATGATCACGGGTGCCGCGCAAATGGACGGTGCCATCCTGGTGGTTTCGGCCGCGGACGGTCCGATGCCGCAAACGCGCGAGCACATCTTGCTGGCGCGTCAGGTGGGCGTGCCCTCAATCGTCGTGTT
>QHRO01000041.1 GCA_003220155.1 Verrucomicrobiota bacterium
TCATCGACAAAATAGTGAACGAGATTTCGCCGGCACTGTTCAGCGTCGCCTTGAGGATCGACTCGCCATGCTCGGCACGGCGAACGACGTTTTCCAAAAAGACAATCGCATCATCGACGAGAAAGCCGATGGCGAGGGTGAGCGCCATGAGCGTGAGGTTATTGATGGAATAACCGAGCACCCACATTGCCACGAAAGTGATCAAAAATGACATCGGCAGCGCGACCGTGGGGATAAGAGTGTCACTGGCGCGGCCGAGGAAAACGAAGATGACGAAAATGACGAGTGCGAATGCGAGCAGGAGCGTGAATTGCACGTCATGCAATGAATTGACGATCGATTGCGAACGGTCGAATACCGGAATGAGTCGAATCGAGCCCGGCAATTCGCGCTGGAGTCCGGGCAAAAGCGCGCGCACTGATTTCGCCACCTGAACTGCATTCGCGCCGGCCTGGCGAGAAACGGCGAAAACGATGACCGATGCCGGCGGATTAAAATTGCGAACGAAAAAGTGGCGCGAGAGGCGTTCGTTCTCGACGCCATCAACGACACGGCCAACGTCGCGCAAATAGACCGGCGCGCCGTTTGGCCCGCGCTTCACGATCAGATCGCGATAACCTTCCGCCGTCTCGAGCTGCCCCTGCGGCCGCAGCGTAAACGACTTGTTTTTGCCGTCGAACTGGCCGGCGCCGGAGTAGGCAGTTCCTGATTTAACCGCAGCCGCGAGCTCGTCGAATGTCATACCGCGCGTGGCGAGCTTGCCGGGATCTATTTTGATGCGGATCGCACCCTTCACGCCGTAGATGTTCACCTGGGACACGCCCGGCAGAATGTTGATGCGTTGCGCAACTTCGGTCGTGCCGTAGCGATATAGCTCGCCATCGGTGAGAGTGTCGCTGGTGAGGGCGACGTACATCACCGGCTGATCATTGGGATTTGCCTTGGTAAATGTCGGCGGACTGGGCAAATCAGCCGGTAGTTGTCCGCTGGCACGCTGGATCGCGGATTGCACGTCGCTCGCCGCCCCATCGATGCTTTTGCTGAGATCAAACTGGATGGTTATGCTGGTATTGCCCTGCGAGCTTGAGCTCGTGATCAAACTGATCCCAGGAATCTGCGTGAACTGTTTCTCGAGCGGCGTCGCGATCGTGTTCGCCATCGTCACCGGATCAGCGCCGGGATACGAAGCCGTTACGGAAATGACCGGGTAATCGACCGCTGGCAGATCATTTACCGCGAGCTGATTGTAACTGAGGATGCCGAAGACGAGGACCGAAACAGTCAGCAACATCGTCATAACCGGTCGCTGAATAAACGGTCGGGAGAGACCGGAGGAGAATTGCGTCAGCTTTTGCACAGCACCGCCAGGTCTCTGACGTGGTGACTGAATTTCCCCGCCGTCTCGGCCGTCGTTTTTCATTGAACTGTGGCGTCGTCGCGAGCACCGCCAGCGGGCGATGCCTTGTCTTCCTGTGCAGCGACCTTCATTCCCGGGGCGAGCTGAAGCTGACCGCGGGTAACGACGGTTTCGCCGGGTTTCACGCCATCGATAATCACGGTCGTGTCGCCGTCTTGTCTCTGGCCGGGCTTTACCTGACGCAAATCAAGCGTCGACTCGGATTTCACGACAAAAACGTATGGTCCGTTTTGTCCGATCTGCACGGCGCCGCTCGGCACCAGCATCGCATTTTTGAGCGTCTCCAAAATCAACCGCACGCGAACGAATTGCGATGGCCACAGACCGCGATCGTGATTGTCGGTTGTCGCCCGCGCTCTCACCGTGCCCATACCAGGCTGCACTGCGTTATCGATAAAGGTCAGCTCTCCGCGGCGCGGCGGAAGATAATCGTTCTCGGCCTCCGTCAGCACTTGCAAGGACGGCCCGTTCAGATGCTGACGGACCCGCGGAATGTCCGGTTCGGCAATGGTAAAATCGGTGTAGATCGGGTCGAGTCGCTGCACGGTGACGAGCGGCGGACTGCTCGGGCCGACGACATTCCCAACATCGACATTGCGGATACCTGTCCGCCCATCGATCGGTGACCGGATGGTACAGTAATCGAGATTCACCTGCGCAACCGTGACGGCGGCATCGGCTTTCATCGCGTTCGCCCTCGCCACGTCATAATCCTGACTGGCGACTACCGCCTTCGTACGCAACTCCGTTTGTCGCTGAAAGGTGGCGTGCGCCAGAACCGCATCCGCCTGCGCGGAAGCGAACGCCGCTTCGAATGGACGCGGATCGATTCGGAACAACACATCGCCCTTCTTGACATCGGCACCGTCCTCGAAATCGCGTGAGATGATTTGCCCGCTTATCTGTGCCTGCACCTGCACGGTTTCCACCGCCGTGCATGTCCCAATTTCATCCTGGTATAGCGGAACATCTTTGGTGATAACTTTCGCCACTGCCACGGACCGGGCCGCTGGCGGCGGCGCTGCTTTCTGCCGGCTTGTAATGGCGCGAATGGCCAAAAGCACAACCAGAAGCGCGATAGTACCGGTTACGAGATAAACGCGTTTTCGACCATAACGTCGTTCAAGGTGCGTGACACGCTCCCGCATGGCGGTATTTACGTCAGCCAGCGTGCTCATTTGTGTCTCCCCCTGTTTCCATTGGTGCCGGACGCGTGGTCGATCCGTTCGCGCACGTGATTCAGTACACGCATGCAAACCTCCATGTCGCGTGTTGGAATATCCCTGATCAACTCGTGACGCAACTTCAGCGCGGTCGCATTAATTCGGTTGATCACGCGCTGAGTCCGAGGTTGCAAATGCACGGTTTTGCATCGGCGATCGCGTGCTGAATTCTTGCGCACGACCCACCCTTCTTTTTCCAGACGGTGAAGCAAACTCACCAGCGTTGGTTCTTCAATGCCGATGTGTTCCGCAATCTGCGATTGAGTCAGCGGTTCAGGCGCGCGGGAAAGATGGAGCAAGGTGCGCCATTTTGCCTGGCTCAGGCCCATCGGCTTGAGCCGCTGATCGAGCTTCATCCGCCAGGCTCTGGCGGTACCGCCGAGAAGAGGCCCAAAGGTCTCGGGATCGAATTTTCTCATGAGATGCGGAAGATCGTTAGCAGGCTAACGATCTTGCTTTAATCAGGTGCTTTTGCCTGCACTTGTCAACCAGGATCAGCGCGCGGAGGAAACGGAAAAAAGGATCGCCTCATGCTCGCGATAATCCACGATGCGCAAGACCAATTGGGTCCGGCTTGGCGACCAACGCTTTGACCTCTCTGCTTCTATTTCATTCTCACCCTGCACCAGGAAAAATTTCGTATCGGCCGGCAGTTGCTCGATCGTGCTGACATAGCGAATAGGCGCGGTCACATAGAACAAATACGGCTGGTACTTGGGATTGACGGCGTAGAGCGGAACGCTCGGGGGGACAATGGCATCAATTTGCCGCGCGTGTTGGCGAACCTTCTCGTGTTTGCGCAAACGCGGCACAGCAATCAGGCCATAAACCAAAAGCGCAATGCAACCGATTCCGACGACGATGACGACAATCTTGTTACGCAAGCGCGGAGGAAACGTTTTGCCGGAGAGCCAACGTGGCCAGTGCAGGTTTTCCTGCGCCAACAATTCGCCCAACCACCATGCGGCCGGACCGAGCGCAGGCATGGCATAACGTGGCAAGGCGCCCGGAATCACGTTTACCAGGACAAAGGGGACAGCGATGCCGGTGAAAAGCGCAAAATGGCGGCGGCGCAATTCCGCTGGCTCATCGAATTGAAGGAGTGCAAGCGGCAACCACGGCAGGAAATAAACGAGACCGCGCGGAACGTTCATGATCCAGGAAGAAAATTGGAATCCGCTGCCGGAAACGCGGCCGGTGTATTGCCGCGACCAAACGCGCGCGACGCGCGCCGAGTCTGAGAGCAGAAACGCAGGTAGCGCCCAGGCGGCGAACATTCCAAACATGATGACGAGCGCGATGAAATGATCGCGGGTTGCGAGCAATGCGAGCTTGCGATCGTTCCAGAGTAGCGCGACTACCGGCCCGTAAAAAAAGAGTAGATGCGGCAGCGGACCTTTCGCCAGCATGGCCAGCCCGAGGAAAATTGCTGGTAGCAGCCACAGCCGACGACCTGTTTCTTCCGCGCGATACGCCGCGATCCAAAAAATAAACGCGAGCGCGGTTAACGAGACGTATATGGCTTCGATTTCGATTAAACGGCCTTTTTCGATATTCCCGGCGTTAACCAGCCAGATCATCGCCGCCAGGAGCGATCCCGTCGTCCCAAGGGCACGCCGCCCGCGGGTAACGAAGGTGAGCGCGACCGCCAAGATTGCCAGGGCCGAGGGAAGACGGGCCGTCCATTCGCTGCGAACTCCAGTGAGATTGAAAGACGCGGCCACGATCCAGTTGATCAGCGGCGGCTTGCTAAAGTAGGGCTCGCTTCCAACATGCGGCACAAGGTAATTGCCGGTTTGCAGCATCGTGACGGCAGGTAAAATTCGCCGGCCTTCTTCCCCGCGAATTTCGAGCGAGCCCAGACCGGGCAGGTAAATCGCCGCCCAAACCAACAACACGATGTGGGTCCGGCGGCGTTGCCACCATTTGGCGAGAAAAATCTTTCGCCAGGTCCGACGTCCGGGTCTGGGCTGATGCATGGTTGCGATTCTCAGGGCGGGAGCGGCGGTTGCCAACGGATTTTCACAACCACCTCGTCATCTCGAGCGGAGATCCAGCGATCCCGGTGCGTAAGCTTTAGGGTAACTTCTGCGGGATCCCTCGATTTACGCTCGAGATCATGGGCTTCCTGGACGGACTCCGAGCTGACGTCCGCACCTTGACGGAAAGCCGGAGTAAATTAAATTAACTGACTCTAGACCGTGCGGCGTTGGAGTGGGAGCTGGTGTCCCACTCTTTTTTGTCTGGCGGTCTCGAGCTGTTTTTATGAACGCTGAATTTATAGCAATGCTGGACTATCTCGAGCGTGAGCGCGGGATTAAGCGCGAGATCTTGCTCGAAGCAGTCTCGAATGCATTGCTCTCCGCTTCCAAGAAAAGCGTGAGCGCATCGCGGGAACTGCGCATCGATATTAACCCGAAGACCGGTGAGATTCGCGCCCTCGCCAATTTGATCGTGGCGGACAAGGTGACGAATCCGCAGGACGAAATTTCGGAAACTGCGGCCCGTCGAATCAAATCAGACGCAAAGGTCGGCGACGTCGTCGAAGTGGAAGTGACGCCTAAAAATTTCGGGCGCATCGCCGCGCAAACGGCCAAGCAGGCAATGATGCAACGCATTCGCCAGGTCGAGAAGGAAATGATTTACGAGGAGTTCAAGGACCGCGCGGGCGAAATCGTGAGCGGGACGGTGCGCCGTTTCGATCGCTCGGATGTGATTCTCGATCTCGGAAAATTCGAAGCGATCATGCCGCAACGGGAACGTGTGGTGGTGGAAGATTACAATGTCGGTGACAGATTGCGCGCTTACGTGGTCGCAGTGGACAATGGAATTCGCGGCCCGGAAATCATCGTCTCACGCAGTCATCCAAATTTTGTGCGGCGTCTGTTCGAGCTCGAAGTGAGCGAAATTGCCGACGGCACGGTCGAGATTCGCGGTATCGCGCGGGAAGCGGGCTATCGGACGAAAATCGCGGTCTGGAGCGCGAACGAAAAAGTTGATCCGGTGGGAGCATGCGTGGGGATGCGTGGATCGCGGGTAAAAAATATCGTGCGCGAGCTCAACAACGAGAAGGTGGACATCATTCGCTGGAGCTCGGACCCGAAGGAATTTGTGCTCGAAGCGTTGAAACCGGCGAAAGTGAAAAACCTGACCTTCGATACGGAGAAAAAGAGTGTGACGATTGCGGTGGACGAAGATCAGCTTTCCCTCGCGATTGGAAAGAAAGGTCAGAATGCGCGCCTGACTTCGCGATTGACCGGCTGGGAAATCAACATTCAAAAGGACACTTCAGCTACTACCGCGGTCGAGCAAAAGGTGGCGCAGGCGGCGCAAGCGTTGTCCGCGGCGCTGCCGATCAGCGACGAGCAGGCGACGACCTTGGTGAAGTCGGGATTCACCAATCTCGATGGATTGCGTGACGCCGACGTGCAGGATTTGGTAGATATTTTGGGAATCGACGAAGCGAAAGCTCGCGAAATCCACGAAGCGGTGAAGGAACCGGAACCCGCTCAGTAGTTATGGCTCTCCGCTGAGGAGCTCAGGGCCATGAGCAGAAATTTTGAGGAACAAGATGGCAACGAAAAGCACGACGAAATCGCCGGCGCGCAAGGCAGCAACGACTGCGCGCAAACCGGCGAAGACTGTTCCTCAGAAAGAGACTCCGCCTAAAGCTAAAGAATCTAAAGCAAAGGCCGCGGAAAAACCGGCTCGCGCTACAGCTTCGGCAAAAGAGAAAGTCGCGCCCGCTCGAATCACTGCGCCAGCGCCGGAGAAAACTGAAGAGAAGCCTAAGTCCGCGAACAAGATGGAATCGGTTTCGTTAATCGATAAACCGAAAGCGAAATCTGCAGACGGCGTCTCAAAAGTCAGGACAACGTTTTTGCCGCCGATTTCGAAACTAGTTGCGAAACCGGGACTCACCGCCGCCCCGCCACCGCCGGTCGTCGAGCCACCGCCTCCGCCTCCCGCTCCGGTTGCCGAAGTTGCTGCGGTTTCATCAACCGATGGACAGGCCGGGGAAGTTGCTACTCCGGTCGAGGAAGAACCGAAGAACGTCATCACGATCAAGCCGCCAATCATTGTCAAAGAGCTGGCGACGCAGCTCGGAATGAAAAATTTTCAGCTGATCAAGGAGCTGATGGATGATTTCAACATTTTCGTAAACGCCAACCAGACGATCGAGCCCGATGTTGCGACCAAGATTGCGGAGCGGCACGGATTCGTTCTGGAAAAAGAGCGCCGTGAAAAAGGCGGCGGTGTTCACAAGGAAGAAAAGGTTATCGTTGCTCCGCCGCCTCCGGAGCCGGCGAAAGAGGAAGAACTCAAGCCCCGCGCGCCCATCATTACATTCATGGGCCACGTCGACCACGGCAAAACGTCATTGATGGATGCGATTCGGAAAACGCGGGTAGCTGCCGGCGAAGCCGGCGGAATTACGCAACATATCGGCGCCTATCGCGTGGAATACAAAGGCGAGCCGATTACGTTTCTCGACACTCCAGGTCATGCCGCATTCACCGCCATGCGCGCGCGAGGCGCATCGGTCACCGACATTGTGGTGCTGGTGGTTGCAGCCGACGACGGTTTGATGCCGCAGACGATCGAAGCAATCAATCACGCCAAAGCGGCCCCGCACGTCAAAATCATGGTCGCGATAAACAAGATCGATCTGGCTTCGGCCAATATCGATCGGGCGAAGAAGCAACTCCAGGAACGCGAGCTGACGCCGGAAGATTGGGGTGGCGAAACCATTACCGTTCCGGTCTCGGCAACGCGCGGAACCAATATCGATCAACTTCTCGAGATGATGACGTTGCAGGCCGAAGTGATGGAACTGAAGGCATCGCCGACCGCGAAACCACGCGGCACTGTGATTGAAGCGCAAGTGGAAGCGGGGCGCGGACCCACCGCAACCGTCATTGTCCAAATGGGCACTCTCCGAGTAGGCGACGCCTTCATTTGCGGCGATTACAGCGGCAAAGTGAAATCCTTGATCGATGATCGCGGTCAACCAGTGAAAAGTGCCGGTCCCTCGACGCCGGTGAAAGTTCTGGGATTCACCGGATTGCCCAATGCGGGTGACGAACTGCTGGTGATGGATTCGGAGCGCGAAGCCAAACAGTTGAGCGAAGAACGGCTGGAATCGAAGCGCGCCGGTAAGTTGGCGACGCCGCAGCGCGCCACTCTCGAAACATTGCTGGAGGCAGCCGACGGCAAAAAGGTATTGCGCATCGTTTTGAAAACCGACGTGCAAGGTTCGTTGGAAGCTCTAACCAGCGCGCTCAATCAAATCGAGAGCAAGAAAGTCGACCTCGAAATTATCCACGCCGGGGTCGGGCCAATTTCGGAAAACGATATTCTGCTCGCGAGCGCGTCGAATGCCGTCGTCGTCGGCTTCAATGTCAAAGTGGAAAACATGGCCGTAACCGCGGCAAAACACGAAGGCGTTCAGGTCAAACTTTACTCGATCATTTACGAGCTACTCGATCAGATCAAAGAGGCGATGGCGGGCTTGCTCGAACCGGAACATCGCGAATCGGTCATTGGCCACGCCGAAGTGAAACAAATTTTCCAGCTGAGCAGAGGGATCGTGGCCGGATGTCTCGTCACCGATGGTCGCATCGCGCGAACGGCACGAGCGCGTATCCTGCGACGTCGTCAGCCGGTGTACGATGGCGGGCTTGCGACCCTGCGTCGGTTCCAAGACGACGTGAAAGAGGTGCGCTCGGGACTCGAATGCGGAATTAAGCTGGGAGATTTTAGCGAATACCAGGTAGGCGACATCATCGAGTGCTACGTGCTCGAGCAGATCGCGCAGAAATTGTGACCAAAACGTTGAAGCGTTAGAGCGTTGAAGAGTTGAAGCGGACAACAGAACCGCTTCCACACTTCATCTCTTCATCGCTTCAACATCCTCCAATGAAACATCGATTATTGCGCATAAATGAAATGCTCAAACGCGAGCTCAGTGGACTCATCACGCGCGAGATGAAATTCGAGAACGGCCTGGTGACCATCAATCAAGTGGACGTGACCTCCGATCTGAAAAACGCACACGTTTTCGTCAGCGTTCTTGGCACGGTCGGCGCGAGCGTGATCAATCAGCTCGAGGCGCATCGCGCGGCCTTGCAATCCGCCGTGGCGAAACATGTGGTTTTGAAATACACCCCTCATCTTGTTTTCCATCTCGATGATTCAATCGAGCGCGGTACGCGTGTCATCGAAATCATGCGAGAGATTGAATCGACCCGCGAGAGCAAAGCGTGAACGAGCGCGACGCCAAGTTTGCTGAAATTGGTCGCGCCTTGCGCGAGCACCACAAATTTGCCGTGCTAAGTCACGTGCGCCCGGATGGTGACGCACTCGGGAGCACGCTGGCCCTGGCCTTGTCACTAAAAGAACTCGGCAAGGACGTCCGGGCCTGGAATGAAGAGGGAATGTTGGAGAAATATAATTTTCTGGCGCGGGCCGAGCTCTTGACCGAGCCCCCGAGTACGCCGGAAGATTTTGATGTCGCGATCGCACTCGATACCGCGGTGCAGAATCGCCTCGGCACTACCACCGCCGCCGTCGGCAGTGCGAAACTCTGGATCAATATGGATCATCACCCGAGTAATCCGCGTTACGGCGATCTTGTTTACATCGATCCGACTGCACCCGCGACGGGCCAAATTCTTTTTGAATTGCTAACCAACCAGAAATTCCCGATTACGCCGGCAATCGCGGAAAATCTCTACGTCGCGATCTCGACCGATACCGGTTCGTTTCAGTATCCGAATACGACGGTGCGTACCTTCGAAATCGCGGCGGAACTGGTTCGTGGCGGAGTGAACGTTGGACGAATCAGCCAGTTGACCTACGAAAATTTTCCACGCCGGCGCATCGAACTGCTGCGCGATCTGCTGGCGACGATGCGGTTCGGGTGCGATGGAAAACTGGCGTATTTCAGCTTGAGCCAGGCGTCCGCGCTCGCGCTTGGTGTTATTCCAGAAGATAACGAAGGGCTGATCGATCATTTGCGCGCCATTCACGGCGTGGTCGTGGCAATTTTCTTCGAAGAACTGACCGATGGAAAAGTGCGCGTCAGCATGCGCTCGAAAAATGAAGCGGTCGATGTCTGCGCGATTTGCACGCAGTTTGGTGGCGGCGGCCATGTCCTCGCTGCCGGGGCACGCGTTCGCGGGACATTGCCGGAAGTAGAGAAAAAAATCGTAGAACAAGCTTGTGCAGCAATCGAGCGCAACACCTGACGGCGTTCTGCTGGTGGACAAGGCCGCAGGGATGACGTCGCACGATGTCGTCGCGCTGGTGCGGCGGCGTTTACAAATCCGAAAAGTCGGTCACTGCGGCACGCTCGATCCGATCGCAACCGGGCTCCTGCTGCTCACCCTCGGCCGTGGTACAAAAATTCAGGATCTCCTCATGTCGGAGGATAAGGAATATTCCGGAACGATGATGCTCGGAGTGACAACGAGCACGCAGGACAAAGAAGGCGAAGTGATCGAGCAGCGCGAAGTGCCGGCGTTCGACGAAAAAACCATTCGCGCCGCGTTTGAAAAATTCCGCGGCGATTTTTATCAAACCCCGCCGATGGTTTCCGCGATCAAACACGCCGGCGTTCGACTTTACAAACTCGCGCGTCAGGGAAAAACAATCGAGCGCGAACCGCGATTAGTTCACGTTTACCGCTACGCAATCGATCGGATCGCTTTACCCAAAATCGATTTCACCGTTGTCTGCAGCAAAGGTTTTTATGTTCGCACCTACGCGCACGACGTCGGAGTAGAACTCGGTTGCGGCGCACATCTCTATTCACTACGACGGGTGAAATCGGGGCGATTCGATGTCGCAAACGCAATTTCGGTTGAACAAATCAAGAATAGCGAGCCCACTGAAATCGTCGCGCGCGTGCTCTCGCTGCCGCAGGTTTCACGAATGCGAGGAGCGTAAAAAATGACGAAGCACGAATGACGAAGGAAATCCTAATGACGAAATCCGAAGGAACGCGTGAATATGATGACTCGTTTTGGTTGGATGGCGAAACATACATTATTCGTGAAGAACCGGAAACGACGCCGGTTTATGATTTGGAAGTTCGGTGAGATGGTCGTCGATTTTGCGCGAACAATTCCACGCGATTCGGTAACGGATCGGATCATCAGTCAATTAGTCGGCGCGGGAACAAGTGTTGGCGCAAACTATATCGAGGCTGATGATTCCGTTTCGAAGAAGGAATTTCTCAAGTGTATCGGCACTGCAAGAAGGAGGCGCGTGAAACGAAGTATTTTCTGCGCATGGCAGTCCGCGCAGTTCCAAAACTAAAACCGGAAGCGCGAAAGCTGTGGATGGAAGCGAAAGAACTTCATCTCATCTTCGCGAAGATCTGGCGAAGCGGAAAACAACAAGAGCCGGCCAAATAACGAAATGACGAAGGTCGAAGGAATGACTAATGACGAAGGCCGAATCGGGCCATGCTTTAGGCATTTGTGCTTCGTCATTAATTCGTCATTCTTCATTCGTGCTTCGTCATTCCTCTAATGGAAATCCTTCGTTCCACAACCGATCTGGCGACGTTAGAGGGTCCGCTCTTTCTTGCCATTGGCGCCTTCGACGGGGTGCATCTCGGTCATCAAGCCGTCATCTCCACCTCGGCGCGGCATGCCCATTCCGAAGATGGAACTCCGGTCGTTGTCACCTTCGATCCGCATCCGGCCAAGGTTTTACGGCCCGAGAATCCGCCGCATCTCATCACTTCCACGCCGCACAAGATCGCGTTGATTCGCACTCTCGGGGTCGGGCATCTCTTAATAATTCCTTTCGACAAGAATTTCGCTCAGACCGAGGCGGAAGATTTCGTTGCGCAATTGACCGAGAGCGCCAAGCCGCTGTGCGAAATTTGTGTCGGCCACGAATGGTCGTTCGGAAAAAATCGGGCTGGCAATCTCGCGCTTCTGCGCAAGCTCGGTGGCCGGCATCACTTCAACGTCGTCGGAATCCCACCGGTGAAAGTGAACGGAGCGGTCGTAAGCAGCACAGCCATTCGCGCCCGAATTGAGCGCGGCGATTTCGCTGGCGCAGCCGCGATGCTTGGTCGCGACTACACCATTCTCGGCACGGTCAGGGAAGGTTCGAAGCTGGGGCGACAACTCGGTTTTCCGACCGCAAATTTGAGCGCGCACAGCGAACAATTTCCGCCCAACGGCGTCTATTTCGTCGAGGCCTGGTTCGAAGGCGTATTACATCACGGCGTCGTGAATGTCGGATTCCGGCCGACTGTTTCGGGCGAAAAAGCCGAGCGCGTGATTGAAGTTCATCTCCTCGATTTCCATCGCGACATTTACGGCGCCGATATCGAAATCAAATTCATGCAATTTCTCCGGCCGGAGAAAAAATTTGAAAGTGTCGAGGCCCTCGGGCAGCAAATCGCGGCTGACGTCAAAAAAGCGCGCGAGCTTTGCGCCGTATAATCCTTGGGCAATTCCTGCAAGATTCACAGACTGACGTTCCCATGCCCTACTTAGTTTCCTCAGATCAGGGCAAGCTCGACATAACCCCTTTTCTCCACGCATTTATTTTGTAAATGGCGGGAAACAGCGCCAACGTTGATTTAGTAGATATGCAGTCACGAAAACCGCACCAAATGCGTACCACGAATAAGCACATGGCAGTTGCTCATCACGGGTGAGGTAGACTCACGTGCCATGGTGAATCCACTGTGGATAAATCTGGCCTGATTCTGGGTGGGGTTCTCGCGGTCTCGTCTGATAGTATAGGTCATCAAGAAAGAAGCTAAGACCTAGTATCGAAAAAGCGAAGGCAACCAAAATAACTACTATAGCCTTGCGCATTGTTCGTCTCCCAAGAGAAGCGTACGACGGGGGTCGCATCTTAAGGGCGTGTTGCCCGAATGGCTCGCTGATTGTTGGTCTGAGAGTCGTTAAGCATTTTTGGTGAGCGAAGAGCTATTCAGGCGCGGCAAGGGATAAAAGCGAGAGAGTGCTGAGAGAACAAGGTCGAAGAGCGCCCAGCCGCAGTGCTGCCGCCGCACTTCGCTTCGGCTGCTGGTGCTTTAGCAGGATGCGCACGTTCTAGATCGAGGCGATCAAGTAATCTTGAATTTGCTGCCGCCAGAGTCGCCGCCAGCGTGCGCGCTTGAAGTGGTGATTATTGGTCGCATCAGCAAAACTCGCTTCCATGAGATGCCTTCGCCTTCTGCGGTCGCACTCGGCCGCGCGACTGTGCGCCTGGGCTCGCGCTAGATCCAGGGCCACTTGTTTTTCGTGCCTTCGAAGCGTGCGCCCATTGCTTGCCCTCGTGCACTGAGCTCGTAAGAGACAACCGGCACATACTTTCTTCGCTGCCTTATACTCTATGGTGCGGTTGGCCCAATGGAGCCGCCGCGGCTTCAAAGTCTCACCAGCAGGACAACGGTAGATGTCCTTCACTGGATCATACGCAAATGCGCTCTCCGGAAAAATGCCTTGGCTTCTCACGTGATTCTGCTTGGCCGTAGCATCGCCCATGTGACTGGCCGTCCCGCGCTCAGCGCAGGCCACGTAGTTCTCCTGCCTCCCGTACTTATAATCAGCTATTGCTACTTCTACTTTGCTGCCAGTGTTCTTCTCATGCTGCTCGATTAAGCCGAGCAACTTCTTGTTCTCAGGAATGCTTCCGGGAGTTGTCTCTACTGCGGTAATCACTCCTTTTTGATCATCAATGGCCCGATGGTGATGGTAACGCGGCCGCGAGTCGCCACCGCCTCGGCGCACCGCCGCGGCATCCGGATCGCTCCGGCTCATCAGCCGATCGTTGACCGCCTCATAACTCTCCGGCGTCGTAGTATCCTCTAGCTTGCTCTCAGTTGCCCGATAAGCTTGCTTCAACGCTGCGATCAATTCCGGGCTGCTCTTAATAACCGATTCTTTCGCGGCGTCGGCATCAATCAAGCTCGCGTCCACATGCAGCTTCTTCCCATCGACCAAACCTGCTTCCACACACTGCGCTACAGTGCGGATAAACAAACTCTCAAACACCTCCTTGCCCCAGCGCGCTCGCGCCTTCGACAGCACGCTGTGATCGGGAATCTCCTCATCAAGCGAGTAATCCAGAAACCAGAGGTAATCGAGTCGCTCCGCGATGATCTTCATCAGCTCGCGCTCGCTCGGCACATCATCAAAGAAGAGCAGAAACATCATCTTCAGGATCGCCACCGGATCCACCGAGACGTTACCCTTCTCTCCATAGCAGTGCGCCACTTCCTCGCGTACAAAACCGAAATCGATTGTCGCCTTGATCTGGCGCAGCGGATGATTGGCTCTGACCCGCTTCTCCAGGTTGACCGCGTAGTTAAAGAGTTGCGGCTCGCTCTTTTGTTCTCCCATCATGACGGGATCATTGCTTTACCAGATCGCCGCTAACTTGGGTACTATTTTTTTGAAAGAGACGCCGATTTGGGCAACAAGCCCTTAATATTTGATATTTGCGTGGGATTTGAAACGGGTCGCACCTAACGGCTTTCAGTCTACAACGCTCGTGGGCCTTTCAGAGCCGGATTTGTTCTACAGGGCCGTGTCGCGTGTTCGGGCGAGCGCGGCCCAGAGCCCGGCAATCGTCATTCCGGTTCCGCAAGCGAAGATCAGAAGAAGCAATTGCAGCGGTCTTAAACTGGACACCCGCGCGAATGCATCGTGCACGAACATCCCTTCACCCGACGCGAAATACGCGATCACGACCGACAGAATCGTCGCCGCGAGAATAATAAAGGCGCGCTGCGTGCTCCAGGAGAAACGCCGGCGGGAAGGAAGCTGTTTCATCACTCGAGCAGTGAAGCCCGCGTCATCGATATAGGGCGTCTCGTCACGCAGTCGCGCATCGAGTAAATTATCGAGTGGAACGTTCATTTCAGGTCGCCCAGGCAGCTAGCATTTTCTTCAATTTCTCGCGTCCACGCAAGACATTCGTCTTCACCGTTCCCAGCGGAATATCGAGAACGCGGGCCGCTTCATCGTGAGACAAACCATTCTGGCAACACAGCGTTACGGCGGTGCGCTCGTGCAGCGGTAAATTGGCCAGCGCGTTCATGAGATCGTGACGTAAGCCTGGATCCGTCGTTTGCGGATCAACCTCGGCCTGTA
>QHRO01000171.1 GCA_003220155.1 Verrucomicrobiota bacterium
GCCGCGCAGTCCGCTCAGTATTTACGAGGTCCACCTCGGATCATGGCGGCGCAAAGCGGAGGAGGGAAATCGTTTCCTTAGTTACCTCGAACTAGCCGATACCCTTTTGCCGTATGTCGTCGAGATGGGTTATACCCACATCGAACTGATGCCAGTGGCGGAGCATCCCTTCGAAGGTTCCTGGGGTTATCAGGTAACAAACTATTATGCGCCCACCAGTCGCTTCGGAAAACCGGACGAGTTCCGCTATTTTATCGACCGCTGTCATCAAGCTGGTATTGGTGTGATCATGGATTGGGTGCCGGCGCATTTCCCGAAAGACGCGCATGGTCTGGCCGAATTCGACGGCACCGATCTTTACGAACACATGGACCCGCGCCAGGGCGAGCAACCGGATTGGGGCACGCTCGTTTTTAATTTCGGACGCAATGAAGTCCGCAATTTTCTCATCGCTAACGCGCTCTTCTGGCTCGACCAATATCACATCGACGGCCTGCGGGTGGATGCGGTCGCGTCGATGCTGTATCTGGATTATTCGCGCAAGGAGGGACAATGGATCCCCAATGCTTTTGGCGGCCGCGAAAATCTTGATGCCGTCTATTTCCTGAAACGTTTCAACGAAGTTTGCTACGAACGTTTTCCCGGGATCATGACCATCGCCGAGGAATCAACCGCCTGGCCCGGCGTTTCACGCCCGACGTATCTTGGCGGACTTGGGTTCGGTTTTAAATGGAACATGGGCTGGATGCATGACTTCCTCGCTTACATGCAACTCGATCCGATTTTCCGGCGGTTTCATCAGGGAAATATTACCTTCTCGCTCCTCTACGCATTTCAGGAGCATTTCATTCTGGTGCTGAGCCACGATGAAGTTGTCCATGGGAAACGTTCGCTGCTTTCGAAAATGCCGGGGGATGTCTGGCAGAAGTTCGCCAATTTGCGGATGTTTTATGCGTGGATGTTCGGGCATCCGGGGAAAAAGCTTCTCTTTATGGGCGGCGAATTCGGGCAATGGCGCGAGTGGAACCATGGTGCTTCACTGGATTGGGGACTGCTGCAGTCGCCTCTGCACGACGGAGTGCGCCGTCTGGTTCAGCATCTGAATTACCTCTACAAAAGCGAGCCAGCGCTGTGGGACCAGGACGATACCTATGAGGGATTCGAGTGGATTGATTTTCACGATGCCGAAAACAGCGTGGTCGCCTGGTTACGCAAATCGCGCGAAGGCGAGATGATTGTTTTTATCGTAAATGCAACGCCGGTAGTGCGTTACCAATACCACATCGGCGCTCCGGGGGCGGGCTATTACCGGGAAATCATCAATACCGATGCCGAGACTTACGGTGGCGGAAACGTGGGGAATCTCGGCGGAATTACTGCCACGGGCGAGCCCTGGCAGGGACGGGAGCACTCCCTCTATGTCAATCTACCGCCCTTGGCGACGGTGGCGCTTAAAAAAGAAAATTAAAAAAGAAAAGCTTGCCAACTGAGACGCTTCTTTGGTAATTTATATTTTCTAGAAACCAAAGTCATTCTTACCTATGAAAACACGTTCCCAATCCGCATTCACCTTAATCGAAATGCTCGTCGTAATCTCGATTATCGCCGTCCTCGCTGCCTTCGCCGTGCCCGCTCTTACCAGCGCGCTCACCAAAGGCCAGATGACCGGCACAATGAACAACGCACGCCAAATGTATCTCGCCGGTCAACAAATGGCGCTTGATGGTGCAGCCAACTCTGATCCGAACCTCGTCTGGCCTGGGGACGACGCTGCCATCTTGACCGTCAGCGATTACATGACCAGACTCGTCGCAAACGACTACCTCAAGCCTGGCGACGTTCAAAAGCTCCTGAACGGTCCAGGAACGAATGCGACGGTAGCGTACGCCGCAGGGCCGCCTCCTACTATAACAATGGGCGGAACGACTCCGGCGCTGAAAATATTCAAATGTACCGACGCAAACTCCTCGAATGTGGTCTTCATTGAAAGCAATAATTACACGTACGACACCGCTCTTCCAACTAACACCAACCCGTTCGGCGACAAAGGATTCATCGTTCAGCGTAAGGGCGGTGATGCAAGCATCCTGCGGAAGAACAATGCGACCGTTGCTCTCAGCGGAGGCAACCCGTCGGTCTTCCAGAGCACAGTCGGTAAACAGCTGAGTGATGCCGACGGTACGGTCACTGCAGAGGTGCCCGGCAACCTCTTAACGTATCCGTAACATCGGGCGTAAGCTCTAAATTCGAACGGGCCTGCCGATTGGCAGGCCCGTTTTTCTTTTAGCGAGTGATCTGAGCATAGCGCAGCTTTCGCTTTGCCGCTTGACGGGTCCGGTCACCATCAGCCACGCAGGTTGCGGCGGCCGCCGGTTTGCCGGCGGCTCCCAGTTTGTGCGGTGGCCTGCGATGTTGCCTCGACGCCTCGTCGCGACCGCGGCAGTAACTGTCTCGGTGCATCAATCTGGCGTTAGCCTGCGGAATCGGCGGACGAAACCCGAAGAACTTGCGACTCGAGCTCGCCGTTGGCCAGACGGGTGCGCAAAAGGGTCCCGCGCTTCAGCTTTTCCACCGAGCGAAGGACTTTTCCCTTCTCATCCATTGTAATACTGAAGCCTCGGCCGAGTCGCCTCCGGCCCGAGCACAGCCCTTTGTCATTCCGAGCGGAGTCGAGGAATCTCTAGATTACTCGGCAAATAATTTAGAGATGTCTCGACTTCGCTCGACATGACAGGAATGCGAGTTAGGCGTTATGTCTAGGCGACGTCCGATTCAATTGCCCCGTCAGTCACACGCGTACGCAATCTGTCGCCGCGTTTCACTTGTGCGACGGAACGAACTAGATTGCCGGTCGCGTCCAGGGTCATGCTGTAGCCCCGGCGCAACGTCGCGTCGGGACCGACTACAGCGAGAATTTTCTCCGCGTGCTCAAAGCGTCTTCGCATTGTGTTGACTAATTGCGGCGGACATGCCCCGAACCGCCGCGCGAACTCGGCAAATCGGCTCCGCCGCAAAACAATCTCGCGCGACGGATCGTGCCGCCGTAGCGCAGCCGCGTTTTCTATTAAGCGAGCCCGCCAGGTTCCGAGAAATGCCGTCGCGTTTCGTTGCAAACTTTCGCGACGCCAATCCAGCGTTTGTTTGCCTTCCTGAATCCGTGCCAGCAATTCGCGTCCGACGGTCCGCTCGGAAAAAAGACGCAATCGTGTTTGCTCGCGCTCGATAAAATTCCGCCAGCATCGCTGCAAACAAGCGGCCAGTTCGTTCACGCGCCGGTCGAGCTCTACTGCCGCTGGCACAATCAATTCTGCCGCCGCGCTCGGCGTGGGCGCACGCAAGTCCGCCACGAAATCCGCGATGGTGAAATCAATTTCGTGTCCGACCGCGGATACAATCGGGACGAATGCGGCCGCGATCGCCCGCGCGACAATTTCCTCATTAAATTCCCACAAATCCTCGATGCTGCCGCCGCCGCGGGCGAGAACAATCAAATCGATAGGCGGCCAGATCGTGCTTGGATTGGAAAGCTCGTTAATGGCAGAC
>QHRO01000172.1 GCA_003220155.1 Verrucomicrobiota bacterium
AGCAAAAGTATCTTTTCTTCTTCACTTGGTCGCGAATTATTACCGACCGCGGGACGCATCGGGTCTACGCTCCGGAGGCTATCTTGGCACACGATTTCCAAGTGGCGCCGGGTGCTCGCTACCAGCGTGGGCAGATTATCGCACGCGGCGCAATTGATACTGGTGATCAGGTCTTCGTGGATAAGTTCAGCTATAATTTCATGAAACCACACCGGGGTGACGTTTTTGTTTTCCGAACCAAGCACATCCCGATGATTCCAGAGGATCCGCAGACCGGCGCACCTTACTTTATCAAGCGCCTGGTTGGTTTGCCGGGGGACATTCTTCGGATCAGCCCCCCTTTGTTTTATGTGAACGGTGAGCCGCCGCGGCGATTCGGGTTTCAGCGAGTGATGCAAGCGAAACCTCCCTATCGCGGCTATGCCCTGGGCCGCCAATATTTGGCTAAGCCGAATCAAAGTTTCACTGTTCCTCCTCACAGTTACTTTGCCATGGGCGACAACAGTTATTTCAGCTACGACAGCCGCTATTGGGGTCCGGTGCCAGAGGAGAACCTGGTTGGGCGTGGGTTGTGGGTTTACTGGCCGTTCAACCAACACTGGGGATTGATCCGCTAAGGCGGAACTGGAGTGGTGGGGTAATGGAGTAGTGACCCAACCGACACAGCGATGATGGATAGTTTCATTACTCCATCGCTCCATTACTCCGTTACTCCATTCCTTCAGTCCTTCGCCCCGTCGCGCATCTACCCGCTCCTTGGCTTGCTCGGTGGCTACCTCCTGGTCATGCTGGCCAATCCAGTCAGGCTGGCATTGCGCGATGGATTTCGCTGCATCGCGCGTTACGAACGCATTTGGCTTACTTTCGCCCTTCTCGGCTTCGCCTACTTTGTTTTTCAATTCGTTGCCTTTAGTTCAGTCCCGAGGCCCTTCGAAATCGATTTCGCGGAAATCATTTCTATTGCTAACTGGAATTGGTTACCGCTTTCGGACGTCTGGCGCGAAGTCCCGCTCCCGACGATTGAAAGTGTGGCCGGCATTTTCGATAATGCTACGACCACTTATCCACTCTCTGCTCTCGCCGCCATCCTTTTTCTCGTTAATTGGCGCGGATTGCATCGCACCTTCTGGCGCGCCTTGTTCAAACTTTACCGTTGGTGGAGCATTCCGATCTATTTCGTTTTCCTCGTCAGTACCCTGGCGGCGCTCCTGAAACCGCTCGTCTATTGGCGGCTGCCGAATTGGAACAACGAAGTCTCTACCGCGCATCTTTTGAAAATTGCCGCCTCCATCGATGCGCTCTCGTTCATCTTCGAATACCTGGCCGGGGTTTATATTCAAGTTTACCTCATCACAGTCTGTCTGGCCTGGATCAAAGGGTTGAGTTTTCGGGAAGGCGCTCTTTTTGCCTTTGCCATGCGCAGATTCAGTTACGTCTTGGAATGGGCCGGTATTGTTGTGGTCGTCAGCATGCTGGTGCTGCGGCTGCCAATGCTGCTCGCTTATTTTATTAATGTGCCGAACGTGTTGGACTATCTCCCGCTCCAGCGTGTTTTCATGAGCGGGTTTATTCTCGCCTTTTGTTCGGTGCAAATTTCCCTCGTTCTGCACAACGAAACCTTGCGTGAGGCCTTCCGTGCGCATCGGCAATTGCTCCGGCGCGATTTCCGGCGCCTTATCTGGTTTTGTTTAATCTCTGGACTTAACTTTTTCTTGATCCTGGTGGTCGACGCCATGGTGCGCAGCGCCATCGCGGACCGGGCCGTAGCCATGATGATCTGGAAATCGATTTTCGTCTTTTTGCGTGCCTTGGTCACCGGCTGGCTCCTCGCTTCCTGGGTTGTTCTCTTCCGCCAATGCGAAAGCGGGCGGATCGCGCAGGAAAACTGGATTCGTTATTGAAGGAATGAAAACCAGCGATGCTGCCACCGAAATTACCCGCGCGAGCAAATCCAATCTCGCCTTTGCTTTTATTGCGATGAGCGGCGCGCGCCGGCGCGACATTACTACCTTTTACGCTTTCTGTCGCGTCATCGACGATATCGCCGACGATGACGGGCGCGACCAGGAGACGAAACGGCGTGAGCTGGCGATATGGCGCCAATCATTGCGCGGCGAATTTACCAACGAACCAGCACTGGCCAAGCCGGTTCGCCAGTTGCTCTCAACCTACCCGATTACGCCGGAGATGTTGGAGGAAATCATTACCGGCGTAGAGATGGACGTCGATATTCGGCGTTATGCGGCCTGGGATGAGCTGCGCGTTTATTGCCATCGCGTTGCCAGCGCGGTTGGCTTGGTTAGTATCGAAATTTTCGGTTACAAAAATCCACAATGCCGCGACTACGCCATCGCCCTCGGTTTAGCGCTGCAAATGACAAACATCATTCGCGATGTGGCGGCGGACCTGAAAGCCGATCGCATTTACTTGCCGCAGGAGGATTTAGCGCGATTCAATTATCGCGAAGACGATTTACGCAACGGCGTGACCGATTCGCGGTTTATTCAGTTGATGAATTTGGAGGCGGCGCGCGCTGAAAGTCTCTTCGCGGAAGCGACCAATTTGCTTCCAACGGAGGATCGCCGCTCGATGCTTCCGGCCGAGATCATGCGCTCGATTTACCAGGCGCTCCTCCGGCGAATGAAGCTAGATAATTTCCGAATATTCGAAAAAGATTACCGATTGAGTAAAATAGAGAAGGCCGGATGGGCGGCGGCGCAGCTGTTTAAGTTTTTTTGAATTTGCCGCGCCAAACATCCGTCTAGCGCTTTCATTACGAAACCTTAATAATGAATATGAAAACGAAATTGTTTGTTTCTGCCGTGGCGATGAGTTGCCTTACGCTGATCTTATCTAATGCGGCGATGGCCCAGATGAGGGAAGGTGGAAATTATCAGCAGGCAGGGCCGAAGGGATCTGAATCAAGCCCAGTTTCTAAGCAGGCGCAAGGCTCGGGTGGCGCTATCGTGGCAAAGCAGATTACTCCAGAAGAAGCCGCCAAAAAGTATCCGGCGGCGAAGGGGAAATATCCAATGGGCGAAAGAGATCCTCATAAATCTTCTGGCCTTGTCAACAGTCCATATCCGCCTCACACCGAGTTTGATTGTTCGCAGGTTCCGCACAATGGGCTCGTTCTCGATACCCGCGTGAACAAGGTCTTTGTCAGGCCATAGCTCTGTTCGTCATTCGAGTTGACCAGCGAAAACGGCGGATTTTTCGAATATCACCGTCGAAAACTTTCCGTCGCTTGCGGAGTTTAATTCGTCAAGAAATCACTTATGAAACGAAATTTTTTCACCGCTGTTTCGGGCATCGCGCTGAGTTCTTTCATTTTCAGTTCGTGTGACACCCCTACGGGAGCAGGCGCTGGCTACGGCGCGGCCGCCGGCGCCATTATCGGCGGCGCTGCCACCGGGCATGCGCGAGGCGCTGCCATCGGAGCAGCGGCCGGTGCTGCCACAGGAGCGTTAATTGGCCATTCCATCCAGGAAGAGCGTGCACGCGCTTATGGACCCCTCCCCCCGGGAGGTTGGCCGCTCGCACGTTACACCAATACGCCTGGGGTTTTCCGCAGCCCATATACTGGGCGGCGCTATGACCTGAGGGGTGTTCCGCCGGGCGGGCTGACCCGCGATATTGATACGGGGCAACTTTTCCGCCGTCCCTACGGCGGCTACTACTAATCGTTAGCGTTGTCAGGGGCGATTGACCTCAATCACCTTTGGGCGGGCGGTTCGGGTGAACCGCCCCTACCGTCTTTAGCCGATTCGAGACGGCTGCGCCTTTTCGTGAGTTGCAGGGCATTGGCTCGACAGAGTCTCGTCCTACCAAATGCTTTCGAGCGCGTGTTGGTAGGGCGACGCTCTGCTGAGCCAAAGACGAAATCCGATCTCTTGCCCGGTTATCCCAACTCTTTCCGCAGCGAATCGACCAGCGTCTGCACACGCTCATCCATCTTGAGCAGCTCCGGCCAGGGCCGGTGATAGTTTTCGCCGGGCAATTTCCGCGTGGCGTCAAT
>QHRO01000173.1 GCA_003220155.1 Verrucomicrobiota bacterium
AGGTCGGCAACGGCATAAGTACGTCCCACGATAGCGAGGTCCCCTTTATCCCAGTACCAAAACGGTCCTGGCGGTTTGGTTCCGGCAACGCGATAACGAATCAAGCGCGCCACGTACCGACCTTCTTGGATGGCGGGCTGAGCCACGCCTGGCATCAACATTGGTTCGTTTGATTTGATGCCCAAGAGATTGCGTGAATGGGCAACGACGTGGGCTGTGTCACCAATTGCAAAGATCTCAGGATGGTCAGGGACCGACAGATCTGAATTCACGATGATTCTGCCGGACTTGTCCGTCGCAGAATTTATCCATCGTCCCGCAGGAGAAGCGAGAACGCCGGCTCCCCAGAGCACAGTGGCGGCCGGAACACGCTGGCCGTTAGCGATAATTCCGTCGGCGTCCACGCTTGTGACGCGGGTGCTCGTATAAACCTTGACGCCTAACTGTTCCAGATGGCGCTGAGCCTTGGCCGAAAGGACTTCAGGGTACGAGGGAAGCACACGCGGCTCCGTTTCATACAGCAGAATCCGCGCAGACCGCGCATCGATATGATGAAAGTCATGTGCCAGAGTCATACGCGACATTTCTGCCAGCGTGCTGGCCATCTCCACTCCCACTGTACCTGCGCCAACGAGTACGAACGTAAGCAGCTTTTGTATTTCCGGAGAGATAGTCTCGGCCAACTCGAGTGCAGCGAGCTCCTCAGCCCGTTCAAATGCCAGCAGCACCTTTGCGCGGATCCGGTCGGCGTCGCTCAGCGACACCAGGCCGGGCGCAATCCGAGACCACTCGTCGTGTCCAAAGTAGTTATACTGAACGCCGGTGGCGAGGATAAGGAAATCGTATGGTACGTCGTGCTGCTCAAGGCGAACAACGCGCTTCTGCGTATCGACACCGGTCAATTCGCCCAGGAGAACGTCGATGTTGTTTTGGCGGCTGAGTATGGACCTGAGCGGACCAGAAATTTCGTCTGCCGAAAGTAAGCCAGTAGCCACTTGATATAACAGCGGCCGGAAGAGGTGGTAGTTGCGTTTGTCGATGAGCGTTACGCTAAGAGGAGCGCCACCTAAGGCGCGTGCCGCATAGAGTCCGCCGAAGCCGCCGCCCACTATGACGACTCGAGGGTTCGTCAAGGTTGTCTCCCTTTCGGAAGAGTGAGTTTCTCGGCCTCAGTCATTTCATGTCGGCCGGTCACGCCGCGCTGGGGTGGTCGCGTTTTGGAGTCAGAACACTGAGGCCAATGCTACCAGCAAACGCGAACGTCGCTCCATAATAGAACACAGCGGCGTGGCCTACTCGGTCCCAAAGCAGTCCGGCTACGACGCTCGCCACCAGTTCCAACAACCCGACGGTGCTGCTGTACCATCCGACTCCGCTTGCTCGTAAATTTTCGGGAACAAAATCTGATGCGAATGCTTTTCCGACTGCCCGAAATATTCCCTGATATAGACCGTAGAAGATAAACAGTGCAGCGAAAATTAGGACATTCTGTGCATTGGCGAAGCCAATATAGGTGAGCGCAAAAATGATAAACGAGGCGAGCAGGACATTTTTTCTTCCCAATTTGTCGGAGAAGGAGCCCGCGGGATACGAAATGAGTGCGGCGGCAAGGTTGAACAGAGCATACATCAAGATCGTCGTCTCCAAGGGGGCGCCAATATCCTGTGTCCGCAAAATCAAAAATGAATTGCTAGAATTGCCGAGGCCGAAAAGAGCGATCACCGAAAGGTATTTCCAATATCCGCTTGGGAATTGGCGCAGGTTTACATCCATCTTTGATTTTGCCGTCACCGCTGCCCGGCGCTCCGTTACGAGCAGAACCATCACAAAGGCAAGCAAGCCGGGAATGATCGCTAGATAGAAAATAGTGCGTATTCCAACGTGCAACGAATACAGAAGAAAGATCGCGAAGAGCGGCCCGACGAAAGCGCCGGTGTTATCGCCAATGCCTTCAAGTCCAAACGCTTTCCCCCGCACCTTTTCGTCTACCGAAGATGCGATGAGCGCATCGCGTGGAGCCGACCGGGTCCCAGAGCCTACTCGGTCCAGCAACCGTGCACTAAAGACGCCTTGCCAAGCCGTCGAAATACCCATCAAAGGCTTGGCTATTGCCGCCGCGAGATAACCAGCCAGCGCTATACCTTTCCTTTTTTGCAACCTGTCGGAAAGTGCGCCGGAGAAGCCCTGCACAATATTCTGCGCAGCTTGGGCAAAACCCTCTACCAGCCCAACGATACTGCCGCTCGCTC
Source organism: Verrucomicrobiota bacterium (assembly GCA_003220155.1). GTDB lineage: Bacteria > Verrucomicrobiota > Verrucomicrobiia > Chthoniobacterales > UBA10450 > AV69. The sequence goes on from QHRO01000173.1 coordinate 2,250, forward strand.
TCAACGTTCGAGTCAGAAATACCGGCAACACCGGATAGAGCATTTCCGTAGAGGTGTCAGCAAAGAAACTCGCCGCGGCGAGCAGGAACGAATTCCTCGAGAGCCCGGCGAAGTATTGCTTCATGCTTCGCTAGTCCTCTAGTTTAAACGTAGACACTGTTACTCTGCGGCTTGGTATCGTTCCAAATCCAATCCCGAATCTGAGGCGGATCCGATACCGAAACAAGCTTGGGAAAGTGAACAGTCATGAACGTTGAGTATCTGCAGTAAATGGACGGCAGAGTTAAGGTTTTGGAACTCCAGGCTTTGCGGTCCTGGGAAAGCGGAAATACTTGCAGTTTTGATTATTTAGCGGGCACCAGCACCGGGGCGCCTTTGTCCTTCACGAAAAACACGACGAATTTTGCCGCTTTGGTTTGGCTGGCGTTTCGCCCGACGACGTGAACATCCTCGGGGCCTTCATAGAAGGTCTGACCAGGTGTCAGAGTCACTTCCTTCCCGCCCCTTACCTGCATTACGATCGAGCCTTCCAGCACATAAATAAACCCATGCGCGTTGTGGCGATGTATTGGGTCCGAGCTGCCGGGAGGATACTCAACCGTGACCATCAGACCTTCCTTGCCTGGAAGGTCCATCAGTTCTTTCGACAAGAGCGGAGTCACCTTTGCTTCCTTGGGTTCCGTCGTGGCGGCCGCCTTGGGCTTATCCGTAGATGAATCGTCGGCTGCAGCGTTGCGTAAGGACAGAGCGGCGAAGACAATTCCGCAAAGGAGCAGAGCGACCACTTTTACCGCGTCGCCTGAGAGATTTGATGCGGGCGCCGACTGTTTCTCAGTCGCCGTCTTCTGAGTAGTGGTACGGCTGAGCCATTCGGCGAAATGCGTCGGGCCGAGGCGGGCATTAGCGCCGGGGACCAGGCTTTGATCGTTCACCGCTATGCCGAAGTAACCCGCATTGGCGTCGGCGATCACCTTCCGCGCGTCGCCCGTCGCACTTAGAAACTGCCGGACAAGTTCATCCTGTCGGATCTGATCCGGCCCAGCAATTTCGACCATGCCATTCATCGGTTCCCCGAGAGCTACGTCTGCCACCGCGGCAGCGACATCATCCGAAACCATCGGCTGCATAAGAACTGGCGATAACCGAATGCTTGAGCTGTCAGTCGCGGATTGAGCTATGTTCTTCGCGAACTCGAAGAACTGCGTTGCGTGGACGATCGTAAACGGAATCCCGGAAGCCTTGATCAGATTTTCCTGGGCCATCTTTGCGCGAAAGTAACCGCTTAAAGAACCGGGGCCGCTTCCAAGCAGGCGGTCGGTCCCGACCACTGACAGTGCCACGTGATGTTTCACGCCCGCGGCCTTTTCCGCGGCAAGAAGATTGCGACCCGACGTTTCGAAGAATTCCAAAGCAGGCTTGTCTTCGAAGGACGGCGAGTTCGCCACATCAACCACGACCTGAGCGCCTGCCAGTGCTTCAGCCAACCCCTCACCATTAAGTGTGTTCACGCCCGTGGATGGCGATGCCGCCACTACCTCATGACCACGCTGGCGAAGATTGGTTACCACCTTTGATCCAATGAGGCCGCTGCCTCCGATGACTACGATCTTCATTTTGTTATTCATTTGAATTTGTTAGTCCAAGGATTGTTTGCTCAAAGTTTTCGGATTCTAAGTCGGCTTAACCTTTGATAAACGCGAGCAGGTCGGCGTTGATGACGTCGGCTTGCGTCGTTGGCATGCCATGCGGGTAGTCTTTGTACGTCTTCAGCGTGCCGTTCTTAAGCAGCTTCGCCGAGAGTGGACCCGCGGCCTGATAAGGCACGATCTGGTCGTCTTCACTATGCATGACCAGAACCGGCACCGAGATCTTCTTCAGATCTTCCGTGAAGTCGG
>QHRO01000174.1 GCA_003220155.1 Verrucomicrobiota bacterium
TGCCCAAACTGCGGCGCGCCCACTCCAATGCCGCTGCCGTCGCGCAGCTCATAGATTTTGTCGAACAGATTCACGACATCGAACCGGACTTTGATCGCTTGCTTTCCACCGAGTGAAATTCTGCGCTCCACTCCGAGGTTTAAAGTTTCGTAGGGATGATTCTTTTGCGTGTTAGCAAAGCCGCGGCGCAATCCATTTCCGTAGAGCGCATCGGCCGAAAAAGTCCAATCGTTCCAAGCGTAAGCGATTCCACCTGATCCGGTGAAACGCTGATCGTGATCGAGAAAGACCCAGTGATCGCGAATGTAGTTAAATTCATCGGGATCGAACAGGAATTGCGCGGAACTAACGTGCATACCTCGCGCGTATTCGTAGCCAACGTTAAGGTAACCGGAGAACCCGCCATGCTGGTAGTTGGCGGTGAATTCCCCGCCGTAAATTTCACCTTCACGGTAGTTAAAGGACGAAAGAATGAGGGCCTGCCCGAATTGTCCTTCGTCCAGGACGTTGCGGGCGTGTTTATAAAATCCATCGATGCCAAGCTGCAAACCATCTCCGATCTTCTGTGTCACGCCCGCATCGAAGTAATGGGCGCGCTCCGCTTTTACCGGCGAGTCGAGCGTGATGGCGGATTCGTTGGTTGTGCCAGTAAACTTCGCGATCGTACTTTGGTCGACGTTCTCCAAAGGCGGCGGAGTAAAATAGCGGGCGTAACCGGCGTGGAAAGTCGTCGCGGTCCAAGGTGTGTAAACAATGTTGATGCGCGGGCTGAATTGACTTTCCGTCTTGATTGTCTTCGCAATGTCGACCCGGCCACCAAAATTGATGGTCAGTTGTTCAAATAGCTTCCATTCATCCTGCAGGTAAAAACCAGCGAAGTATCCGTTTAAGGAGGAATTATCGACGATTCGGAACGGCACATCACTCGTCTGATTTCCGATCGCATCGACTGGGAAAACAAGTGTGGCACTTCCGACCGTAGCGTGCGAGGCGGTGAAGAGCAGACCGCCCCGGAGCGTGTTTTGATCGTTCAGCTTGTAGCTCATGTCGACCTCGAGGCCGTTGGTGTAGATCTGGCGGTCCACGCGCGAGGCGACTCCGTTGAAGAAGAGATCGCCGACTTCATCGGGGCGAAAGAGGACGCCGCTATAACGAGTGAACACTGACGCCTGCATGTTGAAGAGGTCGGATTTCTTCTGATACGTGAGAATTCCGTAGGCAGAGTTTTCTGCCTGATTCTCATCGAGTTTGGCGGAGTTGAAGTTGTCACGACCGTTCACCACAAATGCAGTCGGTTGCCCGGGATTATTCGGGATCTGAAAGTTGCTGTAATTGCCGCTCAGCATCAAAACGAATCGACTCGAATCGTCGATGATATAAGAGAGGTAATCGAAGGTCTTGAATTGATCGGTATCATCGTGGATCGGATCGCTGCTGCGCGTTGGATTTTCGATGCCTATACCGTTGTGGAGATAACTTCCCGTCATGTAGTAAGTCAGCCGTCCGCTGACACCACCGTATTCGAAGCTCGGCATGATGGTGTCGAAGCTCCCAACTTGGACCGAGGCCTCACCACCGGCGAACTCCGCTCCTGTTTTAGTGTGAACATCGATGACACCGGTGGTCCGGAAGCCAAACTGCGCCGGGAGCGCGCCGGTAATTAACGAAACGTTGTCAGCGAATCGGGTCGATAATTCCTGGCCGAAGCCGGTAATTCCTTCCGGCAACAGGACGTCGTTGATGCGGTACTGCAAATTCGCGTGTTCGCCGCGTAAGTGCAGTTGCCCGAACGAATCCTGCGCCACTCCGGGAAAACGCAGAATAGTCTGGTTAAAAGGCGCGTCCTCTCCTTGTGCCTGCTGATTAAGGCGATCAGGTCCGACAGTATAGCGCGTCGCGCCGAGGCTCGGCACGATTTGCTCGCGCGAGACATCAAGCTCCTCGCTGGTAACCACTACGCTCTCTGCCGTTGCCGTCCTGGAAGCTGGCGACGCAGCCGGTGATGGTGAAGGGCTGGGTGACGCTGCCGCGTCCTGCGCCATCGCCATGCCCGCTCCGCTCAACATCGCGACCGTGATTGCTAAAAGTTTTTTCATTAAAAGTTTCCTGATTGAAATTGGATGAATGCAACGCGCCTCTGGCGCGGTTGCGGTGAATAAGGGACGCGGGCGCGAGTAAACGCCGCGATTGCTTCAGCGGGAGAAAATCAATTCCGCGCGCAAACGCGGCGCCCTCGCGCTACGGAACGACTAGCGGGGCGTGTTCCTGGACCGAAGAAGGAACCGACGCGATAACGAATCGGAAATGCTGCCCCAGGAAAGCCGGCGATACCGGAGGTTCCTGAATCTTTGGGGTGACCGCCGGCGGCGCGGTATGTTCGCAATTGCCGGACGCGATCATGGTCGCGGCGCATTCGTGATGCGTGCCGACCTTGTGTAGTTTCTCGTGTAACTGCGGCGAACTGGCCAGCGTCAACGCTGCGAAGAAACCAATCAGAACGCTAAGGCCGATGCAGGCACGCGGCTTCATGCCAGCAGGAGATTTAGTCGATGCGAGAAATTGCGCAAGTTTTTCAAATCTCACGGGTAACATTATTCTTACTCCTAATCGCAGTCCGTCAGGGGGAATAGGAATGGCAATTTCTGGGGAGCGCAGGCTGCCAGCCTGCTGCATTCGGCCGCCGCGCCGAATGTCCTCTTTTCGCGAGCCTAATGTGAGCTCGAGATCGGTTCGCTACAGGCTGCCGCGAAGTGCAGGCTGGCAGCCTGCGCTCCCCAGAGCAGATCGGCGTCTTCGGTCGCGGCATTGGAATAATTGCGATCGACGTCGGCTGGACAGCGCCGTGCTGTTGCATTACGAGTCGGCGAACGAATGATTGGTCCGGCGAAAATTTACTTCATTATTTTTGGAATTCTGACGATTGCGGGCGGAATCATTGGCTACGTTAAGGCCGGAAGCACGGTTTCGATCATCGCCGGATCCATTTCGGGCCTGCTGCTTTTGCTGGCAGCGTGGTTGATGCCGGAACATCAGGCAGCGGGATTAATCGTCGCCCTAGTGGTTTCGCTCCTGCTGGCCGCGCAATTTATTCCGAAATTTTTCCGGACCTTCAAAGTGATGCCAGCTGGGTTGATGTCGGTCCTGAGTGCTATCGGGATTATTGTTGCGATCGCAGCCTGGCTGAGGAAATAGGACGTGCGGAAATTGGGGCTCGGCACGCTGCGCCGGATCGTTCTCCTCATCTTTTTTGCGCTCTTTGTCGCAATTACGCTGCGTTGGATTTCATTAGAACGCTGGCGCTGGACGCTGACGCACGCGGAGGAAATTGAAACCGCTTCGCCTTCCCCAACGGCGGCGCCGTCAGCCGCCGCGACCCGTCCACCGACGATTTCGGGCAAATTCGATGTTTCCCGCCTTTTCAATGGTATCACGTTGCGGAGCGAAGTGGAAACGACCTCGGGCGCGGCGGCATCCGAGGAACGAGTCGACCCAATGAGTTATGCGATCGATTTGAAACTGCGCGCGCGAGTGCCGACGCCGAATCGAACGGTCGATGAGTTGGGGAAAGTGAGCCCTGATCTCGGTAAGTTGTTGCCCGGTCTGGCGGCGATGGTAAAGCCGGAATCGGTTTCGCCTCTATTTGCGCAGCTCTACGAAACGAAGGTGCGCGAGCTGCGCGAAAATCTGAGTCGGCTCGATCTGCTTCTTTCGCGCCACAATTTTTACGATTGCCAAACGGTGCTGGCGTTACGGCATCCGGAAACCAAACGCCGCGCGCTGCTCTTTCAGGCGGACATGGATGTGGATGCCGATGGCTCTGACGGCGATCGTGTTCCGGCCGGTAACGGCGTTTCGCCGACCTTCAAGCCGTTCACCAGTTTTCGTTGGGGGAAGAAATCGAATCGACCGAATCCGTATTTACCCGGAATCGAAGATCGATTGCGACGCGTGGAATTGGAGCAAAGAACGGCAACTCCTGAGCGCAAGCGCGATCTGAAAAACGCAGCCACGGAATTGCGCGATGAAATCAGCGCGATGAAAAAGTATAGCTATCTCATCGGCACCTACGATCCGTTCATCGTCGTGCCGGCAAGTTTCACCAAGGGCAGCGATGCGGCGCACGTGGGCGATTACGCAGTCGTGATTGCCGGGAGCACGATTTATCCTGCAATGGTGGGCGACGTTGGCCCGAATGATCGAGTCGGGGAAGCGTCGTTGCGGATCGCGAAGGAGGTCAATGGCCTTTCGAATCCGAACAACCGACCGATTAGCGAATTAAAAGCGACCTACATCGTTTTTAACGGCACGGCTGATTCATCGTGGGGATCGCTCGACTTGGAAAAGCTGCAGGCGCGTTGCGAAGCGCTTGTAAAGGAAATCGGCGGCGCGAGCGTGCCGCTGCATCATTGGGTAAATACGGTACCGCCGTTGCCGACCCCGACACCTACGCCTACTCCAAGTCCAACTCCATCGATCTCGCCGACTCCGTCCGCGTCGCCCTCACCGACTCCGATGTTCAGCGAGACACCGTCTCCCACGTCACCACCGTTAATTCATCCGACATTCGCGTTTCCGACGCCG
>QHRO01000175.1 GCA_003220155.1 Verrucomicrobiota bacterium
CAAGAATAGCGATTACATATGCGTCGTTACGCTGCGCGGCGCGATTGAAACGCGAGCGCTCGTCAGTCGTCGCGCTCGACCGCTTCAGATCGATGGAAAAACGATCCATCAAATTGCTCTTCCATTTCATTTTGGGACTGCCGGGAACGTACGCGGCGCCGCCGCCAATGATCTGATTCCCATTTCTGGCGAGCCAAACGTCACGATCATGGAAACCAAGGCGCTCGCTTGCAATATCGTGCCTGGCCGGTTGCCGCGCGGTCCTGCCTTCGAAGATTGGCTCGACCGATACGTGCCGCGTGGTGGCCCGCCGAATCTGCATCCGGAACAACCGCCGCCGGGCGCTCCAAGGGGAACACTCGCCGCTGGTCACGAGCACGAGTCTCCCACTACATAAGAAGGCATTATGATCGGCGAAGGAATTCAAAGCTCCAATCAGCGCCGGCATTCCTTCGTGAAAGATCACGTCGAGGTTGGATTCTTCACCGATCCGAGTGTTTGCATCGGGTGCAAAGCATGCGAAGTCGCATGCAAAGAGTGGAATCATGTACCCGACGACGGATTCACCTGGTCGGGGAATTCCTACGACAACACCGGTCACCTTGGTGCCTCCACGTGGCGCCACGTGATGTTTCTGGAACAGGACCGGCAAAAAGGAAACCAGATTGTCGGGTCGCATTCGCTAGGCAACGGCGATGGAGAAGATCCCTTTCGCTGGGTTTTCTTGTCGGACGTTTGTAAGCATTGCGAGGAGGCCGGTTGCCTGGAAGCGTGTCCAACCGGATCAATTGTGCGGACCGAGGTCGGCTCGGTCCTGGTGCAGAACGATGTCTGCAATGGCTGCGGCTACTGCGTGGTGTCGTGTCCGTTCGGGGTGATTGATCGTCGGCCCTCACCGCTGCCGGACGCAGGCGGCGCGTTCAAATGCACTTTCTGTTACGATCGACAAAAGAGTGGACTCGTGCCGGCGTGTGCAAAAGTTTGCCCGACTGAATCGATCGTCTTCGGCCGGTTGGATGATCTCCGCGCGCGCGGAGCGAAACGCGTACAGCAATTACAACAAAGCGGTTACAACGACGCGCAACTTTACGATCCGACGGAAACTTCCGTCCGCGGCATTCACGCTTTCTTTTTGATTCTTGGCGAACCTGAAGCGTATGGACTTCCGCCGAAACCGCAGATTCCAACAATTTACCTCAAGTCTGCGTGGACTTCAGCGTTCGCGACCGCGATCGCATCAATCATCGCGACGCTCGTGGCCTTCGCATTCTTTTCATGACGACCAACTCGCCATCCGAAAAGCGACTCGAAGAGTTGCGCGAGCAAGCGTGGAAGGAGGGCGTCGTTCCCGGCAAAGGTGTCGAAGTTGCGGGCGGCCCAATTCCGCGCAAACCCGGTTACTACGGTCAGCCCGTAGTCAAGCCGCCGGTTTGGACGTGGGAAGTTCCGCTCTATTTTTTCATGGGCGGGCTCGCGGGGATGTCAGCGGTGATCGCAAGCGCCGCCGTTCTCTTTCATCATACCGATCTTGCACGCGCGGCCATGTGGCTCGCGGCCATCGCTGGAGCGGTCCTTTCACCAATTCTGCTGATCATGGATCTCGGCCGCCCCCGCCTCTTCCTCAACATGCTGCGCGTTTTTAAACATCGATCGGCCATGTCGATGGGTGCCTGGATTCTCAGTCTATTCGGCGCCTGTGCGGTGCCGGGTTTGATCGCGCTCGAACTGCACGCCCATCAAACTTTCACCGGTCCACTCGATCAACTCCTGCGCCTCGCGGCCGGCCTCTTCATTTTTGGCTCGGCCATCTTCGGAACTTTGCTCGCGACCTATACTGGCGTGCTGATTGGGGCAACCGCCATTCCCGCGTGGTTCTCGCATCGCACGCTGCTACCGATTCATTTCGGGACCGCAGGATTGGGATCGGCAGCGGGATTATTGGAATTGCTCGGGCATCGAATCGCCGCGCTCAACTTCCTCGGATACTACGCGGCCGGGGTTGAGTCGGCGCTGCTCATCTGGCTCAGCCTCGATAAACAGGGCGCGGCCAATCGAGCGATACACGAGCACGGCTCAGGCTGGCTCATTCGGATCGGCGAAGTTTTGAACGGCCCGCTCGCAATCGTTCTCCGGCTGTTCGGCCTCATTCCATTCGCGGTGCTTTCATTTTTAATCGGCGCACTCGTTAGCCGCTTCGGCTGGATTTGGGTGGGCAAAATTTCCGGCTCTGATCCGGAAGCAGTCTTCGCTTCGCAACACTGACTTTCAGTGCGGTTTCGCCAGGACTCTCTTGTCGCCGATGCGGCGAGTAACGCCGTCGCGATCGAGACGCTCGAGAAACGGAATGATCACGCGACGGCTCGTGCCGAAGAGCTCGCGTAATTCGGAGGCGCCGGCGGAATTGTTTTTGCGCAGAAAGGCGACGACCGCCTCGCGCATTTTTACAAACTGCTCTGTCGCGAGAACAACATCCGTACTCAGTTCTACAAGTTCGCCGCAATCGCGGAGAAAACGGAGCGCCTGCTGCGATGTCGCTTCGGGAGCGAGCTCAGCGCGTGAAGGCGGATCGACTTTCTTTGCCGCGAGGACGGCGCAAATTCTGGCCGCGGCATTTTGGAGTTGCGGCGGCAAAGTCGGACGGTGCGTGGCGCGCGCGATCGCTTCGCCGGTTCGCACGAAACCGATGCCGCACAATTCAGAAGCGAGCACGTCGAAAATTTCCGGGAGCGGTAACTCACGTGCTAACGCCTGCCGAAGCTCTGAGAGCGCGATACCCGCGTGATTCGGATGCGCCTTATGTTCGACGTCAATTATCGCTTCGGCCTGTCGCAAAACTTCATTCCACCACTTTGCATCAACCACGAGGTCCCCGCGCTCAATCACATTCGCCCTCTTAATGGACTGAGCGATTTCGTCTGCACCGAACGATGATTTTGCGAGCAGCGCATTGCGCTTCACCGCGCGATCGCGCCCGATCTCCGTCGCAGTAAAGACTCCTGCGTCATGCGGCGCCTGCGCACGCTCGGCCAGAAATTCGCGCTGAGCTGCGCTCCGAAAATTTCGCACGCTCGCATCCGGATCCAAGACAACGCCGCCGGCGAGCGTGTTCTGCTCGGAGGCATCGCGAATCACAAAACGATCGCCTGCAAACATGAACGCCGGGGCTTCAAGACGGATTTGCGCAACGGCATTTTCGCCCGCGCGCAGCTCTTCGCTGCTTTGGAAAAAAACACGCGCACCGAAGTTGGCGCTGCCATGGTGCACGCGCACGGCGGCGCCATTTTTGATCGGTCGCGTCTTCGGGGGGAGGCGCGGAGAGCGACACAGCATCACGTCTGCAACCGCACTCGCTTCGCCGAATTCACTGAGCGTGATAACATCGCCGCGCCAAACACCGGGAGTGTTCTTCTCTCGCGCTACGGCCACATCCGGCACACTCAGCGCCGTGCGTGCGCCGGGGCCGATCTCTTCAACTTCGCGATTGTGATTTTGAATCGTGCGAATCCGCGCCGGAATCTTCGCCGGTTGAACGACCACAGCTTGTCCGCGCCTCAGCGTTCCGCCCGCAAGCGTGCCGGTCACGATAGTTCCAATGCCGCGCAAGATGAACGCGCGATCGACCGCGAGTCGCGGTTTGCCGATATCGCGCTGCGAAACGAGCGCGCTGAATTCGCGCGCGAGCTGCGCTTTCAATTCCTCGATACCGCTCTCAGTTGTGATCGATGTCCGAACGATTGCCGCATCCCCGAAGGGCGTATCGCGGAGTTCGGCGCGGACCTTTTTCTCGGCCGCATCCGCCGATTCAACGAGGTCAATTTTCGTGAGGGCAACGACCATTTGCCGCACCCCGAGATAAATCAAAATCTGCAAATGTTCTTCCGTCTGCGGCATCCAGCCGTCATCAGCTGCGACAACGAGCAGCGCGAGATCGATCGAACCGACGCCTGCGACCATGTTCTTGACGAAATCCTCGTGCCCCGGCACGTCCACGATCCCGACGCTGAGCAGCGCATTCGGCGTATGCAGCTCAAGTTGCGCAAAACCGAGCTGAATTGTGATGCCGCGTAGCTTTTCTTCGGGGAGGCGATCCGGATCGGTGCCAGTGAGTGCACGCACCAGCGCGCTCTTGCCGTGATCAACATGCCCGGCCGTCGCGAGGATGAACCGTTTCAATTCCATTGTGCCGCTGAGCGCAGTGCGCTCACAACCTGCGCGTCCTGTCGCGGAAAAATTGTGCGCAGATCGAGTTTGAATTTTCCACCTGCGACGTAGCCGACGATCGGAGGCGAGCCGCGCCGGAGCGTGGCTGCAAAATCCTCAACCGAGACTTTGTCCGGCCGTAGATCAAGCGCGACAGAGGAAATGACAGCGCGCGG
>QHRO01000176.1 GCA_003220155.1 Verrucomicrobiota bacterium
CAATGGAGATCGTACGCAGCAACATTCAAGATCGACATCTCAAGCTCTCCGTTGCCTTGTTGGCATCTCATTACGAGCTGGTTGCCGATCCAGCGCGCTTGGAGCAGGTTTTCTGGAACGTCTTTCGCAACGCTTGCAAATTCACGCCGGAAAACGGCGCGGTTTCCGTGCGGTCGTACAATCCTAACCCAAGAACAATCACCATCGAGATCAGCGATAATGGCATCGGCATCGAACCACAATTTGTCGGAAGAGTCTTTGCTGCCTTCGAAAGGGCCGATTCGCGGAGCGAAGGTCTGGGGCTCGGTCTCGCGATCAGCAAAGCTATCGTCGAAATGCACGCCGGCACTATTCGTGCACGCAGCGAGGGACGAGGGAAAGGCACAACTTTCGTGATCGAGTTGCCGGTTCGCGGATCAAGCCGATAAGCTCGAACATCTGCCGGCCCGGCGACATCTAGGAAGTGGAGTGAAGATGAACCCAACTCGACAGGAGGGAACGGGAGAACAGAGATCGAAGCAACAATCTCCGTTTATGCTGTGCAGCCTCCTGTTCAATTTGAAAAACCAAACATGAAGAGAAACATGAAATCCAAACTACTCTACCAGGGCTTATCACTGCTTGCAGCGGCGGCGGCATGACGCCCTGACAATGGCAAAGGGCCTTAAGCGGTAGGACTAAGGTCCAATGGTAGATCCACGCCGAATCTCTAATCTTGTTCAATAACCAAGCAAAAAGGTGAAATTGAAATTCAAAACTCTGCCTTGTCTGACAAGCATCACCGTCATCTGCGCCCTCACGGCCTGTAGTACCGCTCCATCGGTCACCGTGAAGACCGATTACGATCACGCGGCAACGTTTGGCAAATACCACACCTACGCCATCGATACGGCCTCGACCGGCCTGGGTCCTACCACTGCAGCAGCTCTGGAATCATCACTGCGCTCCAGCCTTGGTGGTCGTGGATTCAAAGAATCAGGGCGCAACGCCGATCTGTACATCGTTCCAACCGTCTTCACCAGACAGCAACTGAACGTTATGCCAGGAGGTGGCATGACCGTTTATCGCTCAAGGTTTGGAAGCTACGGTGGAGGGTGGGCAATGAACGCCGACGTCCAACAATATACCGAGGGTTCGCTGGTGATCGATTTTGTCGATAGGAAGACGCACAAGATCGTTTTCCGCGGTCTGGGGCAGGCCGCCGTAGGCTCCACCGAAAGGAACGCCGCCGCGATTCAGGAAGCCGTTAATAAGATTGTCGCTGCTTATCCGGGATAAGTGTTGACAAGACTTGTCAGGCTAAAGGTAGGCGTTCGTCGATTAGTTCGGCGAGTTCCTCGAATGAAGGGGCGCATCTCTCAGGCATGAACTCGAACAAGCTAGTAATAGGTCGGGTGCAAACTAACTCCAAAATCTTTTCTTACACCCGATGGGATGCCGTTCCAGTACTGGCCGGAGTTCTCCACTGCGCCTACTTCCTCGGGATGTTTTACCTTTTCTCGCGTCTCCCACTTTGGGGAATGCTGCCCCTCGGTCTTATTTACTCGGTCAGCATTTCCTGGAACATCAACGGTATTTCGCACAATTTCATTCACAATCCCTATTTTCGCTCGCCCCTGCTGAATCGATTGTTTAGCATCCTGGAGTCGATCACGGTCGGCTTCAGCCAGATCTTCTATGAATGCATCCACATGCAGCATCACAAAGGCAACGCCGACTTACCCGATGGAAATGGAGGGACGGTGGACTGGATCTCGATTTACAAACATGGCCACGATGGAGCCGCGGAGCATCCCTTCAAATATGCTTTCTTCAGTTTCTTCCGCGAGGACCCCAAAACGGTCTTCAAGGAACTGAAACGCAAGGATTCGCGTGAGGCTTTCTGGGGTGTCCTGGAACTCACGCTTTTTCTTACCACCTTCGTGATTCTAGGCCTTCTCAACTGGCGTTACATTTGTTTCCTTCTTCCGTTTTATTATCTCGGGCACAGCTTGTCCTATTTGAATGGGTTCTATCGGCACTATGGCGGTAATCCGGACGAGCCGCTCGCCTGGGGCGTAAGCAGCTACGATAAGCTCTACAACTGGACCTGGTTTTATAACGGTTATCACGCGGAACATCACTTCCGGCCGAAGGTCCATTGGACCCGCATGCAGGCGTTGCGCGATCAGATTTTGGAGGAACAACGAGCCGCCGGCGTGCGCGTGATCAAGCTCCCTCATGCACTCGGTTTCCTCGATCCGGATCTGCCACCGCACTCTCGCTCTGGATCGATGGAGGAGGAGCCACAGCCAACGAACTCATGAAATGTGCGATATCGTGCGGGCTCGACTGACAACGAAAGCCGGGTGGCATGATGTGGAAAGCATTCCGTCTCGTTCTGGTTTCGCTCGGTGGGCTGACCTGCTTGCTGACGACCGCATGGGCGGCAGGCGCGCTTTACTTCGATCTGCCAATCGCGTGGCTCCGCGCCCCCCTTGCCTCGATCTACGCCCTGGCGATGTTGGCCGCGCTACTTTTCGTCAAGGGTCGCTGGCGCGCAATGGGTTTGGTCGCGGTTGGCCTTGCTCTCGTGCTCATCTGGTGGCTGACGCTTTCTCCGACCAACGATAGCGACTGGCAGCCGGATGTGGCGCAGAAAGGATGGGCCGATATTCAAGGCGACGAAGTAACGTTGCACAACGTACGCAACTGCGACTACCGGACCGAGACCGACTACACCCCCCATTGGGAGGCGCGCACTGTGCGCATCTCGCAGATCACCGGCATCGATCTCGCGGTCGATTACTGGGGCTCGCCCTGGATCGCGCATCCCATCGCCAGTTTCCAATTCGCTGACGCGCCACCGCTCTGCTTCTCCATCGAGACGCGCAAGAAGTTTGGTCAAACCTACTCGACTATCGGCGGGCTCTACCGGCAGTTCGAGCTCATCTATATCGTGGCCGATGAGCGCGACGTGATCCGCCTGCGCACAAACTACCGCAATGAGGATATCTATCTTTACCGCACGACCATTTCGCCAGCGCATGCGCGCGAACGTTTCCTTGAATATATTCATTCGCTCAATGCTCTGCGAAACAAACCGCGCTGGTATAACGCTATCACCACCAACTGCACTACGAGCATCCGCACGCAGCATCCGCCCAACGAGCGCCTGCCGTGGGATTGGCGCATCCTTCTCAATGGCAAAGGCGACGAACTGATGTATGAGCGCCACCTTATCGTCACTGGCGGGCTTCCCTTTGCCGAGCTAAAAGCCCGAAGCCTGATCGACATCCGCGCCCGCGCCGCCAACGACTCTCCTGATTTCTCGCAGCTGATCCGCGTGGGACTCCCGGGTTTTCACTGAAACGATCGCAGAGGAAAAAGTCTCCCGGATCTGCACGCTTTGGAGCTCCCGCAACTGCGGAATCATATTAGGCTGATGCCGCGCATCAAGTTGTACAGAAGGCCGAGAATTCCTGCTCCGATTATTACAGGAATGATGTCGATTTTGTAACGTAGCATTGCAATAAAGGCGGCGGCACAAAGCAAAATTGCAAACCAATCAACCGTGCCGCCGGCGGGAAAAAAAACACGGAGACCGAACCAGACCGCGAGATTGAGCACGACCCCAACGATCGCCGCCGTGATGGCAGTGAGCGTGGCCGTTAGTCTTGGATTCCCACGCAGTTGTTCGATATAAGGGCCACCAAGGAAAATCCAAAGAAAGCAGGGCGTGAATGTGGCCCAGGTTGTAATCAGCGCGCCAATTGTGGCCGCAACCAGGGGCGATAAACCTTCCGGATGTTGCCACGCGCCCATGAAACCGACGAATTGCAGGACCATGATTAACGGACCGGGGGTAGTCTCCGCCAGACCAAGTCCATCCATCATTTGACCCGGTTTCAGCCAGCCATAATGAAATAGCGCTTGTTGCGCGACATAGGGCAGGACGGCATATGCGCCACCGAATGTGACCACGGCCGCTTTGCTGAAAAACAAACCTTCTTTAAAGAGCGTGCTTTCCCAGCCGCGCAGCGCACCGATGATCAATATCGGCGTCAGCCATAGCGTCAGCCAAAGAACCGAGACCCGAAACGCACGCGCCAAATTCGGTCGCGTATGCGGCGGTGATTCCGCATCGTCGCCGATCACAGATAACGTCGATCCCGAAAGCTCTTTCGCTCCGCTATTGAATTTTGATTTCCAGAGCAAGCCACCGAGAAATCCAATGATACCAGCGCTGAGAACGATCGCGGGAAATGGCGCTTTAAAAAAATAGATCGCGATAAAAGCGAGCGCAGCTAGCGCCCACATGACTTCGTTCTTAAGCGACCTCCGGCCGATGCGAATGACCGCGGTGAGCACGATCGCAGTCACGGCAGGTTTGAATCCATAAAAAATGGCTGCGATCCAGGGGACGTTGCCGTAGGCGGCGTAGATGAAACTCAACGTCCAGAGAATAAAAATCGACGGGATGACAAAGAATGCCCCGGCGACGATGCCGCCCCAGGTTTTGTGAAGAAGCCAGCCGACATAAATCGCAAGTTGCTGCGCCTCCGGGCCGGGCAGCAGCATGCAGAAGTTGAGCGCGTGCAGAAAGCGCGATTGGCTGATCCACCTTTTCTTTTCGACCAGCTCCGTCTGCATGATCGCGATTTGGCCGGTCGGGCCGCCAAAGGAGATGAAGCCAAGCTTCAGCCAAAAGCGAAATGCAGTTCCAAACGACGGTGCAACCTGCCGCTTTGGCGGCGGAGTTGTTTGCTGAAAATTCATCGGCGCTGCAAAAACGAGTAGAGTGCGTCGATACAGTCAAAACCGCGACGTAAGATTTCTTCGTCAGGCAGTCCCTGTTTAGCCCAGCCCTTCAGGACGCGATCGATTCCCACGGCCTCGACCCGCTGAAATCTCGCGTCATCCAAATCGGCGTCGTGGATCATCTCGCCAATTTTCGCGACCGATTTATCCGAAATTGCAAAGCGCTTGGTGAGCGTTTCAAACGTGCAGTTATTGCCGTGATGTGAGAATTCTGCGTCGAGCATGTCGAAGGGGATGGCGTCGGAAACGGCCTGCGCGATCGGGGCGAAGACAAATTTTGCTTTTGGGTCAATGAATTTGGAGATCAACCAGGCCGATCCGACGCGGTCGATTTCCGGTCGT
>QHRO01000056.1 GCA_003220155.1 Verrucomicrobiota bacterium
ATAACCTTTTCCGCCAAAGGCTTCCATTCAAAGAAGCGCTAGTAAATTTCGCTTCGCTTATGCAACCCCGCGGGTGGCGACTCCTAAGTCGTACAACTAAGCAAAATACAAACCTCGGCGACTTAGACGTCGCCGCTCCCCAGTCAGGCGACCTTGCTAGTGGGAGCCAATGGAGGGTTCGGAGCCAATGGGGGCTTGGGGGAGCGGGACGACATTCGGCGGTTCACCCGGCAATGCCTGTTTCGTTTTCGCGTTTGTATCCACCATTACTTCCGAACTCGGGTTGGAGGAAATGCAGCCGGAAAGAGTGACCGCCAACAAACAGATCACTGCGATTTTAAACCTTCGATCCATCGCGAAGCAGTACCTTATTTGCGAACTGAGGAATTTTCCAGTCCGAGAAGGCGTGAGGATTCATGTTGCGAGAAGGCAAGCAAATGAAGCATCATGATTACCAATGAAAATGTTCTGTTTGATGCTTCTCGACGGCCTTGCTTTTGGCCTCGCGAGTTGCGCCAATCGAGGTCCACTCGTTGCCTACGATGTCCCGGCGGAGGGCCCGACCGTAACCCCGCGCGACAGTCGGCAGGGTTATGAGGAACCAGCTGCCTGGGTCCCGGCAAAGTAACTCGCCGGTGCGAGCCGCGGCCGAATTAGCCCGATTACTTTTCCGATTCCGTCAGCAAACGGACGAGCTCATCTTTCCACAATGCCGCGATGGTATGGCTGCCGTGACCGCGCGTTTTCTCACTTAACGGAAGTAGGAGCGCACGACCATGTGGGACGCGTTTGATTTCGCGTTCGAGAATTCCCAGCTCGGGCGGATTGATCAGGTCATCCGTGGAATTGATCGCCAGCAATGGTGCGCGAATTTTTTCCAGATCCAGACCGGGATCGTAATCGCGCGACGCTTCCAGCGCATAAAGCACATCGTTGGCATCATCGGCCTTCACGATGTCGGCGACGAACTTATCCAGAACTTCATCCGTTTTCGCGAGTGTGGGCGCTTCTTTTTGTCGCAACGGGGGGTTGCTGCTCATGAACCAAAGCATTTCCGCGGCAGTGCGCAGACTCGGCGGTTGCATTTTGTATTCGCCACCGCTCCATCCCGGATCATTGCGGATGGCATCGATGATAATGCGACGCCAGGCGCGGTTCCGTCCGGAAACCTGCCGCGGCAGGCTGGCCAGCGGCATAAGCGCGTCCATAAAATCGGGATGCATTTCGCCCCAGAGCCAGGTGTGCATTCCGCCCATCGACGTTCCCATCACCAATCGCGCGTGATTCAGCCCGAGGCCGTCCGTTAGTAATCGATACTGCGCATCGATCATATCACGGTAGCCGTAGCGCGGAAATTTCGCGCGTAAACCATCGCTCGGCTTGCTCGATTTGCCGTGACCAATTCCATCCGGCAAGACGATGAAGAATTTGGTGGCATCGAGCGGTTGACCATCGCCGAAAAGCTCGCCGGCAAACTCCGGGCGAATAAATTGCGCGCCGCTTCCAGTCGTTCCGTGCATGACCAGCACTGCGTTCGTCGTTTTTCCCTGGGCATCTTTATCAGCCTTTCCCAGGGTGCGGTAATGCAGGTGCAACTCCGGCAGCGTTTCGCCACTTGTGAACCTGAAATCGCGAATCGTGTAATCGCTTTCCGCCGGCGCGGGATAATCGCTCGCGCCGACAATTTGTAGCGCCGCAAGAAGAAATGCCGCGGCCAAGGTGGAGCGCATCATTGCCGTGTTTAACATCACCCCTGCGACGTTTCCAGTCACCTTGACGTGGTTTGAGGTTTCCGGGGAATGTTGGCGGACAGACTCTTAGCGACCAATCGGGACTCGCGAATCAATCGACGCGTGCTATACCGGTGACGTGGTCGAACCAGTCGGCAAGATCGACAAGCCGGAACCGCGTTGGCAGGCGGTACTGGCGTTGCTCGCCGTTGGTGGAATTTATGTGGCGTTGCCAAGGCCGCTGATCGTCGGCCCGAAATGGGCGCTTCCCATTTTCATCGTAGTATTGATCGCGCCCACGGTTGTCGCGCATCGCATGGGCAAACACTCCTTAAACCGCACGCTTGGCATCATCATCAGCAGCGTCATCACTCTGGCACTAATCGCATCGGTCGGCTTGCTGGTGGCCGCGGTTCCCTCGCATAAGGAAGCGCCGGTCGCGCTCTTGTGTTCCGGCGCCGAACTCTGGCTTACTAACGTGCTCGTCTTTGCTCTTTGGTACTGGAGGCTGGACGGCGGCGGGCCGACCCTTCGCGATCAAAGGCGCGAATTCGGCAGCCGCAGTTTCGTTTTTCCGCAAATGCAGATTGAAAAAATCGAGCGCGATCGTTTTCACATCGACGGCTGGCGACCGGGTTTCGTCGATTATCTCTTCATCGCCCTCACCCAAAGCTCGACCTTTGGCCCGACCGACGCGCCGCTGCTGGCGCGTTGGGCCAAGCTTCTAGCCATGGCCCAAATCTGCATCTCGTTGACCATCGTCATCGTTCTGATCTCACGCGCCATTGGCGTGCTGTGATCGCTCCCATCATCCGATTTGTCGCGCTCCTCGACCCTAGTTAGATTGTCTCCGCATGCGTCCCTTCTCCTGCGTCCCGGCTTTGATTCTACTGCTGCTCACGGCAGGGCTTGCCCGCGCCCAGCAGTCGGTCATGGCGGATACGCGCCAGCTCGATTTTAAGGAGTTCGGTCTACTCGCGATTCAAGATAATGGCCGCCGCAAACCGATCGATACCTTCGCGAGGCAGACGTTAATTCAGCTGACTGGGCGCTCGAGTTTTACGGACAAAGCCGGGCGCCGTTGGACGCCGAATGATTTTCTTCTCTCAGCCGTGCTGGAAACGCGCGATTGGAAAGAGGAGCCGATGGTGCTGGTCTCCTTCGGCGAACTAAAAGAGCAGCTTGGCCTGGAGAAAACACAGCGCCGTTTTTCTTTTGCGCAATTGAGCACGGCGGCTGCATTATCGCAGATCGCAAGCGAAGCGCACGAGCGCAAGCGGGCCGAGAAACCGCTCGATCGGTTGCAGCAGGAAGCCTTGAGTGTCAGCGATCGGCTGGCGCTTTTCGCGCGGGTGATAGAGGGGAGCGCGCTATTGATCGTGCCCTCGCCACAAAAAGAAACGGATCCATGGGCGCCGCCTCTCCCTTTGGCCATCGCTTCTTACTATAATGAGTCGCAATCGGACGGGGTAGCACCGCCATTGCAGGAGATGATGGCCGCCTATAATGAGGCCGATTCATTCAAATTTAGTCGCTCCGCCCATCTGTTACGGGAAAAGTTGCGCGCACTTTCCCCATCGATCTATCCCACAGAATCCAATCTGCGATTGGAATATTTCTATAACCATTTCGAAGCATTTTATCGCGCCATTTGGTTTTACGGAATCGCGTTCCTCACCTTGCTGATTGCGCACCTGCGGAACCGCGGGCGCGCCTTGCGCAACTTTGGCGTCGTCCTCGCATTCGTCGCCCTGGCGTTTCACGGCACTGGAATTGTGTTGCGCTGCCTGATCGCCGGTCGCCCACCGGTAACGAACATGTATGAATCGATCATCTGGGTCTCCTTCGCCGCGTCATTTTTCGGGATGATCTTTTTTGCGCGATATCGCACGCCGATTTATTTGCTGGCGTCCTTGCCGGCCACGCTGATTGCGCTTTTGCTCGTTCATCAAATGCCGATCGCGATGCCGGCGAGCATCGATCCTCTGGTTCCTGTTTTGCGCGATAATTTCTGGCTAACGATTCATGTACTGACGATCACGCTTAGTTATGCGGCTTTTCTTCTGGCTTGTGCTTTCGGTCACATTTTACTCTTCCGTTATGCGCGCAATCCGCGCGGGGCGCGGGCAGATGCGCCCATGCATTTCTGGCTCTATCGCGTGCTGCAACTCGGCGTTCTCCTTCTCGCCGCGGGCACCATCCTCGGCGGGGTGTGGGCGAATTATTCCTGGGGAAGATTCTGGGGTTGGGACCCAAAGGAAACCTGGGCTCTGATTGCGCTACTCTGTTACATCACAACTTTGCATGGACGGCTCGCCGGTTGGTGGACCGAATTCGGTCTCGTCGTCGCGAGCGTGGTTTGTTTTCTCGCGGTCTTGATGGCGTGGTACGGCGTCAACTTCGTCCTTGGAAAAGGATTGCACAGCTACGGCTTCGGCATTGGCGGCGAAACCTATGTCGGAACTTTCGTCATCGCTGATCTGCTCTTTGTCGCATTCGCGATCTGGCGTTATCGTTCAAGCAAACGCTTCCCGATCACGCGGGAGGAACCTGTAGCGGCAGCCGTGTCGGCTGCAGATTGAAAACGATGCAGGCGACGCGCCTGCCACAACAGCAGATCGCTTCGCTATACCCGCACAGCGTATTTGTCCGGAACGAATGCTCGACCGGCCCGAGCCGCGTAAACCTGCGTGAATTCAGCGCCAAAGAGCAAGATTTGCGATGAATAGTAAATCCAAAGCAGGAGCGTGATTAGCGAGCTCGCCGCTCCATAAGCCGACGAGGCCGTCCCGCTGCCCAGATAAAGGCCCAGCGCCCATTTCCCGATCGCAAAGAATATCGCAGTCATGACCGCGCCGATCCAAACGTCGCGCCATTGAATTTTCACGTCGGGCAGAAATTTGAAAATGGAGGCGAAAAGTAGAACGACGACTGCAAGATCGAAGATTGAATAAACGACAAGTGCGATGACGATCCCGCCGGGAAACATTGCCTGGACGTACCGACTAAAGCTTTTAAGCACGCTTTCGAACACGAGGGAGACCAGCAGCAAAAAACAAACACCGGCCACCATTGCGAAGGAGAGAAAACGCGAACGTATGAATCCCATGATGCCGACGCCAGGTTTGGTCTTTACGCCCCAAATGGTGTTGAGCGCATCTTGCAACTGGCCAAAGACGCCGCTAGCGCCGAAAAGGGCCAGCAAAATTCCAATGCTTGTCGCCAACACACCCTTGTTCGGTTGCGACGCTTTCTGGGCGATACCCTGGACTACATCGATGGCGCTCTTATCCAAAAAGTAGCTCATTTGTTCCGTCACTTTTTGCCAGGCCCCGGCGGGGTCGTTGCGGAAAAGGAAACCGACGATTGCCAGGAGCAAGAGAATCAGCGGCGCGAGCGAGAACACAGTGTAGTAGGCGAGTGCAGCTCCCAGCTGAGGTACTTTGTCGTCCAGCCATTCCGAAAACGTTTGTTTCAGCAGGCTGATTGAATCGGCGACAAATGATCCATGTTTCCCAGACATGACGATTCCTCCTTGTCGCTAATTCGCGGAAGGCCGCTGGCGCAGATGCGAAGGAATGCGTGTGCGCGTTAATTTCGCGACATTGCGGCAAGAGTCAGCACTCCTTGCCGAACATTTATCCTTTCGTCTTCGTGCGCGTGCGGCGAGCTTTCGCGACCCGCACCTTCTCGATCCAGGCGCGAAGTTCCTTTAATGGCATAAAGTTCACGATCCGTTCCGGCGGAATTTTTGCCGCCAACGCGGCAGCAAGGGCGAGATCGATGAATTCCAATTGCCAGGGATGATGCGCATCTGTGCCCATGGAAATTCGTGTTCCGCAACGTTTAGCGATTTTAAGCAGACTTAGGTTCAGATCCTGCCGGTCGGGGTAAGCATCGATTTCCACCGCTTTATCGAGCCGAGTCGCTTGGTGAAAGACGGTTTCCCAATCCGCGCGCAAACCGGAGCGGTAATTGTAAATTCGACCGCGCGGGTGTCCGAGAATTTGGATGTCGGGATTACGAATGGCGGCAAGATAGCGGTCAGTTTGGTCTTCCTTGCGGCGCAACGCGGAATGAAAAGAACCGAGGACAAGGTCAAGCGACCGCAGCGCGGTTGGATCCATATCACCCTCGCCGACAGGATTGAGGTTCATCTCAATCGAACGCAAAACGGTCAGGCCTCGACCACTGGAGCGAAGCTCGCGATTCACCACATCGATCTCACCGGATTGTTTCTTCAGCTTTGCTTCGTTAATTCCATTCGCGATCAGTAAGCCTTTGGAATGATCGGTAATAGCGATGAACTCGTAGCCGCGCGTGATGGCCGCGTCCGCCATCGCGCGAATATCGCCGGAGCCATCGCTCCAATGTGTGTGCATTTGCAAATCGCCGCGAAGGCGCGCTGACCACGATGTTGCTTTGGCCAACCGAAGGCGACTTTCGGCGAGGGTAAGAAATTCTCTTCGCAGCGGTGGCGGACGCGGCGGATGCTGCCTCTGCCGAATCCATTGCCGGATTTGTTTTTGAAGGAACGGTCCAATATGCGCCAGCTCTGTCAGCGGGCGCTTTTCTGCCACTAAATTGCGCGCCTCAACTTCCCAGAGGAACGCGCTTCGCGCGGCCCGGCGATAGGCGCGCTGCAAAACATAGGAAGCTTCGCTCGCTTCCCGCGAAAGTAGCTCGGCGATTTCGGCATTACTCGGCGGAAGATCGATGCGCGCTTGCAATTCAGCGAACTAAGGAACGCGCTGCGATGGACCACTCATGCTGGCCCACCGCAGCTTTTGTCCTTCCGCCCTCAGCTCCAGTAAGGAAAAACCCCAATTATTGCGCCTTAATGTTAATTAAAGTTTTCGCCAGCTCCGTTAGCTTCTTGTCGGTCGCCCCTTCTTCATCCAGCGTTTGTTGCAAAAGTTTGGCGCCTTGACTGTCACCAAGTAATTCGGCATAGGTGCGGGCGCAGCCGTAGCCGGCTATCTCGTAATGCTCAACGCGCTGCGCAGCAGCGATAAGTCCGGCATCCCGCACTTCGTCTTCCGCGTCCTCTTCGATCATTTCTGAGCCTTCTTCAATCAGGCCTTCCATGCCTTTGCACTTCGGGCCACGAGTGCTCTGGTCGTGGCTCTCCAGGATTTTTTCGAGTCGATTAACGTGCTCTTGTGTCTGGTCGAGATGCAGTCTAAAGCCATCGGCAAGGCGTTCATTGGTGGCAGCCTTCGCCATTTTTGGCAGGGCCTTGGTCAGCTGCTTCTCCGCGCTGTGAAGGTCTTTCAACTCGTGAATGTAGAGATCTTTCAGTGTTTCTAGTTGCATAACGTGGAAATTTCGAATCTCGGCGCCGATCCGGATTTGTTCGATTTCGACTGACTTTATCGGAGCCGCCTTCGTTTCCCAAAAGTAATGCGCTGGGAAAGGCGGATGTCAGCTTTGAGATAACGTTTCATCAACTGCAAAGCCTCTTTGTTCTCTTTTGCGGTGTTCGAAATAACGCAATCGGAGGGGATAGTAAGTTCGTAATCGCGCATGTAGGCATCGTTGGCGGTAAAAAGAACGCAAAAATTTCCAGCAATGCCGTTTCTGGATCCGCACGCAACGACCAGCCGGTGACAATCTGCCGATCATGCTCTCGGAAAGTGCGACTGGCAGCGGCGGCTGGCGCGCAAACTGGATTTACTCATCGGCGCCGATTGCGCGTAGCTGATTATCGGATCATGACGACGATCCCTACTGCATTTCGAAAGGTTTCTTCTACGCGCACATCGCCTGGCTACTTTTCAAGCTACGTAACGATCAGCCATACGACAACGTAGCCGACCTCCAGAAAGACAAGCTTGTCTGCTGGCAGGATCGACACGTACAATGGATCGCCGTAATCGTTGGTTTCATCCTGCCGGCATTGCTCGGTTTCCTATGGAATGGATGGACCGGAGCATTCGGCGCATTCTTGATTACCCGCGTTGCGCGCATCGTTGTCCTGCAGCACGGCACGTTTCTAATTAACAGCGCATGTCACACCATTGGGCGACAGCCGTATTCAACCAAATGCAGCGCGCGCGATTCTTTTTTCCTCGCCCTTCTCACTCTCGGCGAAGGTTATCACAACTATCACCATGAGTTTCAATATGACTATCGCAATGGCGTCAAGCCATGGCAGATGGATCCCACCAAGTGGGTTATCTGGATGCTGTCGAAGCTAAGACTTGTCCGAGGTCTGCGCCGCGCTTCCGCGGATAAGATTCGATCGGCGCAGCGAGACATTGGAGAGCGAGCCGCCTCCGCTCTGGCTGAATGCAGCCTAGTTGCGTGAGCAGGCGTCTTACCTTCGGGATTACAGCCTCGAAGTAGTGTAGTCGACCAGCGGTGAGCGAGCCGGATGCGTAGGACCGTCGCGCGCCACACGTTTAGACTCAATATCATTAGGTAATTGCATTTGCAGCTGTAGATTGTGGCTTGAGCACCTAAACAAACGAAATGGAATCAACAGTCACGCAAAGGAGCGCAATTTATTTCAAGCGACACAAAGGCTCAAAAGGTCGAGCTGCGCTTTTTCGGCAGCTTCGCGCCTCACCCGCGAATCTGATCCGCGATTTGAAGCAGCAGACATTCGGCAAGGCATATATCACGCAAGGCCTTCCTTCAGGACAACTGTCGCTGAGAGGGTTCGCATCTTAGAACCCGCGGTGATGCGATCCGCACGCGTGGTCAGGCACAGCGCTGCGCAAAGCCTAATGAGCAAACGAAGCGCATCTCGATCCTCTGACCAGGAAGTCATGCGATATCTTTCGCGCTCGCAGATTTTCAAAGATTACGAAGGTGCTTTCAGTGCAGCCATGGGTTTGCCGCTGAATATTCGAGGATACAATTCATGGTCGCCGTCGCATCATGGAAAAGAAGATCGCGACTCCTTTGCCTCAATTCTGGCTCGTTTCAACAAGGCTCGCGCCGCATGCTTACGGGCTCAAACCGACGCATCTCGGGAACCGGACTCGACCAAGCGCACCGTTACCTGGTTTGCGGGACTCTCCGAAAGTGCTGTGCCGGTGTATGTAGGTGACCACATTCTCGGTTTTCTCGAGACAGGCGAAGTGATGCTCAAGAATCCGACCAAGAAACACTTCGCCAGCATTACCCGGCAACTCCGAGCATGGGGCTACAAGGCGGATTGGAAGCAACTTGAGCGGGCTTATTTTCGGTCGTGCGTTTTATCGCCGGACCGGTATCGCGCGATGTTGCTGTTGCTCAATATTTTTGCGCAACACCTTTCTATTCTGTCGAATCAACTGGTGGTCCGGCGCGAAAAAGACGAGTCCGCCAATATGGCGCGAGCACGGCAATTCATCGAGAAGCATCAGGCGGAACCGCTCTCCCTCGGGCGCGTAGCCCAGGCGGCTAATATCAGCCGACATTACTTTTGCAAGATGTTCAAGAAAGCCACGGGGATGAATTTCATCGACTATCTCTCGAGAGTCCGAGTAGAGAAATCGAAGACGCTTCTGCTCAATCCCAACTCTAGAATTAGTGAAGCTGCTTTCGCCAGCGGCTTTCAATCTATGACGAACTTCAATCGCGCGTTCCGGCGAATTGTCGGTCGCTCTCCCACCCAATTCCGCGAATCGCTTCCGAAGCTGCGACGCTCGGTGTAGAGGATACCGGCTCCCTTAGTTCCGCCCAGTCGATTCTAACGCGGAGTTGGTCAAGAAGCTTGGCCGAGCTCTGCAGATTAATCCGCCCTACTCCGGCCATGAAAAGACAAAGATCATCTACCGCGGGTTTCATGACTGTCCTATTACTTACTGCGCAGCGGCAACGAACTTAAGCCTACCAATCCACCGAGGCTAGCGCACGAAACTTTCCGCACGCTCGCCGTCAGTGTTAGTGCGTTATTGCACTTTAACGTCGAGAGCTTTTGATCTTGCTTTCGTTGTTGTCGGGAGGTGCACTTTCAGCACTCCGTCGCGGAACTCCGCCGTCACTTTCGTGCTATCGGCATCTTCCGGCAGGGTGAAGCTGCGCCGGAAGTTGCCAAAGGATCGCTCAATGCGATGGAATTTTCTTTTCTGATCTTCCTTCTCGCCTTTGCGCTCTCCGGAAACGCAGAGGATGCCATCTTCGACTGTTACCCTAACGTCATCCTTCTTCATCTCAGGCAGGTCTGCTTTGAGCAGGTACTCGTGATCATCCTGACTGATATCAACCTCTGGTGACCAATCTGCCACCGTCAGGCTGTGGGTCTCGCCACTACTTATTCGGTTCGGAAATCCGCCCAAGAACCGATTGAAACGATTTTGCGTCGCTTCTTCCATCTCTCTGAGCTGATTCCATGTTATTAATGTATTCATATTTTACCTTTCTGGATTGACTTAAAGCCATCTCCGTCCCTCACACGCACCGCTTATTGTCAGACTCGACCCTAATCTTGTGCTCGACGTCGGATCGATATCGGGATGGAGCGGATGCACGTCCCCTGGCGCGAGATGAGTCAGCTATTGGGGTTCGAGGTCGAGGAAGAAGAAAACGCCGGGAGGAACGGAAGGGGTAGAAGATTAGAAGAAATCCTATTCTTCGATGGCGCCGTCGATGTTTCGCAGGTGATCGCGAAATGTGTGACTGGGGTCGGCCGTTCGCTTCTGGAGGTAACGGGCGAAGTCCAGTTGTGCGCGCAGCGCGCGGCCAGCCTTAATTGCTTCTGCTTGTTGCCGCTCCCGCTCCCAAATGTTCCGGGCGGTTGCAAGTAACTGCTCGACATTTTCCGACCTGACGAAAAGGCAGCCGTCGTCATCTGCGAAAACGACATCACTCTCTTGCACTTCGAAATCACCGAAGCGCGCGCGCCGGAGCGCTGATTCGTCGCGCGGATCGAGGCGCTGGGGGCCAGAGGGACATGCGCCGTAACTGAAAATGGGAAAGCCGATCTCTCGAAGCTCGGGAGTATCGCGATGTGCGCCCCAGACCACGATCCCAGCCAACCCGGACACTTGCGCTTCCAGAGTGGTCAAATCGCCGATGCAGCCTTCATCCATCCGGCCGCCATTATCGATTACCAAAACGTTGCCCAGTTGGCTATATTGCATCGCTTCCAGGAAAACATCTACGCTGCCGAAGTGTTGGACCGGTCGCGCGTCACCGGCGATTCGAGCGCCAGGAACCACAGGCTTAATGCCGGGAGGTGCAATTCGGAACGCAATCTTCAGGCGCAGTGCAGCGTCGGCAACGAGCGGGGTTGAAAGTTCACCAAAAACGGCGGAGCGAGATTGTTTCTTCACTCGTCCAAAAAATCACGGGATTGGGGAAAGGAAAATTAGAAATTAGCCTCCTTCGCTAAAGACTACGGCGTGCGAGGGAAGTCAGAGGGCAGAGGCCGGACGGCCGGTGAAATTGGAAACGACGGAACGGAATCTATCATTCCCCCCTTTTCCACGGAAACGACAGCGCGAAGCCCTTCCGCAAGTGCCCGCAGATTTGAGCCCGGGTTCAAACGAGGCGCGGATCCCACAAAGCTGTAAGGAGTTGAGTTTCTTCTCGACTAATCGGCAACGTAAAAAACCGATGAAAACGAAAAACTCACGTTTCGATAGCTTAGTTGCTCGCTACTACCCGGCCGTTTACGGTTTCGCCAGCCGGTTCACCGATGATCCGCGCGAAGCGATCGCGCTCACGCGTCACGCATTCAACGCCGCGCGCAAACCACTGCGGAATCTGGGCGACCAAACCGCAGTTGCGACGGTGCTACTATCCGCGGTGATTCGCGCGGGACTCACGGCCGCATAGCCTCTTGCTGTATCAAAATTTTACTCTGAGAGGAGAGCCGCTGTAGCCGGGGGGCGCCGACCCCAGCGGAAGGACACAGAAGAATCACCCGCCGGGGCCAGCGCCCCCGGTTACAGTAGCTCGCCGCGATGCGCGGCAGCATTTCAACAACCTCTAGGCGCGACTTGTGTGCTGCTTGAACACCGGCATGTTGCCAAACAGAAATTGGAACGGAATTGGACTACGTTCGGCCCAAGCCATTTCGTTGTGTTTTGCTTCTGGAAACGCAAGATAAAACAACTCCGAACCAGGGCTGTATCCTTTCCAAAGCAGGCGATCTCTAACTGCTCTCGTCGGCTCGTAGTTGTCGCGCGGCCAACCGCTATCCAGATAAATTCTAAGGTTTCGTTTTGACTCAGTTGCGACCCGCTCAACGAAGTCGTCCCGATAACCAAAGGTGCTCGAAAGGCATGCAACTTTCCCGAACACTTCGGGCCATTGCCAGCCGAGATAAAACGACACGACACCGCCTAACGACGAACCCATCACGGCGGTATCTGCGGGGCCGACGAGGGTGCGATACTTCGCATCGATTAATGGCTTTAGCGTTTCAACCAAAAAGCGGCCGTAACCTTCATAACCTGGTGCGGTGTATTCGGCCATTCGGTCGTTCGGCAAAATTCCAACGACGATTACATTGTTGATCGCGTTCATGCGATCCAGCACGTTTAGCACTTCGTCGGTCCGCCAGGTGTTCCCGAGGAAAGCCTCTTCTTTCAGAAACAGGTTGTTACCGTCGTGCATGTAAAGTACCGGGTAGCGCTTCAGTGTGTTCTCGCGATAGCCGGGCGGCAGAAAGACGCGGAACCGGTGCTCAACACCTGTGTCGGTCGGCAAAGGCGACATCAGCTCGCAGACGCTGCAGTGCATCTCGTCAGAGAAATAGGGATAGATATCGAGAGGCGTAGCAGATGTTGCGACGGCCAGGAAATTTTCGCCGCGCGACCACTCGAGCTGACCATTCCGCCGAAGGACCGGCTTAAAGTAGAAGAAAGGTCGATCGGTCTCGATCAGGAACTGGGCACCGCCTTCGTCTGATCGCGTCGGCTCCACATTCCGATCCCAATCCGCTTCGGTACGTAGAAAGATTTTCGGTCCATCAGCAGGATAGAAGACCTGGATGATTTGCGTGTTCATGATCGCATCGCGACGATTTGCTCACGCAGTGTACGTGCAATCCCTTTGCGATCGCTGCAGCGGAATAGGAAAGGAGCAACGACAAGCTTCGATTTGATTACTGGCTTGGTGAACAGGTTCAGCAGATGCGGAACCAGAGTCATGTCCCGCCAGTAACAGATTTCATCTGCCACTGAACCACGCGAAAGAGAGTAATCGATCGCGGCGGCAGTAATGTTGCAGCCGAGATCGAGGGCCGGCTGAAGCAAAGCCGATTTGAACGGTAGTATACCCGAACCATCGGAGCTTGTTCCTTCAGGGAATAACACTACAAGCGCGCCTTCTGCCATCGCTTCGCGCTCTTGAATCCGTATTTCCACGGCACGACAAGACGGATGGGCGCGCCGTTCTGATTGCGTAATGACTTGCCATACAAACCTGTGGCTAGAAAAGCCAGCTCGTTGCTCGCTTCGGCCAAAGTCAGCGCTTCGGTATACGGCCAGAGGAGTTCGTTCGTCCGTTGTGCGGGACAATTCGTTGGGTCGAAGAACGAAACGAACTTCACGTAATTCGCCTCAGATTTTGGCTGCGCAAGATCGATAAGCTTCGCCAACGGAAATCCGTCCCACGGAATCACCATGGACCAGGCTTCCACACAGCGATGCCGGTAGTTCCGGCGTTCGATTCCGCCGACGAGGCTAACCAATTGATCTATGTCGATCTTGCGCGGGTTCGCGCACAATCCGCTAATCTCGAGTGTCCGTGGCGCGGTTTTCCAACTGCGGTTGGCCTGTTCCTTGGGCTCGCCCTTGCCAGTGCCCCATTCGTAGAAGTTGTTGTAGCTGGTGACCAGGTCTTCAGGCGTAAGTTTGATTCCCTCAAGTTTGTAACCGGGGTTAAGCGTGTCTGGAAACCCGGCAGACGCGGCGCGCGACGTCACCGGTAAAATTGCGGATGCGGCCACGCCGAACCCGAAGACGCGCAGAAATTCCCGACGCCGATAACAATGCGCTTCGGGCGTAAGCGCCGAGTCAGGCAAGTGCCATGGCCGCCGAATACACTTCACCTTTGCGTTTATTCTTTCCACCTTGATATGTCGGTCCAGGCATCCCAACCCTTACAAATCTCGGCCGCTATAGCTTGGGTCATCGCCCCCGCTACAGGCGTTGTAAGGAATCCGCCGGAATCGCGACGCATTCCTAAACTTTCACGTCATGATCACGATTCACTCTTCCGCAGATTCCTCGGCACCGGTTCCGGTTGCTTTAGAAGCCACACTGACGACGCCGACGGGCGTTTACAAAATCTGTTCCAAAGAACTAATGGACGGTTCGCATTCGCCTTTTAGCGGCGCATTGTTTGGGGCTATCTCGTGGCCGCGTTCGCGCTTCCAGCTCTCACCTGGAGTCATCCTTGAACAGCAGATGTTCTTGCCGCATGACAGGTCGGCAGCAGCCTTCTCATGGCAATTGCACAGCCCCTTTCCGATGCAGGCGCACCTTGCCGTCAGACCATTGTTCTCCGGGTGCAGCCCCCGCTCATATCGCGATGTCGGATTCCAATTACAATCAGAAGATGAAGGAGGCCGTCTGGTCTGGCTGCCGAACGTTCGAGGCCCGAGAATCATCGCTGACACCAACGGCTCTTACCGCGATGAGCCACGGCGAACCTGCAATGATCTGGCCGCCTCTGCTAACGGTGAACCTTTAAGAACACCAGGGACATTTGAATTCCGCCTGAGCGCGCGGCCCTCTGTCCTGATTTTCAGCAATCCAGACGTTCAGCCCAAGGGTAGCCAACACATAGGCACGTTTCTAGCCGGGCTCATGCCGCCCGCGAATCGAACCGAGCCCGCGACGCGCGAATCCGACATTCGCAACAAAGCCAGCGCGCCCTGAGCCGCCGCGACGACCCCGCAACTTCCGCTGGGTCGATGACGGATTAAGAACAGCGTGTGAGAAGTACGATAGATCAGCAGAAGCCAAACGACTGCTGCAGCTCCTCCTTCGGTGATTTAGAGGAGCGCTACTGCCCAATCTCCGAAACCACTGTGGAACGACCTTTGCCATTCAAAGTCTCCAACGGGCCGATCGTTCGCCTAGCGAACACTGATCGCTCGTGACTTCGCCGCACCAGTGTGGACACCACTGGCGCCAAGCACAGCATCAAGAGACCGATTAGCACAATGGTTTTCGGGTGTGAGTAATCGTCTCCTGTGCCGAGACGCACCCAACCAGCCTTTTCGAGCAGAGCTAGACCGGACATCGTCAGCACAACAACGATTCCTCGACGGACGTACGATGCTCGCATACGTGGAGCGATCTTTGCGCCAATCATGCAACCAGGAACCGAACCCAGGGTCAGCGGAATCGCAATGCTCAAATCCAAGCCATTAACCAGTATATTCGATATCGCAGCTGAGAGCACGAGCGGGACCGCTTGCAAAAGGTCTGTCCCGACGAGCTGCACGGCGGGCAGCGCGGGGTACAGCATCAAGAGAGTAATCATAATAAGCGACCCTGATCCGACCGAGGTGACGCCCACGAGGAGTCCGCCCAACGCTCCGATGAGAATGGTCGGAAGTGGTTGGATGATGCATTCCCCGCAGCACCGGTGAGGACCCCCCGCCCGGCGTCGCAGACCTGCGTAGAGCCGCAACGCATATGTTGTCGCAGCGAGCAATGATGCAATTCCGATGCATCCGGCTAGGAATGCGTCGAGGTTCCCATGCGGATTAATCCAGCGGACAATGTGTGGTCCCAGGAATGCCATCGGCACTGAGCTAAAGATGAGTAACGCCGCCAGCCGCAGATTGGGCGAGCCGTCCCGCCAGTGCACAGCAGCGCCGCCGCTCTTGTAGATTGCTGCGGCGGTCAGGTCTGCGGTCACGATTGATGAAACGTGGCCTACGCCTAAAAAGATCAACGCCGGTGTCATCAACGCACCGCCCCCCATCCCTGTGATACCAACGACGATGCCGACCAGCAAGGCCGCCACGGCGGTGGTGATCTCAGTGTGATGAGCCGCCAAAAGTCCGCCGGTGAAGAGGTACTGCGCGTTGAAGAGCATATGCTATTGCGGATGGCTCAGCCAGCCATTCGACGGAAAAAATCCATGATTTAGTAAACCACATCGCCTTCAGCTCTGTAAACAGTCGCATGAGCCCCCTGTTCGCTGGCAGCGGTGACATGTTTCGGTTCAAAATTTGTTCCCGCCACGCACGCAGGTTCCAGTGCAAGTGCCCGTGGAGCTCCGACTTATGATGGTGCGCGATACTGCGTTCGAACCCCCGCCCGCATCGCTACGCGAAGCGTTGCGGGCGGGCGCGGAGTGACTCTAAATGGCCAAGACCCGCTTCAAATAGGCCTCGTAGTACTCCGAGATCACCGGTCGTCGATGCGCCGTGGCAGTGACCAGTGATCCCTACCGTGTCAAGATGGCTGAGGGCTTCCTAGAGAAACGGTCCGATACCTTTTTCTGATATCAGATCAACTTTCAGCCGCAACGCCAGCTGAAAACGGTGATTTCTCGTGAGACCAACCTGATTTGATATCTTTTTGAGGTTATGCGCAGAGGCAGGTCAAAGTCTGGCGCGTACATGGCGCGTCACCGACGTTTCGCAAGGCTCGCGTGGTGTGCTTCTTGTTCCAATGCCTCGACAACCTTGTTGAAACCCTTGATATCGGCGGCCTGCACGCGCCGAACCACTGTTTGCTCCAGCTTGGACAAATGGCGGCTGACGCGCTGCGCTAGCTTTTGCCCCTTTGCTGTCGGCATGATGACGAAGGTTCGGCGATCTGCCTTGCCAACCTGTCGCGTAATTAAACCGCGATCGACGAGGCGATCGAGAATACTGGTCAACGTCGATCGTTTGTGGGCCAGGCCACGGTGGAGATCGGCAACCGTGGCCGGTGCGGAATGCGCAAGTAACGCTAGAATATGCGCTTCACCCTGAGTCAATCCGGGCTCACCCAATTCATCGAGGTAAAGTCCGATCCGGTGTGTCGCCCGGTGAATTGGATGAACAAGGTGCAGTGGCATCGAAGGATAGCGGCTTCAGGTCAGGTTCCACCCAGGCGGTCCGGGCATGATCACTAAAAAGCCGCTCCGCCGAATAGTAAGCGAGTGGGAAGCGTTTTTCCAGCAACTGCGGATTCGTCTGAACAAGTTCTTCCAAGGTTTTGACGGAGTTGGTCGCGTAGCCTCGACCAAGAAAGCGCACCCAAAAGAGTGTGATCGTCTCGTGATACTTTTCCAATTTACCGGCGGAAGCGGCAAATCTTCGCAGCGTATCGCGCATTTTGTCGGCGGCCTCGTCCACCGACCCCGATTCGGAAAGGTAAACCCAGGCGACGCGCAAATGCGAAGCATGATGGAACGCCTCGTTATCGATCTCGCCCCGCTCGAGCGCGCGCGTCAATTCCGCATCATTCATGGGCGCCTCGCTTCGCCAGGGCCGAATTGATCGCGCTCTCCCAGTGAACGCGTTGCTGTTCCGCCCAATGATCGTCTAAAGTGACCACCTCTTCGTTACCTTCGGGACCAAGCGCGGAATGCCGATATGTGATAATTGCTTTGCACTGCCTCTCGCCGTCGGGAATGACTCGAATTTTAACTTCGTTAGCGGTGAACCCTGGCGTCAGAATCACGAACGCCACCTGGCCTGCTTTCGCGTCATAGGTGCTAAGCAGCCAAAGTCGTTCTTTTCCATTGCCGGTTAAGGTCGTAAACACGACACCATCGCGTTGGGCGCCTTCTGGCGGGTGGATGAAACGCGGCGCCCAGCTCGGCGACCATTCCACCTCGCCGACCGGCCCGAAAAGAGGCGTCACCTCGGCGACCGAGCCTTTCAATATGATCGCGAACGATTGGGTCCGCTGTTCCAGCGACACCGCAGGACCTGGCTCAGCTCTCACCAGCCAGACTTGGAATCCAATTCCCAAAATCACCCATAAAGTCTTCATCAGGATATTACGATATCGTATTGTCCGAATCCGTCAAAGGAAATTCCTGCCGAATTATCGCAACTCAAGAGTTGCTGGTCGTTTAGCAGTTTAGACCTGCGCGCTGTCGCTCTTCTCTAGACCGGATGAGTCACCGCATCTGCCGTCAGCGCAGTCCCAGATGGCAGATAGGTCAGTCCTACGACTTTCGCGGCTTTTCGTTGTGACTCACTAATAATGCTGATTCTCATTTCATCTTCTCCTGGTGGGGGCGATCGATGCGCTACGTTGACTGCTGAAATAGCGCGGCGGTGATGTAGCGCTCTCCGGTATCCGGCAAAATTACGACGATCGTTTTTCCGGCCATCTCTCCGCGTGAAGCGACCGCCAGCGCTGCGTGCAATGCCGCTCCTGAGGAAACACCAGCCACTATTCCCTCTTTGCGCGCAAGCTCACGCGTCCGGGCAAAAGCATCTTCATCCGTTACGGTAATGATTTCATCGACAATGGCGCGATTAAAGACTTCCGCGATAAAGCCGACGCCGATACCAGGCATGGAATGCTGGCCTGCCGGACCACCGGACAATACCGCTGATGTTGCCGGTTCGACTGCGACGATGTGCACATTCAGCCCCCGCCGCTTAAGGACTTCGCCAACGCCGGTGATTGTCCCGCCCGTTCCGAAAGCGGAAATGAAAACATCAATTTCTCCGCCGGTATCTTCCCAAATTTCGACAGCGGTCGTTCGCCGATGGATTTCGGGATTAGCTGGATTTCTGAATTGATCTAATTGAATCGCTTGCGGAATCTCGCGCACGAGTGCGTCAGCGCGGGCGACCGCGTCGGTCATCAAAATCCCGGGCGTCAGGACAATTTCGGCGCGCAAATGCCGGAGCAACGCCACCCGCTCCGCGGACATCGTTTCCGGCATCGTCAGAATCAACCTGTACTGTCGAATTGCCGCAGCGAAGGCGAGGCCAATGCCGGTATTGCCACCGGTCGCTTCGATAAGAGTCATCCCAGGCCGCAGAACGCCGCGACGCTCGGCGTCTTCTATCAGCGCCACGGCCACGCGATCTTTCACGCTGCCGCACGGATTTCGCATTTCCAACTTGGCGAGAACGCGTCCGGGCAAACCCGCAGTCATGCGCGCTAACTCCACCATGGGCGTGTTGCCGACCGTTGCCGCCAGATCGGGGAAAATCATTTTGGGCCGCGGACTCAAACGCCTGCGGGCTTTAGACCGCGCGCTAAGAAAATTGTGATCTCAGCTTTGGTGCCGCACTCTGAGGTAGGACGACATGTTTCGCATGTGTCAGTTACCGTCACGTCAACGAGACCCGCATCTTGAAACCAGCGTATGATGTTGGCGCGTTCAAACCCGAGCCAGCGGTCGTGTTGCTCGATCCGAAGCCACTCGTGTTGGTGAGTATCAGCATCGGTTATGACCACTCTCCCTCCCGGTTTGAGAATCCGAGCCATTTCGAGAATGGCGCGCGGCGGATCCGTCGCGTGGTGTAGCACCATGTTTCCCAGAACGACGTCTATCTCGCCGGTGCCAACCGGCAATGACTCGATATCGCCTGATCGTGCTTCGAAGCGAGCTACGCCGAAGCGCTGTCGCGCCTCCTCGAGCATGTGATCGGAGGAATCGACACCAATTACGCGCGCGCCGGCCGCCAGAGCACCTTCGGCAATGAAGCCGGTCCCAATTCCAACATCGACGACTATGCTAGATGAATTGATATCCGCTGCTGCAATGGCCGCATCACGAACACCTTCACCAAAGAAGGTGCGGCGCATTTCCTCCCATTTGTGGGCAACACTTTCGAAATATTCGCGGCTATCGTCACTCATAATCTACGTCGCATAGTGGGCAGCACCGAGAAAATGCAAGGAGACATAGGGTTCTTCGCCAACTACCCAGCTATCGTGCGGCACTGGAGGAATGTAGAATAAATCGCCGGCCCGCATTTCGTGGACGAGGCCATTTTGAAATGCCGCGGTTGCTCTGCCTGAGAGCACCATCCCAATGTGTTCTACATTACAGTGGGACGCGCCCACGCCAGGGCCGACATGTTCGCTCCATCTCCACCCAGGCTCATAAATAGCGCGCCCGATGGTGAGTCCTTCCAAGTGGACAATCTCGAACCTGCCTTTGGGAAAAGTCCGAACCTCGTCTGGTTGTTCAAATTGTCTCAGGATGATTTCGATGTTTGGCTTACTCATGGCATGCAATGGCTATAGCGTCACGGCGCCGCGTAAAATTTCGACAGCGTATCCACCGACGCGAACATCCGTCACGCGCTCGTCCTCGCATTTGGCGCGAATAAAAATTTCACTCGGCCGGCCGGCCTCTGCGCCCTGGTGGATCACTACCTGTTCATCGGATTTGGCTAATCCATATTTAACCAGCCAACTTGCCGCACAGCCCGCAGCGGAACCAGTAGCGGGATCTTCTCCGCCGTAAAAAAACATCCGGGCGCGCACGGCGAGCCGTCCTTCACGACGTTCAAGACACAGAAAATAGAAAAAGCGCGCACCAGTACATTCCAGGAGACTCGCGCCTCGCATAGAATCATATTTCAGGGCGACTAACGTTTGCGAATCGCGGAACGGCACGATCGCGTAGGGCAAGCCAGCCGAGACGACCTGGCATGGCGCCTCAGAACCAATGTGGCCAACGTCGATCCCAATCACCCGAGCAACCTCTTCGCGCGGAAGAATTGCGCCAAACTCAGGATCGCGCTGGCGCATCTCGCCAAAAAGCTGGCCGTCGGCTCGGTTACGATTCGCATTCTCATGATCGCCACTGAATCGGACAGGAATTTTTCCGACCTTCAAATCGAGACTGACCTGGTCGACGGCAGAATTTGCGGCCTGCAGGTAGAGCGCGGTGCCAAGTGTCGGATGGCCGGCAAATGGCAATTCTTCCGCGACAGTGAAGATGCGGACCTTCTTTCCTAGCTTGGCCTCAATCGCGGGCTCGCGCGGCAAAATGAAAGTCGTTTCAGAAAGGTTCATCTCGCGGGCCAGGGCTTGCATTTCTTTGGCACTCAGGCCATGGCCATCGGGAAACACAGCCAGCGGATTACCCGTGAGCGGTGCGCGGGTGAACACGTCGAGCTGAACGAATTCGTAGGTGCGGTTCGGCATAATTGTTCCGGTTTTAGTATCTCAACGCTTCTGCTGGGGAAACACGCGTAGCGTATCGTGCCGGGATGAGACAAGCGGTCATTGCGACAATCCCTAGGAGCAATGGAACGATCGCGAAAGTGAACGGGTCGTTGGCGGATACGCCGAAGAGAAGACTCGACATCAAACGAGTAACAAAAATTGACGCGCCCACGCCGATGATTGTTCCAGCGGAGAGCAGGACCGCAGCTGGCCGCAAAGCGAGAAGCAGGATGTCGCGCGTCTGCGCCCCGAGAGCCATTCGAATCCCGAATTCCTGGACGCGCTGGTTCACTAGGAACGCCATCACACCGTAAACCCCAAGCGCCGCCAGAAACAACGCCACGCCTGCGAACATCGACATCAGGGAAAGAGCGAAACGGCGCCGGGCCATCGATGCTGAGATTAGTTCGTCCATTGTCCTGACACCGTAAACGGGAAGTTCAGGATCGAGGGTTCGCACCGTTTGCGTCACTGTCTCCTTGATTGTGTTGAGATCCGACCGCATGCGCAGGAAAACCGCGACCGAATAATTCGGACGTTGAAAAATCGACGCGTAGATGCGCGGTTGGGCCGGCCGATCGAGTCCTTGATCGCGCACGTCTCCCACCACCCCCATGATTTGAGAATCGGCGCCGGAGCGCTCGTGGACCCGCCGGCCGACCGGATCTTTCAGCGCCGAAAACTTTCGAACGAAAGCTTCATTCACCACGATCACTTTGCTCGCCGTTTCATTGTCACGATCGTCAAAAACGCGGCCGTGCTTCAGCGGTGTCTTGAGCGCCGCGAAGTAATCGGGGCTGACGGCGCCGAACTCGGCGGAATGTTCATCCTGGCTCGCCGAGCTTTCGTCGGGGAACGAAAACGCCACCGGATTTCTGACGTTACTTAAGAACGGAACGTCGTTGGCTCGGCCGAGAGCGGCCTTCTCGGCTCCCGGCAACGCCGCAAGGCGGCGAAGTAATTCGCGAGCGAGTGAGGCGCGTTGCGCCGGAGTGAGGTACTTGTTTGCCTCTGGATTATTCGGAACAGGAATCCAGACTTGGGCAATAGTCAGGCCTTTGGGATCGAGTCCCGGTTCTTCACGGAGCATGGTGGAGAAACTGCGGATTAACAACGCCGCGCCAATTAGGAGTACGATGGACAAAGCGATTTCCAACGTGACTAGCGCAGCTCGTGAACGGTTCTGGCGCATGCTTTGTCCCTGTCCGCTTCGGCCGCCTTCTTTCAAGTCGCGATTCGGATCGACGGCGGTCGCGTGCAGGGCTGGAGCTACTCCGAATAAGAGGGCACTGAGAACCGAGAGAAAGATCGCGAGTGCTATCATTCGCCAATCAGCCTGCACTTCGCTCAGCCTCGGCAAATCCGCGGGCCATTAAGGCCAGGAGCGATGTTCGCGCGAAGCGCAGCACCAATAGAGCGGCCGCGCCGCCGCCTAAAGAAATGAACACGCACTCAGTCAGCACCTGGCGCACAAGTCGTGTGCGCGATGCTCCCAAGGCCTGGCGAATTGCGAATTCGCGTATGCGCGTCAGGGACCGTGCGATCACGAGAGTCGCGACGTTGACGCACACGATCAACAGGACAAAGCAGACCGCGGCGAGCAGAAGCAGGAGAATAGGACGCGCGTCGCCGGTCAGATCAGTTTGAAGCGGCTCGAGTCTGAGCGACCAACGCGATTGTTGCGGATAATCGTTTGGATAGCTTTTGTCGAGTTGCGACACCAGCGCGTTGAGCTGTTGTTGCGCCTCTTTAATTGTCAAACCGGTCTTCAGCCGCGCGATCGCTCCCGGTAACAACCGCAGATTGCGCACGGGAGGCACAGGCGCCGGCGGAGCCAGAAACCCGGCGGCAGCCCAAATCTCAACCTCGCCGTTCAGGCTTTTTCCTGGATGCCGAAAATCGGGCGGCATGACTCCAATGATCGTGTAGCCGTCTTCATCGACTCGAATTCTTCGGCCAATCACATTGGGATCGCCGCCGAATTGCCGCTTCCAGAGCGCGTCACTGATAACCACGCCGTCGAGAAACCCGGGCACCCACTCAGCCTGAGTGTAAACACGTCCCCGCGCTGCTTTGGCGCCCAACATCTCGAAGTAGCTCGGACTCGTTCCCAGCATCTCGATTCGTTCGGCTCGCTCGCCACCCGTCAGCGCGGTACTGACCGGCCAGATCGCGCTGATCTGCTCGAAAACGTCCGAGCGAGCTCGCAGGTCTTCCAATTCAGGAACCGACATCCCGACATCTGTCGCTCCGGCGCCATTCAGGTCGTCAAACAGGCGAACGAGACGCTCGGGCTGCGAGAAGGGCAACGGTTGGAGGAGAACGGCGTTAACCAGCGTGAAGATCGCGACGTTCGCGCCGATGCCTAGCGCCAGAGTCAACACCGTGATCGTGACGAAGGCCGGACTCCTGGCCAGAGCGCGGGCTGCGTAACGCAAATCCTGGATCACTGTTTCCATGTTCGAACTGAAGTTGAAGATGTTGCCCGGCCTGGGGCAACCGATCTTGTCGCTCCAACAGTTCAGATCAGCGAATAACCGACCAACACAGTTTGGAAAAATGACGTTCTGTGTGGATAGTCCAAAACATGCCGGCGCCCGCTCTACCGTTGTACGAGAAAATCGCCGCTTCGATTGCCCGCCACATCGATGCCGGAACGATGCGGCCCGGAGATCGCGTGCCGAGCGTGCGGCGTGCCAGTCTTCAACACGGCGTCAGCGTTTCCACCGTGACCCAAGCCTATCTGGCCCTGGAGAATCGCGGTCTTATCCACGCGCGACCTAAGAGTGGATTCTTCGTTCGCCCGCGTGTGCTGGACCACATTCCGGCGCCGAAAACATCGCGACCGCGAAAGGGTCTTGCGAGGATTGGCTCAGGCGATCTGCGTTCGCGCATCCTCGAGATAGCATCCCAGCGCCACATCGTTCCCCTAGGCGCCGCCGCGCCCGCTCCCGAGCTGCTTCCCGTCACCCGACTAAACCGCGTGATGGCAAGTGCATCGCGTCACGCGCGCGCCTCCGCTTTGGAATATTCACATCCCGCCGGCTGCGAAGAACTGCGGCGTGAACTCGCGCGGCGTTCGCTCGACTGGGGATGCAATCTCGAGCCCGAAGATTTCATCGTCACCAGTGGAACAATGGAAGCGCTGTTCCTGTCCCTGCGCGCCACGACAAAACCGGGCGACGTCGTAGTCGTTGAATCGCCTACCTATTTTGGTGTGCTTCAGGCGATCGAAAATCTCGGGCTCCGGCCCTTGGAAGTATCGATGCAGGCGACTGAAGGGATGGATCTGGAACACCTCGAATCGGTGATTCGGCGACACCGAGTGGCCGCGATCGTGGCCGTGCCCAGTTTCAGCAACCCACTCGGCAGCTGCATGCCGGCGAAGAATCGCCAGGCCCTGATCGATTTGTTAGGCCGCCATGAGATTCCGCTCATCGAGGATGATGTTTACGGCGATCTGCCGTTTCCTCCGGCGACTCGTCCGCGTACCGTGAAAAGTTTCGACACGAAAGGACTCGTGCTGCTTTGCGGCTCGGTCTCCAAGACTCTCGCACCCGGCTGGCGCGTCGGGTGGGTCGTTCCCGGCGAACGTTACTACGATCGCATCCAGCAACTCAAAACCAGCAGCACCGTGACGACATCAAAACCGCCGCAGCTCGCGGTCGCCGAGTTTTTTCGCGACGGCGGATTCGACCGGCACCTGCGTCACATGGGACATTGTTATGCCGCTCAGGTTAATAGGATGGCCGAGGCGGTCTCGGAATTTTTCCCGCACGAGATCCGACTCTCGCGTCCTCAAGGCGGCTTTGTTCTTTGGGTGGAGTTACCACCCGGCGTGGACGCAGTAAAATTGCACACGCGTGCGCTGGCGCACCACATCTCGATCGCACCCGGCCGACTTTTCTCCGCGCGGCCGATGCAGTTTGCCAACTTCATCCGCTTAAGCTGCGGGATTCCATGGTCGCCTAAGATCGAGCGAGCTATCGCTGTCTTGGGCCGCCTTGTGCGGCAGTTTACAGGCGCTCCTTCTACAGGTTCTTCTTTACCCAGCCGCTGATGCGATCGAGCTTTCGAGCGGACAGTGTGATTTGCGTCCGAACGGGAATCCTCGCGCAGCGGCGACTTATGATGGTGCGCGATACTGGGTTCGAACCAGTGACCCCTACCGTGTCAAGGTAGTGCTCTACCACTGAGCTAACCGCGCGTGCCGCAGACGTGATAAGTGAATGGTGATAAGTGATGAGTCAAGATCGACGATGCGTTTGCGCTCGACTTGAGAAATCGCTTACGCTCGCATGACTTTGTGAGAACGTCGCCTCTAGCCATAGTCCTCTTCATCATCGCTGCCTTTCTCGGTGCGCTTGGTCAGTTTTTCTACAAATCCGGCGCGGAAAAAACAGACAGCACGTTCGCCAGTTACATTATCAACGGGCGCCTTCTCGCTGGGGTAGTTTGCTACGTCGCGGTAATGGTGCTTTTCGTAGCCGCATTCAAACGCGGCGGCGCATTGACGGTGCTGTACTCGATTTACGCCAGTACTTTTATTTTCGCCGCGATCATCGCCTGGTTCGCTTATGGCACACCGATTCGCGCGCCACATTTCGCCGGTTTCGCCCTGTTGATTGCAGGAATGTACCTGCTGGGACGTTGATGAACTCCTATCAAATCGGGGATCGACGCCCGCTCGCATCGCGCAGTTGGAAAATTTCAGAACAGATCGCGCGCTTGCTGGCGCACCGCGGCGCAACGCCAAACGCGATTTCCATTGCTGGAATGCTTTTTGGAATTGCTGCTGGCATCATGTTCTTCGAAACCTCGCGCGTTTCGCATCCATGGATTTTTTGGTTGGGCGGCGCTGTTCTCGTCCAATTGCGACTGCTGGCCAACCTTTACGACGGCATGGTCGCGGTTATGCGTCAGGTTGCGTCACCGGTCGGCGAGTTGTTCAACGAAGTTCCCGATCGTGTGAGCGATGCTGGAACATTAATTGGCTTCGGTTATGCCGCCGGATCGGATCCGTTGCTTGGTTTAGTTGCCACCATTTTCGCGATCTTTCTCGCGTATTTGCGGGCACAGGGGAAAGTGGCAGGCGCGCACCAGGAATTTTGCGGGCCGATGGCGAAACAACAACGAATGGCCACTGTCACGCTCGCCGCCATCGCTTGCGCCATTATCCCCGATACGACTAAGTGGCAGGTTCCGATGTTCGCGCTCTGGCTAATTATTGCCGGCTGTAT
>QHRO01000057.1 GCA_003220155.1 Verrucomicrobiota bacterium
ACGGATCAGTGCGACGCTGCGACATCGTTGAGATGGATCCAATCGCACGCGAGAGACTCTTCGGATTTCGGCATGCGTTCGATTCGCCCGTGACGCTCTGGATCACGATCGCCGTCATCGCCGCCCTCTTAATCGCATCCATCATCATTTGGTACCTACACGCTCGCGGACGCACCAGCGACAAACTGCACGACGAACTGGTCAA
Source organism: Verrucomicrobiota bacterium (assembly GCA_003220155.1). Taxonomy (GTDB): domain Bacteria; phylum Verrucomicrobiota; class Verrucomicrobiia; order Chthoniobacterales; family UBA10450; genus AV69. The sequence continues at coordinate 206 of QHRO01000057.1, forward strand.
GCGCGTTGTCTCCTGGGCGGTCATGACGCCGTTACTGCTCGGCCCGGTTTTATTGGGAGCGGCATGGACGATTCTGGCAGTCGCGATTCTGAGCATCCTTTGTTATCGCGAGTTCGCGCGTGCCACTGGATTTTTTCGTTACCGCTCCCTCAGCATCGTGGTGGTGCTTGGCATCATCGCGACCACTTTCGCAATCGCGGATCATTGGTACGGATTCTTTGTCGCGATTCCACCACTCACCATGGTCCTGTTGGCGATGGTCGCGATTCTGCGCGATGAACCGCGTGGTTATACCCAGCGAGTTGGACTTGGGGTCATTGGTTTTCTGTTGTTCGGCCATTGCCTCGGTCATCTTGGTTACATGGCGAATGACGCCGATTTTCGTCCCATCGTGATGCTAATCATTTTGACGGTCGAATTGAACGATGTCTTTGCCTACATCGCCGGCAAAACCTTTGGGCACCGCAAAATCACGCCACAGACCAGCCCAAACAAAACACTGGGCGGCGCGCTCGGCGCTTTGGTATTGACCACCACGCTTGTTTCGACGGTTGGTCATTTTGTTTTCGCTGGTTCGGGTGTCGATACCCC
>QHRO01000177.1 GCA_003220155.1 Verrucomicrobiota bacterium
AGGGTTAAGATCTGCGGAATGATTCGTCGTTCGCCTAAATCCGGCTCGGCGGTTGATCAGCAACAAGAAGAACTGGCGCGCCGCGAGAATGAGTTGCGCGACCAGATGCAGAAGTTGCAGCAAATGATCGAAGACGCGCCGCGTCTGGCGCAGGAAACAACGCGGCGGCAACGGGAGGAGTTATTGGATCGGGCCAATCAGCGCGGAAGCCGGCTCGACGCCTCGCTGTCATTGCGCGATAAACGCTGGGGCGACGAAGAATGGGGCGGGCGCCGGCCGGGTTCGCTGCGCAAAGCACGCCGGGAAGGCCGGATCATTTTCTTGGTCCTGGTGATCGCGCTGGCGGTAGCGGTGACGTGGCTGATGACGCGCTTCCATTTTTAAAATGGCAAGCGAACTCGACGTTGCTTATGTCGCGCAATTAGCCCGACTGTATTTGACCGCCGATGAGACGAAGCTTTTTCAAAAGCAACTCGGCGACGTCTTAAAGTACGCGGAAAAATTAAATGAAGTGAACGTCGAGGGCGTGGAAGCAGCGGCGCATGCTGTTCCGATTTTCAATGTCTTTCGTGCGGACGAAGCGCGTGATTGGTTCACGGCCGGGCAGGCGTTAAGCAATGCACCGCGAAAGGCCAATAATCTTTTCATCGTCACCAAAGTTGTGGAATGACGAAGCTGTCCAGTATTCGCGACACGACGCGCGGAGCGCTTTGTGTTGGGGTGACCACCCCGCGACACCTCTTTTCCGGGGAGCGCGCGCGCCCTCGCGTGCCGTCGTTGGCGCCTCGCCAACGACTTTCTTTGGTTGAACAAGAGAAGCATTTCGGCGAGGCGCCGAAATGGGCACGCCAGGCGCGCGCGATCCCCGGAACTGAATCGCAACGATCGCAACCAACTCGTGGTTTGAGCGACTCCGTTAAGCACTTAATGGAATGACGAAGCGCGATTTGCCGGCGCTCAGCATTATCGAGCTTCGGGATTTCCTCCGGCGAAGAGAAATTTCGCCAGGTGAGGCGTTGCAGGCTCTGGAGGACCGAATCAATACCGTTGACCCCAAAATCGGCGCGTATCTGGTGCACGACCTTGCCGCGGCGACGGCGGAAGCAGAAAAAGCGGACGTGAGTTTATCGTTGGGCGGGATTCCGATCGCCATCAAGGACCTAATCAATGTCGAAGGCCAGCAATGCACCTGTGGTTCCAGGATCTTGCGCGGCTATCGTGCACCCTACAGCGCAACCGTGATCGAGAGATTGCGCGCGCATGGGGCGATTCCCTTCGGCCGGATGAACATGGATGAATTCGCCATGGGTTCCTCCACGGAAAATTCCAGTGCCCAGGTAACGCGTAATCCCTGGGACCTTTCGCGTGTGCCGGGCGGATCAAGCGGTGGCTCAGCCGCAGCTATCGCCGCGGACATTGCTTTCGGGGCGCTTGGAAGCGACACCGGCGGATCGATTCGTCAGCCCGCCGCGCTCTCCGGAATAGTCGGGTTCAAACCAAGCTATGGCCGAGTCTCGCGCTTCGGTCTCGTTGCCTTCGCTTCTTCCCTCGATCAAATCGGGCCGCTAACGAAAACTGTACAGGACTCCGCCTTGCTGATGAATGCAATTGCCGGTCACGATTCGCGCGATTCCACCTCGCTCGATGGGCCGGTCCCGGATTATGCACAAAACCTTGGTCGCGATCTGAAAGGCATCCGTATTGGGTTGCCCAAAGAATATATGATTGAAGGCGTCGATCCGGTGGTGAAAAGCGCGGTCATGACAGCAGTCAAACAACTGAGCTCACTCGGCGCGGAAATCGCTGAGGTCTCGCTTCCGCATACGGACTACGCCATTAGTGTTTACTACATTCTGGCGACGGCGGAAGCCTCGGCCAACCTCGCGCGTTTTGATGGTGTGCGCTACGGGCATCGGGCAGAGAATGTGAGCAGTTTGTTTGATCATTACGCCCGCACGCGTGCGGAAGGATTCGGTGCGGAAGTGAAACGGCGAATTATTCTCGGCACCTACGTTCTCAGTTCCGGTTATTACGACGCCTATTATTTGCGTGCGCAAAAGGTGCGCGAGCTCATCCGCCAGGATTTCGTGCGCGCGTTTGAGAAAGTAGAAGCCCTCGTTTCGCCGACGTCGCCGACTCCGGCGTTCAAGCTAGGCGAGAAAACGACCGATCCCTTGCAGATGTATCTGGCAGATATTTTTACCAACGCCGCAAATCTGGCGGGAATTTGCGGGATCAGTGTTCCCTGTGGATTTGCCCAATCGGAGAACGGAAAAAAGTTGCCGATCGGGCTACAGCTCCTCGGAAAAGCGCTGGACGAAGCGCGCATTTTTCAAATTGCCCATGCTTACGAACAGAGCACCGACTGGCACAAGGTGCGCCCGGGGATTGAGTCGATTGTCGCGTGATCGCTCGGCTTCGCGTTTTGACTGAGCGATTGGAAAGTCCGCGCCCGCGGCTCCTATTCCGCGTTCTCTTCATCGTAACGGCAATAACCTTCACCCTTCTCCCATTCGTCCGCTTTTTGCACAGCGGCACGGACATGGATTACCGGACCTGGTTTCAAGCCGGACAAACGGTGCTGCAAGGCGGCGAGATTTATCCACACGCGCAAATTTTTCCGTTCATGTATCCGCCCACTTGCGCGCTGCTGTTAGCCCTGCCCGCGTTCTTCGGCAAGGCCGCGATGATTTTGATCTTGTCTTCGCTTAACACGGTGGCGTGGATTCTGTGCATCAGGTTTTCAAGCGCGTTGATGTCGGAGCAGCGCGCTCAGAACACGCCCATTGTCGTCGCCACCTTCATCGTTATGCCTTTTGTCTGGTCGAGTTATCATCTCGGCCAACCGAGCCTGGTTTTGCTCGCGCTCATGCTCGGTGCCTTTCTCAGCTTGCGCCACGGCCGCGAAACCTTAGCCGGGGCCCTGGTCGCGCTCGCGGTCGCGATCAAAGCGTTTCCGTTGCTCGCAATTTTTTATTTTATTTATCGCCGTTATTGGATGGCCGCGATCTCGCTGGTGATCGCACTGGTTATCTTGCTTTTCCTTTTGCCAATTCCATTTCGCGGATGGCACCAGAGCTTGAACGACGCTCGCGACTGGCAACGCGGGATGTTGCATTATGAGCAAGGTGGGATCGCGCAACGGCCGGCGCGCGGTTATACCTGGAAAAATCAATCGATTTTCGGTCTGGCCAATCGTTTGCTCAGACGAGTCAGCGTTGATGAGGAACCCGATCCACTAGCTTACGCGAATCTCGCCGATCTTGATTTCAGGACGGTAAACATCGTCATCATGGGGAGCGCGCTTCTCCTTGGATTGTCCTTTGTTGTGGCAATGCCGCGCCAACGTGCGCCGGAAGGAGACGCCCGGGAATTCGCCGCGCTTTTAAGCCTGATCCTGATTTTTACGCCGCTCGCCTTCGGTTACTTATTTGTCTGGCTAATGTTTCCGCTCGCGCTCCTGATCAAACGGAGCTTGGAAGTGCCGGCATCGCTGATCTGGGTGTTGATCGCGCTCGCGCCTTTAACCGCGACGGCGATCGCGCCGCGGTTCGCGCAAATTTATGGCAGCCTGTTTTTCGCCGCGCTCATGCTTTATCTCGCGCTCGCGATCGATCTTCGACGCGCGCAAAATTTAATCGCGAAATAATCTTTGTGCAGGCAAGGGAGGCGCCGAAGCCTTGCCTTCGGTTATGCGCCGCCCAATTGCTCGGAGCCAGGCCAAGGCAAAGCGCATCGCCTGAGCGAACGACATTTTGGACATCCCCCGGGCGCGATCCCGGAACACGATCGGGACTTCCCGCACCCGCAGCGCTCGTCCACGCGCAATTGTTTCGAAGACGATCTTGAACCCAGCCGCCTGATTAGCGAATCGCAACAAACACTCGCGCCGGATCGCGAAAAATCCGCCCATGGAATCGTGCACGCCGGTGAGCGGGTAGGCCAGCGCGGATGCTACGCGGGAGAGAAACCGGCGCCAGACTGGCCAACCCGGGGTTGCGCCACCCAGGATATAGCGGCTGCCGATGACGAGGTCGGCTTCATTCATCAGAATCGGGTGTAACAAGGCCGGGATTTTTTCTGGCGGATGACTAAGGTCGGCATCCATCGCCACAAAAACATCGGCCGATGATGCATTCGCGGCGGTGATAATGGCGCCCGCCAATCCGCGTTCAGCTCCGTCGCGTTCGATCAGCCGCACCCGATGCGCTGTGGTCAGCGCGCGAATTTTTTCGCGAGTGCCGTCAGTGGATCCATCATCAACGAAGATGATTTCGCCGAACGGAACCTTCGTTTGCTCGATCTGTTCAACCAGTGGCATAATGTTGTCCACTTCCTGCAAGGTCGGGACGATGATCGCGGTTGGCATGGAGCTGGAGCCGACGACGGGATTCGAACCCGTGACCTGCTGATTACGAATCAGCTGCTCTACCAGCTGAGCTACGTCGGCGCGTTTTGCGTCGGAAAGTAGCCGTTAAATGCATCTTCCGCGAGCCTCTTTCTTGTTCTAACGACGGTTGA
>QHRO01000058.1 GCA_003220155.1 Verrucomicrobiota bacterium
TTTTTTGATTCCAAAACACATGTTCTGGGCGGAACGCGAAAGCGCGGAAGCGATTCGCGCGGTCCCGCTTGGGAAAGCACGCAAACGCCAGGCTGGATCGAACGTGACGCTGATTGCCTGGGGCAACACGGTGGAGAAGGCGCTCGAAGCAATTCAACAAATCGAAAATGAAGCGAGTATCGAGTTGATTGATCTGCGTTCGATTTCCCCATGGGACCGCGAGACAGTCGAGGAATCGGTGCGAAAAACTGGACGGGTTATCATTATCCAGGAAGACACCGAAAACTGTAGTGTGGGGCAGATGATCATCGCGCATCTGATGTCGCAAACCGATCTTTGGAGCAAGATGGTGAGTCCCCCAATTCTCGTTAGCAAAGGCAACGTCATGATCGGTTACAATCCGATCT
>QHRO01000059.1 GCA_003220155.1 Verrucomicrobiota bacterium
AAGCCGGGAGATCCCATTGAATTGGACGACGCACTTTGCGAAGTCGAAACCGACAAAGCGGTTTATCCGATTGAATCGTCGTTCGCTGGAACAATGGGCCAATGGAAAGTCGAAGTCGGCGCCACGGTGGAGATCGGTCAGGAACTGGGAACTATTTTAACGGAATCTGCTGATCAAGTCGAGGCGACGCCGAGGGAATCTGTAGCCGCGGTCGCTGGCCGCGGCCTGACTCCGGAAAAGCCGCGGCCAGCGACCGCGGCTACAACAAGAGATCCTGCGCTTTCCCCGACCATCACCCGCAAACTCAGCCGCGTCATTCCCGCCAACCTGCAAATCGACGCGCGCTGGGATGCTATTCGCAAGGCGCGCGACGTGGCGAAAAAGAAAAACGACCGGAACGCCCCATCGCCATCGGTCATGATGGCGTGGGCGGTTGTGCGCGCGATGGAAAAACATGCGCCGTTTCGTCGTTTGGTTTTGGAGGATGAGACGATTGTCGAAAACGAAAATTTCGACCTCGGTATTGCGGTAGCGATCGAGGGCGATCGCCTTGCCACCGCCGTCATCACGGAAGCGAACCGAAAAAGTTGGGATACATTCGCCGAGATTTATCGCAAGACTGTCGATGAGACTCGCGCCGGACGCGTTGATGCGATGAATGCCCCTGTTGTCATCAGCAGTCTCGGCGCCTTTGGCGTGCGGGCGGCAGCACCGATCGTCGTGCCACCTTCAGTCGGGACGCTCTTCATCGGCTCAGCTCATCGTGAAATATTGCTCAACGGAAGGAAAAACGAAACGGCGGAGGTGATCACGCTTTCCCTCACCTTCGATCATCGCGTCGTGAACGGTGCTGGTGCTGCCAATTTCGCGCACGAAATCAAAGAGCAAATCGAGCAGTTCATGATTCCGGCGGAGGAAACGCGCGCCGCCAAATCGTAGCGAAGACGATTCTGTATTCGAGAAAAGATTTATTTTTGTGCGGCTTCCGCTTACACCGTCCAATTTGGCTTCCGCTTCTCGTTGAAGGCGGTAATGCCTTCACGACCTTCGGTCGATCCACGCGCCTGCATATGATGCTTCAATGCTCGCTCGAGATCGTCTTTTACTGAGGTCGACCAAAGCTCATCAATCATCCGTTTCGTCTGCAGAACCGCATTTGGCGCGCCTTGCAAAACAGAATCAGCGAACTTCAGCGCTTCATTCATTACCTCCTTCGCGGGCACGACACGATTCACTAAGCCCATTTCGAGAGCACGTTTTGCATCAATTAGTTCCCCACCCAAAAGCAATTCGCGCATATCGCGTTCGCGCAATTGCCGGCGTAGGAATGTCATGACCAACCCAGCGACGAGACCGCGCCGCGTTTCCGGATAACCAATCTTCGTTCCTTCCGCGGCAACAACGTAGTCACAGGCCGACATAATGCCGGCGCCACCGGCAACCGCGGCTCCATGGACGGCCGCGATGGTTACTGGACGCGCCTCGTTGAGCGCGCCAAGCACGTGCGCAACCAAATCTGCAGTCGCGTGCGCCTTGGTTTGATTCTGCGCTTCCTTCAAATCCAAACCAGTACAGAATGCCGCTCCCGCGCCACTCAAAATAAGAATGCGCTCCCTTATCTCGTCCGAAGCAAGTTTGATCGACGCGATCAGCTCGGTCAGCAGCTGGATCGATAACGCGTTACGGCGTTCGGGGCGGTTCAAAGTTACGACGGTGATCTGCGGTGTTTTCTTTTCGACGAGAACGACAGGCATGGGACGCTTTTACTGCTTGCAGCGCGGCAAACGTCGCACTTTCGACTTAATCTGCTAGTAACTTTCCGCGATGGAATCCATCAAGCTCATCGAGTGTCCGCGAGACGCGTGGCAGGGACTCCCCCGTCAGATTCCGACTGAGCGAAAGGCGGAATATTTGCGCGGCCTGGTGGCGGTAGGCTTCCGACATATTGATGCGGTAAGTTTCGTCTCGCCGAAAGCTGTGCCGCAGATGGCTGACAGTGAGAAGGTTCTCGAGCAACTTGGGCCGCTCGAGGACGTTGAGATCATCGGCATTGTTGTGAACGAAAGAGGCGCGGAGCGCGCGATCGCGACCGGAGCGGTAAGCACGCTGGGCTATCCGTGTTCAATCTCGAAGACGTTTCTGCGTAGAAACCAAAATCAATCGCCGGAGCAGAACGAAGAGCTGTTGAAGAAAATTCGCAAGCAGGCAGACGAAGCTGGTCTGGCAATGGTTGCCTACATTTCAATGGCTTTTGGGAATCCTTATGGCGATCCATGGAGCGAAGAGAAAGTCGCGCAGGCCGCCGAAACCATCGTGAGTCTGGGTGTTCGTTCCGTCTCAATCGCCGACACGGTGGGAGCAGCAGACCCGGCCCTGGTTCATCGTGTGGTGTCGGCGGTCGTGCGCGAATGTCCTGAATGTGAAATCGGCATCCATATGCATAGCACGCGCGCGGAAGCAGTGACGAAAGTGCTGGCCGCGTACGACGCTGGATGCCGGCGTTTCGATTCCGCCATTGGCGGGCTTGGTGGTTGCCCCTTCGCGCAAGATAAATTGGTCGGGAATATCCCGACGGAAGAAGTCTTGCGTGCATTGCAACAGCGCGGCCTGACACTCCCGGTAAATGGGCGATTCACCAAAGTCGTGGCGCTGAATGCCGCCATCAGCGGCGAATTTTCAACTAACGAAATATCGGGCAATCAAACTTGAATCACGCCGGTGTGGAAGCGCCCTTTCGCGGGCGGCCGGCTAACATAGGAAAGAAGGCGGATGAGGACGTCACGTGTTTCATGAGGTTGGATGATGGCATCGATCCAACCCCGCGCCGCGCCATAACGAATGTCGGTTTGCTCTTCGTAACTTGCCTTCACTTTGGCGCGCAATTCTTCCAGCTCCTCCGGCGCGGCCGTTTTATCTCCGCGTTCTTTCGCGCGAGCGAGAATGGAAAAAACAGTATCGCTGGCCTGCGCTGCACCCATCACGGCGTAGCGTGCGTTTGGCCAGGCCAGGATAAAACGCGGATCGTAAGCCTTGCCGCAGAGCGCGTAATTCCCGGCACCAAACGAGCCACCGACCACGATCGTGATTTTCGGCACGATTGAATTACTGACTGCATTCACCAACTTCGCCCCGCTGCGGATGATTCCACTTTGTTCCGCAGCTTTTCCGACCATGAATCCGGTCACATCCTGGAAAAAAAGAATCGGAAGCCCGACCTGATTACAATCCATGACAAAGCGTGCGGCTTTGTCGGCGCTGTCCGAATAAATGACGCCACCCATTTGGATCCCTTCCGTCTTGGTGCGCACTTGCAGACGCTGGCTGGCGATGATGCCGACCGCACGACCCCCGATCCGCGCATAAGCTGTTACCAAAGTCTTGCCGTAATCAGCTTTGTATTCATCGAGCGAATCGGCGTCGATGATAGTGGCAAGTAAATCGCGCGCATCATAATTCTTGTGACCATCCAGGCTGATTAAATCGTAGACGGCATCACCTGGTTTCGCGGCGTCCTTGACGCCGGGCATTGCACATTTCTCGTTAGCTTCCGGCAGCAACTTCAGCAACGAACGCACTTTTTCCAGACACGTTTCATCGTTCTTTTCGAAAAAATCGACCGTACCACTGATCTCGGAATGCATTTTCGCGCCGCCGAGTTCTTCCTGATCGACGATTTGCCCAATGGCGGCTTTGACCAGCGAAGGGCCGGCAAGGTAAAGCCCGCTGCCCTCGGTCATTAAAATCTTGTCGCACAACACCGGTAAATAAGCTCCGCCGGCCACACAATTGCCCATGATGGCGGCGAACTGTGGAATGCCAGCCGCGGAAATGACCGAATTATTTCGAAAGATGCGCCCGAAATCGTCCTCATCTGGAAAGATTTCATCCTGCATCGGCAGAAATACGCCGGCGGAATCGACCAGATAGATCAGTGGCAAATTGTTTTCGAATGCGATCCGTTGCGCGCGAATTAATTTCTTTGCCGTCTGCGGGAAGAATGCGCCAGCTTTCACGGTAGCGTCATTGGCGACGATCATGCATGGCACGTTGGCAACGTTGCCAATGCCGGCGACGGCACCAGCTGCTGGGACGCGTCCCCACTGCTCATACATTTTGTAGGCGGCCCAAAGTCCGATCTCGAAAAATTGCGCGTCGGTATCGAGCAAACGTGCGATGCGCTCGCGCGCGACCAGACGTCCGAGCTTATGCTGGCGTTCCTGGCCAGCTTTGCCACCGCCTTCGCGCAACTGCTCTTCTTCCGCGCGAATCTTGCCGCAGCGGTCACGCATCGTTTCAGCCTTGGCACTTCGTGACGACATGCGATGGACGCTTAATCCGGCGCGTGCGTTACTTCAAGCACAGGTGGCGGGTTCGCCCTACCACAAACTATAACGTGGCGTCTAGTACGCGTCCGAATCGGAATGATAACCGGAGTCGCCGCGGATGCTGCTTAAGCGCCTGCGACTGCCCCGCTCGGAATCGGCCCGATTGAGACAACCTGCCGCTACTTTTAGCAGAAATGGAATGGCCGCGAGCGTGCCCACGGACATCAGGGCGATGGCGGTGGCTTGTCGTGCGGGGCGTTTGATCCGGTCCGCCACGAGCAAACCGAGGCCGAGTCCGATCGCAGCGCGAGTGAGGGCGAGAAGCGGATCGACCGGTAGATCGTTGGGCGATTTCGGAATGGATATCGTCAGCGGCATTCGCTTATTCCTATACGTCGCGGGAGCGAAAAATAAATGGGAAATTGTTGCAAGCGTGTAAAAAACGACCGACGAACTTCAGAGCGGACATGGAAATTTATGCATTGATTCTCGCCGGCGGCAGCGGCGAGAGGTTCTGGCCGCTGAGCCGGCGCGCCTTACCAAAGCAATTGCTGCGCCTGGTCTCGAGTCGCTCGCTGCTGGAGGAAACGGTGGCGCGCTTGGACGGATTGATCCCCCCTGCTCGCATTGTTATTCTAACAAACGTCGACCAGGAAAAGGGCGTACGTGAATCGCTAAAAAATTTTCCGACATGCAATATTATTGCCGAACCGTCAAAACGTGATACTGCCGCGGCCGTCGCGCTCGGCATAGCCTGGGTCGCCGCGCGCAATCACACCGCCGCAATGGTTATCCTGCCGGCCGATCACGTGATTAAAGAGACAGCGGCATTTCAGAAAATTATTCGCGATGCGGTAGAAGCTGCGGAAAAAAAGAGTGCGCTGATCACGATCGGGATCCGACCGGCTTCAGCTCATCCCGGTTTTGGTTACATTGAAATGGGCGAGCCAATTCCAGGCAAACCAGGTCTCTTCCGGGTCGTCCGCTTCCGCGAGAAACCAAATGTCGACCTGGCCGAATCTTTTATTCGCAAAGGAAATTTTCGCTGGAATGCCGGCATGTTTGTTTGGACGGTGCCGACAATTCTCACCGAGTTTAACAGGCACGCTCCGGAATTTGGACGATTCATCTCTATGATGAGCTCCCCCGGCGCTTTCGAGAAGAGCTGGGGCGAGAAATTCTCGAAGCTTCCGAGAACGTCGTTCGATTACGCAGTGATGGAACACGCCGATCGGGTGCTTGTGCTGGAAGCGGAATTCGATTGGGACGATGTCGGTGGCTGGCCGGCAGTGGCGCGGTATTTCCCAAGAGACAGCCGGGGCAATGTTGCCAACTGCGGTCTCACCGTGCTCGAGGCCGGCGATAACATTGTCTTTGACGATGCTGGCAATAACGTCGCTCTTCTCGGTGTAAACAATCTAATTGTTGTTAGGACGCGCGATGCGGTGCTGGTTTGCCATCGGCATCACGCTGAGAAAATCAAGAATCTGGTCGCAAAATTACCGGAGGCATTGCAGTGAACCAAATTCTGGGCCTCGATCTCGGAGCGGCGCGCACCGGCGTCGCCCTCTCCGACGAATTGCGCATGCTGGCGCATCCATTGGAGACGATCGAGAGCGGTTCGACGGAGACGATAGCGCGGCGAGTTCAGAAGATCGTAGCGGAACGGAAAGTGGATTGCGTGGTCGTCGGATTGCCGAAGCAAATGAATGGTGCGCTCGGTCTTGCGGCGGAAAATGCACAACGCTTCGTCGAAAAATTGCGGCCGCTCATTTCGTGTGAAGTCGTAACTTGGGATGAACGGCTTTCGACCGTCGCGGCCGAACGGGCGTTACGCGATGCAGGAAAGAAAACGCGCGCGACGCGCAGCATTCGGGACCAGGTCGCGGCACAAATCATCCTGCAAAGTTATCTCGACCGGCTAAATGCGTGAATCGCGCCGGCTTAAGTTGGTTATCGGCTACGACGGGCGGGATTTCGCCGGCTGGCAAAGCCAAAAACACGGCAACACCGTTCAGGATCGCCTCGAAGAAGCATTCGAACGGGTTTGCGGGACTCGCCTGGCCGTGACCGGCTCGGGACGGACGGACGCCGGAGTGCACGCGCTCGGGCAGTGCGCCCATGTGGATGTTCCAGCGGCGCACTTCGCCGCCGAACGCTGGCTCAAAGCCCTAAACGGCGTGCTGCCGCCAGCGATTCGGATTTTGCAGGCGCGATTTGTCGCGAAAAGTTTTCACGCTCGATTTTCTGCGAAAGGTAAAGCTTACCGTTACCGGATCATAAATGGCACGGTCCGGCCGCCGCTGGAGATCGGCAGGGCATGGCATATCGCTGCTCCGCTTGATCGCGAGTTGCTTGGGCGAGCGGCGAAACTCTTCCTTGGCCGGCATGATTTCGCCGCCTTTGCCGCAAATCGCGGAAAAAAGGAACGAAGCACCGTGCGCACGATGGAATACGTCCGGATCACTGGCCGGCGCGATCTGCTCGAGATCGAATTTTCGGCGGACGGATTTCTCTACAAAATGGTGCGATTGATGGTGGGCGCAATGGCCCGCTGCGCGCTCGGGAAAGAGAGTCTCCAATCAATAGAATTGCGGTTGGAACGGCCTTCACGGACATCTGCCCGTTTTGTTGCTCCGGCAGCAGGCCTCTATCTGGTTCGCGTTCGCTACTGACCCGCTGAAAATCAGGTGCAAGCGCCTTCCTGAGGGTGTCTCGCTTGGGAAGGCCTACATGCTTCGTAATCGTGAAGCCCCCTGCTGATATGGAGCTCTCAGCCGAAAACGCCCCGCTCCCGGTGTCCGGCGAGCTTGGTCGCACCGGCGGTGAAGTTATCGAATCAGGGCGGATAAAGTCGTGCCTAACCTGGATTTGCAGGCAGTAGGCGAGTTAACAATTGAGTGTTGCAGGTGCAACAACGCAATGTTCACTGCCTTCTCGGGCTCTGGTTCACTCCTGGCGATCGTCGCGGCCGAGCTGGTTCTCTAAAATCTTGCCGAGCAAGAGAAGAGCAACGCCACAAAACATTCCCTTGGCGAAAAAGTAAGTCGCGATTCCACCCGAGATAATATTTCTCGGAACGATCGGTTTATCTTTGTCCTCTCTCACCGCTGCGAATGAGCAGAGGATGAAAATAAGGAGAGCGATTAACGGATTAAAAATCCTCAGATAGGTGCGCATGAGATGACAAAATGCCGAACCAATTCGCGAAATGCGAGCAAAAGTCCAAGCGGACTGGCCGGTTTTCTATTTCAACCGCGGCAGGAGTCGCTCCAGAATACTCGCAACCGATTCTTCCACGCTTTGCTGATTTGTTTGCACCACAATTTCGGGATCGACGGGCGATTCATACGGTGCATCGATACCGGTGAACTCTCGAATCTGCCCCGCCCGCGCTTTCTTATAGAGATTTTTCGGATCGCGTTCTTCACAAACCTCCAGCGGCGCATCCACAAATACCTCGATAAATTCTGCGTTACCTTCCATCGCAATGGCACGAGCCCGCTGCCGATCGGCCCGGTAAGGTGAGATGAAAGCGGTGATGACGACATTGCCGGCGTCTGCCATCAGCTTTGCCACCTCGCTCACGCGCCGAATGTTTTCGACCCGGTCTTCCGGCGCAAACCCGAGATTGGAATTCAAGCCATGCCGCACATTATCACCGTCCAGGACATAGGGATGCATTGCCCGGATAAAAAGTTCTCGTTCGAGCGCTTGCGCGATCGTGGATTTGCCAGAGCCGGAAAGCCCTGTTAGCCAGACGACGGCACCACGATGTCCATGTTGTGTAGCGCGCGCTTGCGCGGTGATTTTTCCTTCGCTCCAGAAGATATTCTTGCTTTTGATCGCGCTGCGATCGGTGTAAACGCCGCCGTGAATAATCCCGCCGCCGCAGATCATCCCGTCATCCACCAGAACAAAGCGACCAAGAGGTGGAAGCCGATCGTGGTTATCGAGTACAATCGGCGCACGGGTTTGAATGGTTAGACGCCCAACCTCATTGCGCGCGAGCTGGTCAGCCTTGGTGGGGTTCCGTTCGAGAGACGAAGAATCCATCACCTCATCGAGCGATACAATCTGACATTTCACTTCCTGAGTCGCCAGGCGCGCAGTGTAAAGATGTGACAAACGCGCCGGCTGACGCGCGATCCAAAAAAGGTCGGCATGAAAACGGTTCGTTTCGATCGGTGTATCTTTTGAATGCGAGGCGACGTAACCGCGCTCGACGAAAATTTGTTCCTGCAACGTGATTCCAATCGAATCGCCGGCGATCGCCATTCCGCCATTTCCGCGAGGCGACGTTGCAGCCGTGGAAGCGGGCTGCCAATGTTCGATCGACTGGACAATCGACGTTTTGTTAGCGGGCGAAAAAACTAATTCGTCGCCAACTTGAAGCGTTCCCGTTTCGATACGGCCGGCGATAATTCTGCGATCGTCGAATTTGTAAACATCCTGCACGCAAAGGCGCAGCGGTAGATCGATTGGTGGGGCAAGTGGCGTCATCGCATCGAGCGCCTCGGCCAAAGTTGGCCCGCGATGCCACTGCATTTTTGTGCTGCGGACAGTGATGTTCTCGCCGAATCGTGCCGAGGCTGGAATAAAAACGTTGGTCTCCAAATTCAACGTCTTCAAAAATTCGCGATACTTCTTTTCGATCTCGAGGAAGCGGGCCTCGGAATAGTCCGCCAGATCCATTTTATTGACGACGACGCAGAATTGCCGGACCCCGAGCAAACTCAACAAATAAGCATGCCGCTTTGATTGCTCCTGCACGCCTTCATTGGCAGCAATCACAAGCACGGCCGCATCCGCGTTGGACGCACCGGTGATCATGTTTTTCAAAAACTCCTTGTGACCAGGCGCATCGATAATCATGTAATTCCGCTTCGCTGTTTTGAAGGGAATCTGTGTCGTATCGATGGTGATGTTTTGCTCTTGTTCTTCGAGCAAGGCATCGAGAAGAAAGGCAAACTCGAATTCCATGTTTTCCGCAGCGCAGGCGCGTTGCACCTGCTCGAGCTTCCCTTCCGGCAGCGAATTAGTGTCGCTCAGGATGCGACCGATGAGGGTGGACTTGCCATGATCGACGTGGCCGACAAAGACGACGCGCAGCGTCGCCTCGCCGCTGGATGCTGGATGCTGGATGGCGGATGTCCTATCTTTGGTACTTGATTGTCGTTTGCTCATTTTCTGATCTGTCGGCACGCAGCATCGGCAACTAGAGAAACCCCTTTGCCCGTAGCTTCTGCATCGCGTTGCGCTCATGGTGGTCCTGGGCGCGGCCGGCGCGCTCGCTCGTGCGCGTGGTTTCTAATTCAGCAATGATGGCGTCAATGGTATCGGCGTTGCTCGCGATTGGTTTGGTAATTGGACTGCATCCGAGCGAGCGATAGCGCTGGCCATTTTTGGCAAAATACATCTTCGGGATTGGAATGTTTTCGCGCTGGATGTAGCGCCAAATGTCAACCTCAGTCCAATCCAACAGCAGTTGCACGCGGACGTGCTCGCCGTCGGCAGCGGTGGTGGCGAATTGTCCCCAGAATTCCGGCGGCTGATCTTTGTAGTCCCATTCGAATTGTGCGTTACGCTTCGAGAAATAACGCTCCTTGGCCCGGGTTGGATCTTCATCGCGCCGGATGCCAGTGATGAGGGCGTCCCATTTATATTGCGCCATCGCTTGCTGAAGCGCGACCGTTTTCAATTCATGCGTCACCGTCACTGGGTCGTGTGTTTCGTAGCCGACGCCGCGGGCGCGGGCTTCTTCATTAATCTTTACGATCAGGTTCAATTTGTAATGCGCAGTCGCCCATTCGCGGAACTCGAGCATCTCCGGGAACTCATAAGTGGTATCGATGTGCAAAACCGGAAATGGCACCCGGCCGAAAAAGGCTTTGGACGCTAACCAGATTAAGACATTTGAGTCTTTGCCCATCGACCACGGCATCGCGATATTTTTAAAGGCGTGGTAGGCTTCGCGAAAAATAAAGACGCTCTGGTTTTCCAGCCGGTCGAGATGGGTGCGAGTCATCATTATTAAAGTTTTTGAGGAGGCGTTCTATACAATCGAAAAATCTAATTGCAAAGGACGTGGAGCTCCACCGATGTAGCAGATTTTGTGCGCTCCTCGGTCCTTTGTGGCGGTAAGGATGGCAAGGTGAAGCTTTTGCCTTGAGTTGGGTCATTATCTTGCATGCCGACCCGCTCAAGTTAGTGTTGGGCTGTGCCGCAAACCACCGCCTACGATTCAAAAATTGAGGGCAACGTGATCTTCACGCAGCTCGACGCTGCCATGAACTGGATGCGCAAGAATTCGCTCTGGCCCATGCCGATGGGCCTAGCCTGTTGCGCAATTGAACTGATGGCGACCGCCGCCTCGCGATTTGATATTGCACGTTTCGGTTCCGAAGTAATGCGATTCTCGCCGCGGCAATGCGATGTTATGATTGTCGCCGGCACCGTCACTTACAAAATGGCGCTGGCCGTAAAACGCATTTGGGAGCAAATGCCAGAACCGAAATGGTGCATCGCGATGGGGGCGTGCGCGTCGACCGGCGGGATGTATCGAAGTTATGCCGTGCTGCAAGGCATTGATCAACTTATCCCGGTAGACGTTTACGTTTCGGGATGCCCTCCTCGGCCGGAAGCGCTGCTGGAAGGATTGATCCGCTTGCAGAAAAAAATTGAGGGCGAACAGGCGTTCTTGAATCAGAAGCCAAAACTCGCCCACGAGCTTATTCCCGACATTGAGAAGCGAACTCACCCGACGCCTTCCATCCGCGGCGGCGTTAGGGGCGCTGCGCCGTCCACGAGTTCGGTCGCATGAATTTTATTCTTATTCGTATTCTTGCTCCTATTCCTACTCTATGAAGAAAAGGAATAAGATTAGGAATAGGTGGCTGAGATGACCGGACAGGAGCTGCTTGAATCAATCAGCCGTCTCCTCGGCGCGAAAATTCAGAGCCGGATTGAATTTCGTCACGAGACAACCTTCAGCATTCAGCCGGAAGACTTGCGCGAAGTGGCCAAGTTTTGCCGGGACGAACTTTCGTTTGATTACTTAATCGATATCTCCAGTGTCGATAATTTCGGTGACGAACCGCGATTCGAGGTCGTCTACGAGCTTTACTCAATGACGCTCGCGGTTCATCTGCGACTCAAACTCGCGGTCAGCGAAGAAGTCTGCGCGGTCGATACGGTATCGGACATTTGGCCGACGGCCGATTGGCATGAGCGCGAGATTTACGACATGATGGGCATCCGCTTCAACAACCACCCGGATCTGCGCCGTATTCTAATGTGGGACGGCTATCCATTCTTTCCGCTGCGAAAGGATTTTCCGCTAGAGGGTTTGCCCAGTGAAATGCCCGACGTCGCGTTCACCTCTGCCGCACCGATGGAAGGCGGACCCTTTGTTACTCAACCGTCGACCGCGACGGCAAAAGATCGCGAGCCGCGCGCCAAGCGGCCCGATCTGAATCAATAGGTCCGAGCCGGACTGGCGGTGAAAACTGTTCGATCGATCTTAGATCGCAACCCTGGCTATGGGACACTGCACTAGCTTGCGCCGTCTATTCGGATTTGCATTAGCTGGATTGCTCCTTGCGGCGGTCGCGACCTTTTTGTCTCAGGCGCGGCAGAAATCGGTAAATGCGAAAGCCGAAAGGATATTGGTCGAAAAAGGCGCGCGCCGATTAACGCTATTTTGTGCTGGGCGAAAATTAAAAGAGTATCGGGTCGCGCTCGGTTTTTCTCCGGTTGGGCCGAAGCAACGCGAAGGCGATGGCCGGACACCGGAAGGAAAATACGCAATTGATTTTCACAAGTCCGACAGCGCCTTCCATCGCGCCTTGCATATTTCCTATCCGGATGCGGCCGACAGCGCACGAGCGGCAGAGGCGGGTGTGGCGCCGGGCGGGGATATCATGATTCACGGTTTACCGAATGGCTTCAGCGCATTGGGACCAGCCCATCACTTGCGCGATTGGACGGCGGGCTGCATTGCCGTGACTGATTCCGAGATCGACGAGATTTGGGGATCAGTCGCCGATGGGACACCGATCGAAATTAGACCTTAATCGGAACGGAGGGCGCGTGTCCCCGTAGGTGCAGGCTACAGGTTCGGCAATGCTTCCCCAAGAACGCGGAAAAAATCCTTTGCTGCCTTGCGGCCAGTCTCCAACACTTCGCCGTGGCTGAGCGTCGTTGGCGGAAGTCTAGTGGCTAAGTTTGTAATGCAAGAAAATCCCGCAACCTCCATATCGAGAGCGCGGGCTTGAATCACCTCGAGTACCGTCGACATCCCGACCGCATCGGCGCCGAGGTTCTCCAGCATTCGGACCTCAGCCGCGGTTTCGTATTGCGGGCCAACGACGGCGGCGTAAACGCCCTGATGCAAAAACATGCCGATCTTCTGCGCCCCATCGCCAAATTGTTTCTGCAATCGCGGTGAATAAGCGTTCCTCAGATCGAGAAATTCTGGCCGACCAATCAGGGGCGAAGTTCCGGTGAGGTTTAGATGATCGTTGATCATCATCCAATCGCCCGGTTTGAATTTTTGATTCAGCGCCCCGGCGGTGTTTGTAACCACAAGCTTCTCAATTCCGGCATGCGCGAGCATGCGCACATTCGCGGTCACCTCGCGCGCCGAATAGCCTTCGTACAAATGGACGCGGCCCTGCGCGAAAATCACACGTACACCAGAGATTTCGCAGAGCGAAAATTTTCCTGCGTGCCCGGGGACGCGCGGTTCGGGCAGTTCAGAAAGCTCAGCGTACTCAATCGATTCGATCGGGTTTTGAACGATCGCATCCAGGCCCGACCCGAGAATGATCGCAATTTCTGTCTTCCAATCTCGTAGCCGCCGCCGCGCGTCACTCATTGAAGGGTCGAACAGTCCCTTCCTATGGCGACTCGACGTTAGAATTTAGGCGGCGAGGCTGCACCTTAGTCAGCATCGCGCGACGGAGCGCCTCATCCACCCGGATCGCGCTCACGCGGCCGAGACCGGTGGCGCGGTCGCCGGCTTCCGCGTTGTCACCATTACATCGGGCCGGAGCGAATCGTCACGCGGCGTGGGCGATTTCGTTTCCTGCTTGGGATAGGCGATGCGGCTGTGGAGCATCATCATGAGAGTGAATCGGAAACGCTCCGCAATCACGCGCACGTCGCGCAAAGTCAGATCGCATTCATCGAGCTGATGATCGCTGATACGCTGGTCGATGATATCGTTAACCAGTTGTTCGATCTTCGCCGGCGTCGGTTTTTCCAAACTACGTGACGCGCTTTCCACCGCATCAGCCAGACTAACGATTGCGCTTTCTTTCGTTTGCGGCTTCGGGCCGCTGTAGCGGAAGCTTTCCTCGCGCACTTCCGGAATATCGTCCTGGCGCATCTTCATGATTTTGCCGCCGGCGCGCGCGTCCTCGTGCATTTGCTGGGCGCGCTTGTAGAAATAGTAGACCAGTGAAGTCCCGTGATGTTCCTGAATAATGTCGATGATGCGCTGATTAAGTTTGTGTTTGAGCGCGAGATCTACCCCTTCTTTCACGTGCGCGATGATGATCAAGGCACTCATTGTCGGCGCCAGATCCTCGTGCGGGTTGCGCTCGAAGCTCATGTTTTCGGTGAAATAGTCGGGCTTCACTAGTTTCCCGACATCGTGAAAATAAGCGCAAACACGACAGAGGGTGGCGTTGGCCCCGATCGCTTCGGCCGCGGCTTCGGCCAGGTTCGCGACCACCAAACTGTGATGGTAAGTGCCCGGCGCTTCGATGGTCATGCGACGCAAAAGCGGGTGGTTTAAATCCGACGCTTCCAGCCACGAAATATCGGTGGTGATTTGGAACAACGGTTCGAACATCGGGATAACGCCGCCGACGATCGTGGCGGTAACAATCCCGTGGGCGGAAAGAGATTGATCGGGCCGATGAAACCGAAGGTGAGCGACAAAATCCAAATCGCGACGCCGACACCCAGCCCGGCGCGGACCAGTTTGCTACGGCGACGCACTTGCAGCGTCAGGTAAACAGCGGTGAATCCACTGATCATTCCGGTGACGAGCAAAGGCGCATCAATTTTTCCAAAAAGAACGCTGCTCCAGAGACTGACGAAAACCGCGGCATATAATCCGTGATTGCGGCCGAGCAGCACGCTTAGCAAGAGCGGTGCAAGTGCGAAGGGAGTGAGCAATTCCGTCATGTCGGTTTGCAATCGAAGGACACCGCTGCTGCAAAGGACGTAGATAAATTTTGTGAGCGCCAACTGCACCAGCATCACTCCGAAGACGAGGAGAATGCGCGAGTTTTGCGAAAAAGTGCGCGGCTGATTGATCCAGAGCATCATCAGCGCGATCAGGAAAAAGAGCAGTGCGATGACAAAATTCTTTGTTGGCTCAGGCTGGTTGCCGCTGAAGATGAGCAAGGCCAGCCCGGCGATGAAGGCGGTGAAAAGGACCCCTTTCATGCCCCAGGAATACTCCAGCCCTCGCAACACT
Source organism: Verrucomicrobiota bacterium (assembly GCA_003220155.1). Taxonomy (GTDB): domain Bacteria; phylum Verrucomicrobiota; class Verrucomicrobiia; order Chthoniobacterales; family UBA10450; genus AV69. Next base: position 14,818 of record QHRO01000059.1, read on the forward strand.
TCGTGGCGGGCACGACGGCGTCGCAATTTTCCCGAAGCCAAGCCGCGGCGGACCAGTTCGTTACGTTTGAGAAAATCGATCATTACTTGCGCCCCGAGGGCGTCCGATGCTGCTGATAGGCATTAATAATGGCACGAACCAGGGGGTGACGCACGACATCCCGCTCGGTAAAATAGCTCATTGCGATGCCGGGCACGGCCTTAAGGGCTTGCAAGGCCTCCACCAGGCCGGAGCGTTTATTCGCGGGCAGATCAATTTGGGTAACGTCCCCGGTAACGACGCACTTGGAATTCATGCCGATGCGCGTGAGCAACATGAACATCTGCTCGGTGGTGGCATTTTGTGCCTCATCGAGAATGACAAACGCATTGTTGAGGGTGCGACCGCGCATATAGGCGAGCGGCGCTACTTCAATGACTTCGCGGGAAAGTGCGCGCTCCAATTCCTCCGCCTCCATCATGTCATGCAAAGCATCATAGAGCGGCCGCAAATAAGGCGTGATTTTTTCCTGCAAATCTCCCGGCAAAAATCCGAGGGCTTCCCCGGCTTCCACCGCTGGGCGAGCCAAAATGATTCGCGACACCTGTTCCTTCTTTAGCGCTGCCACCGCCATCGCAACTGCAAGATAAGTTTTGCCGGTCCCGGCCGGGCCGATGGCGAAGACGACATCGTATTTCTCGATCGCCTCGACATAATTTTTCTGGCCAACCGTGCGCGCAATGACCGGCGCCTTGCGCGACGAGGTCACGATCCGGGCGGAGATGGCATCCGATAAATTATCGGCGCGTTCTTCACTCACGGAATTAAGGGCGTAATTGAATTCATGTTTTTGAATATCGACACCGCGTTTACGCGCTTCTTCCAGCTGATCGAAGACGCGCTGGGCGCGATCTAGTTTCTCCGGCTCACCTTCCATTTTTACCCATCCTTCGCGCGTCGTCACTCGCACGCCGAGGGAATCTTCCAGGTTTTTCAGAAGCTTGATATCGTTGGCAAAGAGCGACTGCAACGCACGCGCGCTTTCAAACTCCAACGTTCGAGTTTCTGTCATGTCGTATCAAGGAAGGGCGATCTTCAGATCGTCCACGGCGGCCTGGAGACCGCCGTTCCTTGCGCTTCGTGACACCAACATTCTGTTACCGAAATCCGTAAACCAGCGCCCAATGGGTGCGTTCCTCCGGCGACTCTTCGATTGAGACGATGATAAAATAGCTATCGGTGGAGGTTGGGATGACATGGGCCGCGGCAAAAGGCCCTTTTTGCCAGCTATCTGGTTGCTCGATTATTTTTCCTTCCTTGTCGTAAATATGCACCGAAATCCTTGCGTGGCGCACTTCTGTGCCCATCCAAAACCAATATTCGTTTCCTTTGAACAGCTGCTGGCGCACGGCCTTTTTCTCGCCCGCCGCAAGGTCCCCACCCCAATAGTCTTCGCGCACTTGAAACCCTTCCCGGACATAAGGCTCGGCCGCCTGGAGCGCGAAGGATTGGGCATCGTCAACCGACGCGATCGCAGCCGCGCCGAGAATGAGCGGGACGATCGCTAAAACGAATGTGACCTGGCGGCGCGGATTCATCCCTAACGCGTCACGATCTCACCATCGAGGCGCGTCGTGATTTCGTTGATCTTCTTTACCGCCTCCGGTGAAATCGGTTTGTTCCCAGAATTAATCAACGGTCGCACTTCCACTAACGCGCGTTTAATACTTTCCACCACGGGCACGCTGTATTCCGGCATGGCCGTTAATCGATCGCCGAAGTACCTGAGCAAGTCCGGTTGATGCAAAAGCTCTGCGCCTTCCTGCGTAAAATGCTTGGTCACCACCGCGGTCAAAATCTGGGTGCCGCGCAACCAGCCGCCAAGGCTGACCAACTGCGAGAGCTTTTGGTCCTGCAGCTCGTTCATCGCCCCCTGGACGCTACTTTGCGTGCGATCCAGCTCCTGGCGCACGCTTTCCCATTTGCGTTTGTCAGCCGCTTCCGTGATTGCTTTCGCGTGTGGGGTGATGGAAGCGCCCACTCCAATCCCCT
>QHRO01000274.1 GCA_003220155.1 Verrucomicrobiota bacterium
CGAAAAAGAGAAAGCTTTGGATTGGCTAGACGTAGCTTATGAGAACCAGGAAAGCGCCTGTTGGTTGCTAAAGGTCGATCCGATTTACGATAGTTTACGTAAGGAGCCGCGCTTTCAGGCGCTGGTCAAGAAAGTTTTTGGGTCGAATCTATGAAGATCGACAATTTCTTCGCCGAGCTGAAGCGGCGGAAGGTGTTCAAGGTCGGCGCGGCTTATCTCGTCGTGGCGTGGCTCGCCGTGCAGGCGGCGTCGATCGGCTTTCCCGCGTTCGATGCGCCGCCGTGGGCGCTGCGCATTTTTATTCTGATCGCCCTGCTCGGTTTTCCGATCGCGGTAGTGATGGCGTGGGTGTTTGATATTACACGCGAAGGCGTGAAGCTCGATTCCCAAGCTTCGGGCAGCAAGGGTCTCTTCGCAGCCGCCGCGTTGCTCATCGTGCTGGCATTGGGTTGGTATTTCTACGGCCAGCCATCGTTCCGAAAAGGCGATGTGACCACACCGGCGGTCGCTGATCGTAATTCGATCGCGGTTCTGCCGTTCACCAATATCAGCGGCAAGGCGGATGAGGATTATTTTTCGGATGGCATGACCGAGGAGCTTTTGAATGTGCTGGCGAAGGTGCCGCAACTCAAAGTCGTGGCGCGCACTTCCGTGTTTCAGTTCAAAGCAAAAGGCGGCGACATCCGCGAGATCGGCCGCAAGCTCGGCGTCACGAATATCGTTGAGGGCAGCGTACGCCGCGATGGCCCGGACGTGCGGATCACGGCGCAACTAGTGCGTGTCGCGGATGGCTTTCACATTTGGTCCGAAACCTACGATCGCAAACTGGAGCGAGTGTTCGCGCTCCAGGACGAAATCGCGCAACGCATCGGCGCTGCGCTCAAGCTTTCGTTAGGCATCTCCGCGCCAATCGGGGCGCGCGCACCGATCGATCCCGAAGCCTACGAGGAGTATCTCAAGGGCCGCGCGCTGCTTCGTCAACGCCATGACCTGCCCGCCGCGATCGCGCATTTCAAGAAAGCAGTGGCGAAGGCGCCGGAGTTTGCGGCGGGCTGGTCGTCGCTTTCGCTCACCTATGAGGTGAGCTTCTGGTACACCGAGCATATGACGGCGGCTTTTCAGGTCGAGTTGCTGGCCGGGGAGGCCGCAGCGGCGGAGCGCGCCGCCGCGCTCGAGCCCGACGCAGCCGCCACTGAACACGCGCTCGGCAACGTTGCCCGCGCACAGTTCAAGTACGCTCTCGCCGAACGGCATTATCTGCGCTCGATGCAAATCGACCCCAGCTACCCGGATGTGCGCGAGGATTACTCGGAGCTGCTCTACGAAGTCGGTCGCGTGGAGGATTCGGCGCGCGCGGCGCGCCAGTTGGTGACGCTCGATCCCTACTTCAGCGTCGGCTGGGCCCGCGTAGTCAATGCTGCGACCGCGCTCGACCGGCGCGCCGAGGTCGAGGAGGGAGTGAGACAGCTGCGCGGCATCGCCCCGGTCCTCTTCATGGGCAAGTTCGGGTTGCTCGACTACGCGCTCGCCCACGGACGCGCCGATGAGGCGAGGGCCGCGCTCGCGGAGATCGAGACACGCTGGCCAAAGGACGCCGAGTTCGCGCGGCAGCTATTGCCGTGGGCGTTGGGGGAGCCGGGGATCGACGCGCGCAATCTACCTGCGGTGATCGCGGCCGCGCCAGAGGGCGAAGCCACCTATTACCTCATCGCGCGACAAGACATCGACGGCTACAACGCGGACATCCAGACTCGCGGCGCGATACTCCAGGCCTACTACTTCGCCAATCTCTACAGCAGCAGACCGGCGGGTCATGCGATGCTGCGCGATCCGCGCGTCAAGGCAATGCTGGTGCGCTACGGCTTTCCGGCGTATTGGCGCGAGAAAGGCTGGCCAGCTGGATGCCAGCCGCTCGGCGAGACGGATTTCGAATGCGGCACCGATGCAGCATCGGTGCATTGAGATGTCACTCTTCGCCGAATTCAGGCGCCGCGATGTTTTCCAGCTTGTTGGAGATTCCAAACTGGGTCCTTAGACTGCTAATTGTCGTCGTTATGATTGGATTCCAGATACCAGAAAACATGGCTGGATATCGCCTAACAAATCAGGCCTTATGATGAGAGGATTTCTTGCCCCCCATTGGACGCCAAAGTGATTAAAGCTTGTCGATGAGCGCCGATAACGAACAGCGCAGGTTGGCCGCGATCATGTTCACCGACATGGTGGGCTATAGCGCGATGGCCCAGCGCGACGATCAACTAGCCCTCGCGTTGCTCGAAGAACATCGCCAACTGTTGCGGGAAATTTTTCCACGCTTTCACGGCACCGAGATCAAGACCATCGGTGACGCGTTCCTCGTCGAGTTCGGCAGCGCGCTGGAAGCGGCGCAATGTGCCATCGAAATCCAGCGCACGCTGGCCAAGCGCAATCATGATGTCACCTCCGATAGGCGGATTGAAGTCAAGATTGGCATCCACATCGGTGACGTGGTCCATCGCGAGGGCGATGTCTATGGCGACGGCGTAAACATCGCTTCGCGCATCGAAGCACTGGCCGGGGCGGGAGGGATTTGCGTTTCCATGGACGTGGAGCGGCAGATTCGCAACGCGCTTGAAGCAAGATTTGAAAAATTTGGCTCGGCGGAGTTGAAGAACATCAAACTGCCGATGGAATTATTCCGGATCGTGTTGCCGTGGGAGACGGGAACAAAAGCCGAAGTTGGCGCAAGCCGGAACTTTTCGAAAAAGTCGTCATTTCCCGTAACCGCCGCAGCCGTCGTGCTTGTTAGTTTGCTTTTTGCATGGTGGTTCATGCACCGCTCGAGTCAGAACAGCCAGCCGGCAGCGACCGTGCGGGCCAATGCGTTGCCGGCATCTCCGCCAACTGCACCTGATCAGAAGTCGGTCGCCGTGCTGGCGTTCGTTAACCTCAGCGATGACAAGGGCAGCGAGTATTTTTCCGACGGCATCAGTGAGGAATTACTGACCGTGCTGCAAAAAATTCCTGGGCTGCACGTGGCGGCACGGACATCGGCATTTTCTTTCAAAGGCAAGAATGCGACGGCCCAGGAGATCGGGGAGAAACTTGGCGTGGCGCATCTGGTCGAGGGAAGCGTGCGCAAGTCCGGCAACAGCGTGCGGATCGCGGCCCGGCTCACCCGCGCCAACACGGGCGAGGAGCTCTGGTCGGAAAACTTTACTCGTGATTTGAAGGACGTGTTTGCCGTGCAAACCGAACTCGCTCAGACCATCGTGGCACAGTTGCGCGGTCAGCTCACGGATGGCGCCGCAGATCCGGCGGCGAAGGCGGCGATTCAAGCGCAGGTGCAGGCGGCGGAAAAAGGCGGGACGAAAAATGTGGAGGCCCACCAATATTATCTGCAGGGCCGGTTTTATACCAATCGCCACTCGGAGAAGAGCGCGGGCGAAGCCCTGGCCGCTTATCAACGCGCGGTGGAGCTGGACCCCGCCTTCGCGCTCGCGTGGGCGGGTCTCGCCCAGACGCACGTGTGGTACTGTGAGTTTTCGAGCGAATCGGGACGGAAGGGTTTCGACGCTCATCTGGCCAGCGCGCGGGAGGGGGCGGCGCGAGCCCTCGCCCTTGAGCCTAACCTGCCGGAAGCGTTGCTCGCCCGCTCGGAGATCGAGCTCAATTTCGATTTTGACTGGAAAGGGGCGGCCGAAACATTGAGAAAGGCGCTGGCCCTGGCTCCCGCAGATCCGGCGCTCCGGATCGCCGCGGGCAACCTTGAGGTAGCTCGCGGGGACATGACTCGGGCCATCGAACTCTATCGCCAGGCCGTCGCGTTGGACCCCGTTAACCCGCGAGCCCGGTCGTTTTTGGCGTTCAACCTGGCGGTGGCGGGGCAATTCGCTGAAGCGCAGGCGGAATTTCCGCGGGTCGTCGAGCTGAACCCGGCGGCGCCCTGGGCCCATGCCGGTCTCGGCCTCTCCTTTCTTATCGAGGGCAAGTTTGAAGAGGCGGCGGTCGCTGCGCACGACGATGCGGGCGAGTGGGCCCAGCTTCTCATCGTGGCATGCGCCCGCTGGGGCGAGAAACGAATCCCGGAATCAGATGCCGCGCTTGCTCAGTTAACCGAGAGCTTCGCCGACGTGGCGGCTTACCAGATCGCCGAGGTCCACGCGTATCGCGGGGACAAAGATCGGGC
>QHRO01000060.1 GCA_003220155.1 Verrucomicrobiota bacterium
GTGGAGTAGTTAGGCCTTTAGGTCGAGCGATTAGTTAAACGAGCAACGGCTTCTATTCTGATGCGTGTCTTCAGGCAGGTTCTTGGGACTATTGAAGCGTCCATGATCATGATGGGAAGAGGCGCTTTTGTTCCCGCATCGCTCCATTCACGCCAAACGAGCTTCCTTCTTCGGAGCTAATCGATTGGTCGGGAGTCACTGCGGATAAGCCTTACTCGAAGCCGATATTTGCTCCCTTTAGTCAATTAGCTCGGATTGTTTTCGGCGTCACTTCTACACCAGGAGTCACTTCTATTCGGGCAAATCGAACTGGATCAAATGGTTTTTGTCGCAGCCACATCATCCACATTGTTTCCAAAATTTTGCGCTGCGTGTTGAGCCGGGCGTGGCGCACGCTCCCGGTCCGCTGCCGGCTCTGTTGGTAAAAGCTCTTGATGGCGTTGGGGCCAGTAGTCGATTTGCAAGCCGTTCGCCAGGCATGATAGGAGAGGTTTTTTAGTTCCCGATTTCCCCGTCGATCCAGTCGCTGGTAACCTAACGGCTTACCATCGCTGGTGCGATCGGTGATCCCGAGCTGGCTGTATTTCCAGAGTTGGTGTTTGGTGCTGAAGCGTCCCGGCTCTTCAATGATCGCGCTAAAGACGTGGGCGGCGATCGGGCCAACTCCGGGAACGCGCTCAAACTCGCGGACTTCCCAAAACTCTCCACCCACCCGCTCCACTTCTTTGAGCGTGTCCTTCCATTGCAGCAGCGCATGATCAAACTGGCCGTAGAGCCGCCGCATCATTCGTCGCTCTTCTTCGGCCGGCAATTGCTCCAGGTATTCTTGGCGGTGTTTGACCGAGAAAACTTTGATTCCATGCAGGCGCAAAACACCCCAGCCACGATACCTCGCCTTGATCAGCGCTTTGAGTTCACGCTGGGCATCGCGCCAGTTCAAGAGCTCATAAACCAGCGCCCGGTAAATCTCCCGGGTGCGATCTTGTCCCATCCACACTTCTTTGAGCTTGCCCAAGCGCAGAAGCAAACACATCCCTTCCACATCCGCTTCATCACTCTTGGTCGGGTTGGAATGGATCAGCCGATTGTGGCGCGGCTCGCAGATGATCAAGCGCTCCACCAATGGTCGCGCAATCGCGCTAGCCCAGCGGGTGAACGCGCCCGCTTCCATCGTCAGATAGATCGGCCGCTTCTTTTGTCGCAATGCTTCGATGTATTGGCGAAGCAAAAGCGCACTGGTGGGAAAGCGTTCCTTCGGCTGGCTATTACCGTCATAATCCATACTGCCCAGCACGCTGTAGCGACTGTGCAGATCCAACGCCGCGTAAAGTGGAGTCTTCATCGATTTGATCTTCTACAGCTCGCTCTGCTAAGCTTCGCTGTCCCAATCAACCCCCAATTAATGACGACTCAGCCAACGGCCCCATTGCGAAATAAGTTCACCATGATTGCCACGACACCCTGCCGTGACTTATCTCCTTCTCGTTAGGCCTAATGACAACTCGCCGATGGACAATGGTTCTTGTCTTCGCGCTAGTGGGCGTTTTTGGATTGGAGCTTGCCACGCACAGTGTCGGGAATGATAGCGCCTTACTGAAACTAGGGGCACTTCCCGACGACGGCGAGTTGCATGGACAATACTGGCGCTTCGTCACCTATTCGTTTCTGCATTTCGATGGGGTTCACCTCCTTGTTAATGCGCTGCTGCTTTTCTGGATCGGCGGCATCCTCGAAAAAAAAGTGGGAGCTCCAGTGACGGGAGCGATTTATCTTTGCAGCGTGCTTTTCTCGGCTCTTGTAATTCTTCTCGTTCACAGCTGGCATCCAAAGATTGGTGCGACCGTCGGCGCATCGGGTGGCATGTTTGGCCTGGTGGGCGCCGCAATCATAATTTCTTATCGCGATACCGAGTTCATCGGTGAGGCGAGCCGTCTGCGAAGCTGGCTCTGGCTCGTTCTCTTCATTGGGTTGGTCGTTTCGTTTCTTCCCGAAATCAGCATGGCTGGGCATGTCGGCGGTCTCATCGGCGGAGCGCTCCCCGCAAGTGTTATGAAGCTACGAAAAAGGGCCTAATCAAGCGTTCCAGCCAACGGCTCCACTGCGTTATGCATTCGATGTCGATCTTAGCTAGTGTGATTCAACTCGCTGCCACTTGCGCCTGCCGGAGCCGCGGCTGAGCTTGAGCTCGTTAGGCCTCGTATGACGCCGCTTGATCTCGCGAAAGCGCCACCCCGATCGCCCCAAGCAGAGCTCCGCGGGTTGTGCATGCTGCCACGCATGATCGACATCGCGCGCGCAAAACTGCCAGGCGGAAATGTCGGTGATTATCAAATTGGCCGCGACAAGACTTTGAGCGCCGCCGTTCTCGATGGGTTCCGAATTCCCGCGGGGCAGTTTGTTAACATTATCCGTGATGCTAGAACAGATGAGGATATCGCCGAACATCTTTGGGTCGCCGGGAACGCTCGACCAAAAGCGCTGACCGCGCGGCTGCGGCGAGTTACGGTCGCAGACGTCGCAGCTGATCTCCGCCCCGACTTCGAGCGATTGTATGGTACGAATCATCCGGCAGATCAGTTCGTTTTTGATGTTCTAGAGGCAGATGATGCGCAGGCGTTTCCTCCGCCGCCTTAACCATGCGATGCCGCGAATCGCTACCCGGCAAGAAACTTCGCCTTCCATGACTACACACTCAATCCGCATTTCAGCCTCGCTTTCGGTAGCGATACGCTGATCTTATTCTGGTTACACGCCAAGATCGGATCAGCTTGGGACTCACAAATGAAAGCAGTCGTTAAGGGCGTTGGGGATGCGATGATCGCGTCTCCAAACGTCGCTCAATCCCAATCTGGACCGAGCCTGCTCGGAACCTGGCGACTAGTATCGTATGAAGCACGCGATTCGGAGGGTCGGGTCCATTACCCATTGGGCGAAAATGTGTCCGGCTTGCTTGTCTACGACGGCGGCGGCAACATGTCCGCCCATGTCACGAGAAACGACCGCCCCTTATTTGCTGCAAAGGATCCGGCTCGCGGTACAGATGCGGAACTCCGTGCGGCCTTTGAGGATTACGGTTCCTATTTCGGCACCTACACCATTGACCAGGCGAGGCAAACTGTGACACATCAAGTTCGGGGTGCTTGGTATCCGAATTGGATTGGCCACGATCAGGTCCGTCATTTCAAGTTCGACGGCAGTCGCCTGTTATTGTCCACTCCGCCGCTCATATGGGATGGGCAATCATTCGAGTACATTTTGACTTGGGAACGCATCTCATGACCACGATTCGCCTTGCAAGAGCTCCGACTGAAGTCGTGAGCTGCTAACCAATCGATGAGCCAACGGCCCCATTGCGAAGCAACTTCAGCGTGTTTGCTACGACACCCTGCCGTGGCTTATCTCTATCTCGTTAGATGCTGAACCCTCATGAGCTGGAACGACGTTCACAAACACCTTCTTGAGCAGATGGGCGGATGTCGTCTTAGGCTCGCGTTTCCAAAGCGGGCGGCCCCATCGAGTGGTCTATTTCTGGCACATGGTAGGCAATAGGTTACTGACTTTGTTCTCCAACATGTTAACAAATCTAAATCTCACTGATATTGAGGCCTGCTATAATGTATTCAGGCGCGACTTACTGAATTCTATCACGATTGAAGAAGATCGGTTTGGGTTTGAACCTGAAATCGTGGCGAAACTGGCGCGGACCAGAGCTCGTATCTACGAAGTGGGAATCTCCTATTATGGAAGAACCTATGACCAAGGGAAGAAGATCAGTTGGAAAGATGGTGTGGCGGCAGCGTACGCTATCGTTAAATACAATGTGTTCCGACGCGGTCACTGAACCGCGCGCTGGTTGAATCGATGCTGTGGAAGAAAAGCGAGGCCGAACGCACCCAGGTGAGATACAGGCGATGAAGGAAGCCGCGCTCGGATGGACCAGACGTATTGAAAGAAGGGTCCGAGTCGCCCTGATCGTGGCGGGTGGTGGGTTGCTCGCTTTCAACCTGGCCCGCATCATTCACGCGCCCATCGGCGATTTTCATAACCATTGGCAATTAGGTTACAACTTGCTGAGGGGCGCTTCGCTTTACCCGTCCGTCGCCGAATGCCCGTCACACTATTCAAACCCGTATCCACCTTTCTGGGCGATGGCTCATGCGCCGTTAACCCTTTTCTCAGCGCATGTGGCGCAGATAATTGTGTTTCTGCCGATGTATATCGGCTGGCTAAGCTTGCTCGTGTGGACAGTGTTTCACCTGACCCGGGGCCATCTTCCTTTAGATGGGCAAAGACAATTCTGGGCTTTCACCATCGCAATGCTGGTGGCCCTTCCGTTTCTGTCGCGAGATATGGCCGAATGCGGCGTGAACATTGGTCTCGTTGCGCTCGCCTGGTTCGCAGTCTATGCATGGACGCGGCATCGCGACTGGCTGGGAGGAGCGAGTCTGGGCTTGGCGATCGCGCTCAAGATGACAGCAGGATTGTTCGTACCCTATTTCCTCTGGAAACGGCAATGGAAAATCGCCTCTGCCGCAATCCTCTTCGCCTTAATTTTTACAATCGCTCCCGTGGTGGTACGCGGCCCGACGCGGTTCGCCACTGATCTAAGCGAATGGTTCGATGTCCTTCGCGCGGGCAACACCGGTAATCCCTCGATCGGTGTGCTCGGCCCGGAGCCGATTGGCAATTTCGCACTCCGCCCGGCATTGGCGCGGCTGATTACGAATGGCCCGGTGGCTACCAGTGAGCCGGTAACTACGAATCTCCTCTCCCTGCCGCCCAAAGTAGCTTCGGTTGTTATTTACTTTATCAAATTGTCGCTGCTTCTCGCCTTCGCATGCATGATCGGTCGATCCGTGGGCGATCGGCGAACACTCGCAGTTGTCTATGAGTGCGCCGGCGTCTCACTGCTAATGCTGCTTTTGTCGCCAATCACATGGGGCCATCACTGCGTGGGAACGCTGCCGGCGCTGTATCTAATTTGCGCAACAGCGTTCTACTATGGTGGCCTGCCGCGCTGGATGCTTATACCGGCAGGATATGTTCTACTGACACTGATCTTCAATCGCGCCATCGTCGGCAGGCACCTCTCGTTTGTGATGACCGGCTACTCGATTGTGACCTGGGAAATCCTGGCGCTGCTTGTCTTGACCTTGGGCTGCCGCAGTTTGGCCGTCCGCCGACAAGCACCTGCGCCTACACCGTCGCGGTGACATCATATCTGGCGCGCTTTCGCCGCAGCGGGTAAACTGTTCCTCAACTGTTTCGATTGCCTTGCCGGCCGGCGGCGGTAGACTCTCTTTATGTTTAACCGATGCCTTACTTTGGCTGCTTTGGCGACGACCGCCGCCATTTGCACCGCATTTGGCCAGTCCGGCGCCGTCAGTGGCACCGTCCGCGGAGCCGATGGCAGACCGGCGCAAGGCGCGCAAATCCGCTTCGAAGGCAAGGAGCGGAGCAACTTTACCACAACAACTGACGCTCACGGGAAATATGCCTACAAGGGGCTGCCGCGCGGACTATACAAGATAAGTGTATTAATAAACGGGACCCCAAAATCAAGCGTGACAATCAAGACCGTGACTGAAAACGCGCGCGTCGATTTCGACCTCAAGACTTCGCCAGCGAAACGCGTGAAGCATTACGCGTGGGTCCCACCGAGAACCGGAAGCCACATGGGAGGCGGCTGGGTGGAAGTGGACAGCAGCGGGAGTGCAGTGGCTGGAACCTTGAATGTCGATCAGGACAGCGCTCAAGCCGTTCAGGAAATCCAGCGCAACACGAGCACCGGGAAGCTGCCCCTCGGCAGCGGCCCATAAGAAGTACTCCCCATTCGTGCCTCGCATGGCGGCCGAGCGATCAAGGCGAAGCATTCGCCAATGGCATCTCTTTCCGATACGCACGCTAGAGACAACGCGCTTCTGCTATGCGGCGTGTGGGGCTTGACCTAAGGCCAGCTTGTTGCTGATTATCTGAAGACATCCGTACAACAGTTTTCTTGAACAGGTTACTCTTAGTTGGCCAGCTAGTCGTCACGCTGAACGTCATCGCAATGGTAGCAGCGGACGCAGCCCCAGCTGGTCTCAACTTCGCTGGCGCTAGCTTTTCTCCAGGTTCAACGGTCAAGGCGAATGTCCCTCTGAGCGCGCAGGCAAAATCATACGCGGTGCAAGGTGGCAACCCCGTGCCGCCAAGCGCGGTCGCAATGTTGGCGACGCCCGCGAATTTTGATCCGAGAAAAAGCTGGCCCGTTTTGATAGTCTGTTCCACGAGCGATTTCAAACGTCAGAATCGAGATGATCTAGTCCAATTTTATCGGAGCGTCGGACTCACTGAAGGCTGGGTCTTACTGGCGGGGGACGGCCCCCAACGTGCGCGGAACGACACGGCGGGATGGCGCCTGGCCATGACCCTCGCTGCCATCGACGCGCTGCATCACAGCTTTGTGGGGTCAGAGAAGTGGCCGATGGCTTGCGCCGGCTTCTCCGGAGGAGCAAAAGGCGCCGGCTCCATCGCGCCTGCCCTTGCGCGAAGCGGTTGTCGCATCACCGGCCTTTACCTGACCGGCGTGAACGAGGATTACCTGAGCCCAGGATATGCGAGGGCCCAGCCGGGCGCGGATTTTCTCGTGACGCCAGTTTACGTTAGTGCTGGACACGATGATAGAATCGCAACCGTAGAGCAGCAATACGACGTCGCGGGTTCAATCAAACGAACCGGCTTCAGCCGAATTCGAATCGGTACTTTTCATGGTGGCCATGAAGTCAACGACGCACAGACTTCTATTGCTTTGCGCTGGTTCCGCGAATTGCAAAAGTAAAAGTTCTGAGAAGAGCTGGCCGATGATTCGGTTATCTGTGATAAGTTATCCGTTATCAGGAAGAAAGCTCGCGCTCGCTAGTCAAAGACTCGCCATGGAGAGCGGTCGCTGATCTCTTTCTCGTTAGACAGGACACGGAATTGGTATGCGCGGAGTTCAGATTAGCTACCTGATTGAGCACCCCGAATACATCCCGCAATTAGCACAGTGGCTGTTCGAACAGTGGGACTCTATTCTTGGGGAAGGAACCCCTGAGGCTCGAATCAAAAAACTGAAGACGCACCTGAATCGAGATAAGTTGCCTATTGCATGGGTTGCGCATGCGAATGGACAACTTCTCGGAACCGCCGCCCTTCGCGTGCACGATCTTGAGGGGCGCGAAGATCTGACCCCGTGGCTCGGCGGAGTATTTGTAGGCTCCCATTTTCGTCGTCAGGGTATTGGTGCCGCACTATGCGCCGCCGTCGAGGACGAGGCTCGGTCGCGAGCGATACCCACTCTGTATTTGTTCACGCTCGACAAACAGGCGTGGTATTCACGCCTAGGCTGGTCAATACTCGGCCCGTGCGTTTGGCAACAGCGGCCCGGTGATATAATGTGCAAGCGTCTGCTGACGGTTTAACCATGCGATGGAGCCAACTCCGAAAGCTTTCGCGAGCAGGCTTGCTCCACTACGCCATGCATTCGATGTCGATCCATTCGACTCCCCTCAGGACAGGCCTTAGTTATAACGGTCGATACCAACAATGAACCTTAGCGACATCTTCACCAACGACAGCCAGAAGCCATTACCAAAACCCAACGCAGTTCGTCGGCTGAGCGGCGATGACGGCCCGTGGAGTCCTGAGCATGTCCGCGGGATTATCTGCAATCCGTGCTACGCCGGGGTTGGGCCTTATCCTGGTCTCGTTCCCGAAGCAGCATGGGTGCATGCGGCCGCACGCACGATTCACGAGGACGGGCCAGAACAGTTTCTCGTTAACATGCTCCAGATGCTTCGCGAGTCCTTCGAGCATGCGCATCTTCAGTTTGGAGAGGTCGAAGACGAGTAAACTATTGAACATCCAAAGACCCAGAGGTCAGAGGTCAGCAGCTTTTGCTCGTTAGATCGCGGTCGTGATCGCAGCTCCTGATGAAATCCGCACGGCGCGGATGTTACTGCGTAAGCCGCGGGCGGCGGACGCGCCGCTGATGTTTAGCGCATATGCGCAAGACCCGGCAGTGACTCGCTATCTGACTTGGCGCCCACATGCAGACATCGCCGAAACGCGTGCGATTATTGATCGCTTCCTGGCGGCCTGGGAAAAGCAGGAGGAGTTTTGCTGGCTGCTTTTCACGAACAACGCCGGACAGTTGCTTGGATCGATCGGGGCGCGGACAGAGGATGGTGGATTCAATCTCGGCTTTCTTCTCGCACGTTCTCACTGGGGGCGCGGTTACATGCCGGAAGCGATCACCGTAGTTGTCGATTGGGCTTTTACTCAGCCATGGGTTTCCCGCGTTTGGGCAGCGTGTGATGTGGAAAACCATTCCTCGGCCCGGGCGCTGGAAAAGGCTGGGTTCAGCCGCGAGGGCGTTCTACCCCAGTTTTCAATTCATCCCAACATCTCCTCAGACCCTCGTGATTGCTACGCCTATGTGCTCACCCGCCGTGTCTAAGTGGAAAGGCGTTGTCTATTATCAGCTCTCAGTTCTCTGTTATCGGCTGTGCGGATAAAGGAAAGATGGTGAGAGGTGGCAGAGACGAAGCACACGACGAATTGCGAAAGCAGGAGGTGCGTTGCTTGAGTAAGGCTAGAGCTTAGGAGAGGTCCCTCGCCGTCTTCGCGACTCGGGATGACAGCGCCAAGTCGGCGTAGGAACGCAAAGACAGGAAATAATTACTGGGTGTGCAGGCGACACGCCTGCAACAGGCTTCAAGCAATCAGCCTCAAACATCAAAGATCAACTTTGCCCGATCTCCTGCCGGATAGGCTGCTTCGCGCGATATAGTTTGAGACGCGCCTGAAACTTGGGGCGGAGCGCCTCATCTTCGGACAAGAGGGAGAGCGCTTTTAGCTGGTAGCGTTCGGCCTCAGCAAAGTTACCGGCCTCGGCATGCGCCGCTGCGAGGGTATCGATTTGATCGGCATCCTTCCATTTTTCTAACTGGCACGCCCGCGAAGCCAGTTCGACCGCTTCTTTCCCGTTACGAAAAGCGGGATCCGGACAGGTCGCCCGAAACCAGGCAGCATTATTCAACACGTCGGGGTCCCGCGGACCGAGTCGCACTGCGGCGACGAAGTCGTCTTGCGCTCGTTTAAATTCACCCAGATGGAAGTAAGCATTCCCGCGCTCACTTCTACGTCGCGCCAAAGCGCTATCATCGTGTCGCAAGTCAATCGCGCGTGTCATCGCATCGACCGCTTCTTTATAACGATTCGTCAGATTGTAGATAACGCCGGCGTCGTAGTAGCCAAGATCAAATTTCGGCTGGATTCGAATTACCTCGAGGAAATCATTGAGAGCTTCATCACGGCGGCCGAGATGTTTGTAAGCCAATCCGCGAAAGCGGTGGGCCAAAGCAAGTTTAATAACGTCTCCATGTTCATCTTCAATCGCACGGGTTAGCAATTTAACTGCTTCCTTGTAATCCTGACTCAATTCGGATGCGATGCCTCGAACAACATTACTGTCCATATCGGCCGGAACGGCGGTACTCGTCGGCCGCGACGTAGATGGCACTCCCATCGGGGGATTAAGCCCTCCGGGCTTGGCCATGCCTTGCCCATGCGCGCTACTCGCGAAAATTGCCAGGCTAACAATGAGCAACCACGGCGCCCTCACCCCTATTTATTACGATAAATTCCCGCTGCCGCCAGCGACGGCGGCAGCTACACTCTTCTGTCATTCCGAGCCGAGTTGAGATCTCCGGGGCCGCGGAAACAGCAAAGAATAGGATTAGGAATAAGATTACGATTAAGAATAAGATTGATTACGGCGAGGAAGCTTCGGGCTTTGCGATTTTCTTGATTTTATTGGGTCGCCAGCGAGGTGCTCGCTTGCCTGCGCTCCGGTGCCTTCGCCAATTTAGGGGCGACGAAACTGCCGGGGTCACTGGAACTCGAGCTTTTTTCTCCGCGCCACTATGCTTAATTCGAGGTTTGCCATGGGTAGTTCTGCGAAGAAACCGGAAACAAGTTTCGAGACGGCCATGGAGCGGCTGGAAAAAATCGTGGAGGAGATGGAATCCGGGAAAATGTTATTAGAAGATTTGCTCGTGCGTTACGAGGAAGGAATGAAACTGGTGAAAGTTTGCCAGGACCGTCTCGCCCACGCGGAACAGAAAATCCAAATCATCACCCGCGATCATGCCGGCAAAACGTCGGTGAAAGATTTTGCTGCGGCCGAACCGCCAATTGCCTCGTCTGCTGCGGATTCAATGGAGGAAAAAGATAACGATGACGTCAGACTCTTCTAAAAACGGGGCCCGTTTGCTCGATGGCATTCGCGGACCAGCGGATGTGCAAGCGATTCAGGAGCAGGATTTGCCGCAGCTCGCTCAGGAAGTGCGCGAGGAGCTGATCAAAGTTCTCTCGCAAACGGGCGGCCATCTCGGACCCAACCTTGGCGTGGTCGAATTGACCATCGCGCTCCATCGCGTTTTCAACACTCCGAAGGATCGCTTCGTTTTCGATGTCAGCCATCAGGGCTACGTCCACAAAATGTTTACCGGTCGTCTCGATCGCATTGGGACGATGCGGCAATACCAGGGATTGAACGGGTTCCTGTTGCGCACCGAAAGCGAACACGATTGCTACGGCGCGGGACATGCCGGCACGGCCTTGTCGGCGGGGCTGGGGATGGCAGTTGGCCGGGATTTGCGTGGCGACGATGATCAGCACGTCGTGGTAGTGGCGGGAGATGCCGCTTTTACCTGCGGGATCAGTTACGAAGCACTGAACAACGCTAAATCGCAAACGAAGCGTTTCATCGTCGTGCTCAACGACAATGAATGGTCGATCGCAAAAAATGTCGGCGCCATCGCTTCCTATTTTAACACCATTACCACTCACCCGATGTACGCAGGGCTGCACGAAAAGGCGCGCCGGTTTATCGAAGCGGTCGCGGGTAAGGGGGCGGTGCATCTGGCCCACAAGTTCGAGGAGGGGGTCAAAAATTTGCTCGTGCCGAGCGTGATTTTCGAAGAACTCGGGCTGCGTTATTACGGGCCGATCGATGGGCACGATATTCCGTTGCTGATCAAAACGTTCGAGTTTTTGAAGACGCAGGAAGAACCGGTAGTGCTGCACATTCTAACGAAAAAAGGGAAAGGGTACGAGCCTGCCATTGCCAAGCCGGACAAGTTCCATGGGTTGGGCAAATACAAACTGGAGACAGGCGAGACGGCGCCGACGCCGACGCCGACTTACTCTGAAACCATCGGCAAAACGCTGGCAAAGTTCGCCGATTCCAATAAAAATATCGTGGCCATCACCGCGGCCATGCCGAGTGGCACCGGTCTCGGATTTTTTCAGGCGGCGCATCCCGACCGCTACTTCGACGTTGGCATTGCGGAAGAACACGCCGCGCTCTTCGCCTGTGGTTTGGCGACGCAGGGATTGAAGCCGTTTCTCGCGATTTACTCGACATTTTTCCAGCGCGCTTACGACATGGCCATTCACGACATGGGCATTCAAAAACTGAATGTCGCACTTTGCATGGATCGCGCGGGATTGAGCGGCGACGACGGACCAACGCACCATGGTTTGTTCGATATTGGTTATCTGCGGCACATCCCAAACTGGGTGCATATGCAACCCAAGGATGAAGACGAATTCGTGGACATGCTTTGGACGATGGCGAATTACAAAGCTGGTCCGATCGCAATCCGATATCCGCGCGGGACGGGAACGGGCGCGAAGCCAAAAGCGGAGCCAAAACTGCTCGAGATCGGGAAAGCCGAGGTGGTGCAACACGGACGCGACGTCGCGATCTTCGGACTCGGCAACATGTTCGAAATGGCGGAGGAAGCAGCCAAGAAACTGGAGGAAAAAGGAATTTCTGTCGCGCTCATTAACCCGCGCTGGATCAAACCGCTCGACACTGGGACGCTCGAATTTTTTGCCCGCAGCGTCGAAGCCGTTTGCACTATTGAAGACCACGTTTTGCACAATGGCTTTGGCTGCGCGGTGATGGAGCATTTGTATTCGCAGGGAATTCATACCCCGATCGTGCGCATTGGCTGGCCCGATGAATTCATCGAGCACGGCAGCGTTCCAATTCTGCGCAAGAAACATGGCATCACGGCGGAGGCGCTGGTGGAAAAAGTGCTACCGCTTTTGCGAAAGAAACCGGCAGCGAAATCGAGCGCGGCCTAGCCGAATTCAGCCTTCAGGGCTCGTAACCTCGGGACGCCGAGTTTATAATCAAGTGTTGCAGGTGCAACACTTCAATGTAATTTGGGCTGCCGGGTCATTAAGTCACCATTTTGGACTGCGCCGGCAAAGCGAAGCGGCGACGGCGCTTTTTTTCGTACCGGTATGATCCTCGAACGCAGACAGCGTCAAGTCATTCGTAATTCCCGCGAATGTGAGCGAAGCAAAGCGGTGTGGCGCTGCGCTTCCCACCGCACTCCAAAATGCCGCCTAGATCAGGCGACCACAAATTCCTGGAGCGTTGCCCCAGGCTAAAATGAATACCGCGCCTTTGGCGCTAAACACCAGGAGATTCCAATAGCGTGGAGCAGTTTTCCATCCGGCCTTAGGTTGATTGCTCTCACACCTTGAACGTGGGATAAAAACGCAGATAGATGACAATGAGTACCATCGAAGCTCGCGACTTGACCAAGGTCTATCGCACCTATCGCAAGGAGAGTGGACTGCGCGGGGCGATCAAAGGGCTGGTGCGGCGTCGTTACGACGAGACGCGCGCGGCCGACGCGGTGAGTTTTCAGATCGAGGAAGGCGAATTTGTCGGCTTTCTTGGGCCAAACGGCGCCGGGAAAACAACGGTGCTGAAAATGTTGTCCGGGCTGTTGAATCCAACCTCGGGCGACGCGCGGGTGCTCGGTTTCGTCCCCTGGGAGCGGCGCAACGAAATGAAGCGGCAATTTAGTTTGCTGATGGGACAGAAGAATGCGCTGTGGTGGGATCTGCCGGCGCAGGAATCGCTCGAGCTCAATCGCGCGATTTACGGAATCGATCGTGAGCGTTTCAATAAAGTGGTCGGCGGATTAAGCGAGCTGCTCGAGGTCACGGACAAAATGAACGTGATGGTGCGCGAACTATCGCTGGGCGAACGAATGAAGATGGAGTTGATCAGCGCGCTTATCCACGAACCGAAAGTGCTTTTTCTGGATGAACCGACGATCGGTCTAGATGTCGTTAGCCAGAAACGGGTGCGCGAATTCCTACGCATTTATAATTCCGAACACCGCATCGTCACACTCCTGACCAGTCATTACATGCAGGACATCGCGGAGTTGTGCGATCGGGTCATGATTATCGATCATGGAAAGATTTTTTTCGACGGCCCGCTCGATACCATTATCGACCGCTTTTCCGGCGATAAGGTCATCAGCCTGACTTTTACCGGTGAGTCGAAACGCGATTTCACCGAGTTCGGCGAAGTGGTGGCGCAGACTCCGGTTTCGGTGCAATTGAAGGTGCCGCGGGCACATGTCACCGAGACGGCGCGCCATTTACTTGAGGCCTGTGATATCAGCGACATCAACGTGCAGGAAATGCCGATCGAAGACGTGATTCGTTCGCTTTTCGGAGAACGTCGAACGCGTGAGCCGGCGATGCCGACTGCGGTTTAGCGGCATTTCGGCCAGGTCGACCTGCTCCGCGTAGGGAATTGTTTCCACGAAACCCGCTGCAATCAGGCCGTTAAGGGTATCGCCTACATCCTCCGGTTCCATGCGGGTGGAATCCAAAATCTCCGCGCCCAGCATCGATTCGGCGAATCCAATCGCGCGCACTACTGCGGCCTCGCGACCCGACAACTTGATATCCCGCATGGGAAGCTTTTTAGCAGCAAGCATGCCGACTTTTTGAAGCCAAGCCGAGGTCACGCGCCGCAATTTTCGAGGGCGGGAAGGACCGAACGACCAAACCCTTCGCGATAACTGGGATAGGCTGGGACCCAGCCGAGGGCGCGCAATTTTGCATTGCTAACCCGCTTGTTGGAACGACCGCGCCTTGCCTCCGGAGAGGGAGCTGAATTCGAAAGCGGAATTCCCAGGCGCTCCGATAACCAAGCCAAAATCTCGGCCCGCGGCGCGGGGGTATCGTCCACGACATTAAAGATTCGCGGGGGGTCGACGGCGCGACATCGCGCGAGAAAAGAAATCGTGGACGCGACATCATCACGATGCACCTGATTGACGAAGCGATCGCTGCTGACGGCGGTTCCGTTCATCACGCTGCGAAGCAAAAACGATCGGCCGGGCCCGTAAATGCCTGCCACCCGCAAGACAATGCCGTCGTTGGCGAGGACGATCTTCTCGGCCTGGCCCAGCATTTGTGCGTTTTCGGAATCGGGCTCGGCTGCGCTCTCTTCGGTAACGAAACTTCCGTCATACTGTGGATAAACGCTGGTGCTACCGGTGAAAATGATTCGCGCGCCTGGGAAACAGGCAGCGAGATTGGCCGCGCCATCGCGATAGACATGAAGATAAGAATCGGCGCCGGAACTCGCGCAGTGCACAACCACATCGGCGGGGAAGCGATTGCGGCGAACCGCTTCCAAATCAGTGATGTCCACCGCACAAAGCGAGATCGCGCTCTCCAGTGTTCGCTCGGCCGATTGCTCTCTTCTCGTCCAGCCGATGACCTCCCACCCTTCCTCCGCAAATAGCTTTGCTGTAGCGCTCCCGACGTAACCGCAGCCCGCAATCAGAACGCTCGGCATGTTACGTGTTCACCGTCCGTCGCAGACGATTCTGCCTCTCCCTTTCGGGAAAGGGAGAAGATTGCGGTGAGGGATTTTTTCTACCTTGCATGTTCGTTCATCCCAACGACCGAGCCCATGTTTTTCCACTCCTCGCCTTAGTCCTCTCCTCGATCGAGGAGGAGAGGAGACCCTCGCCACAATGGACGCTAAACAAACACCTCCGCATTTTCAGGCGGCCGCGGCAATTTCAATCTCGCCGAATTGGCCTGGCTGGATCGCGCGCACCTGCTTTAGACGAATCAATTCGAGGAGCGCGAGAAACGTAACCACGATCTCAACGCGCGACGCCATCTCCGCGAACAATTCGGAGAATTTTAGCGCTCCACCTTCGCTGACGCGCGCAAGAATGGTTTCGATTTTATCGGAGACAGTGTAGTTCTCGCCGAAAATTTGCTGCAATTCCTCGCGTGCTTCCACCCGCTTGATCACGTTTTGGAAGGCGTTGATCAGCTGAAAAATTCCCACCTCGCCTAAAAGTAACGGACGCACGCCCTCCGAGGTGGAGATTCCGCCGCGCACAAAAGTATTTTCCTGTTCGAGCGCGCGATCGTGCAATTGCGCCGCAGCTTCCTTGAACTTTTTGTATTCGATCAACTGCCGAATCAGTTCCCAGCGCGGATCGTCCTCCTCCGCTTCTTCCTCGGGTGGCTGCTGATCGACCGGAAGCAGGCTGCGGCTCTTGATGTAAAGAAGGTTCGCCGCCATGACAATGAATTCGCCGGCCACGTCGATGTTCAATTCCTTGAAGGCCTGCAGATACTCGAGGTATTGCCGGGTGATGCGCTCGATGGAGATGTCGTAAATGTCGAGCTCATCGCGCTTGATCAAATAAAGCAGCAGATCGAGCGGGCCCTCGAAGATCTCGAGTTTGACCTTGTAATCGGTAGTCATCGGTGAGCAGACAACGCTGCTCACTCTAGCGCAAGTCGCCCCGGCGGTGAACCCAAACGCTGTTCACAATGCCAAGCCCGAACATGATCATGAGGACAAACGATCCGCTATAACTGATGAGCGGAAGAGGAACGCCAGTGATCGGCAAAACCGAAATCGTCATCCCGATGTTTTGAAAGATGTGGGTGAAAATAAGAGCAGTGATTCCAACGACGAGCAACAGTCCGAACTGATCACCGGCACAGAACGCAACGAAGAGGCAGGTCACCAAGAGCAAGGCGAAAGCCCCGAGCAAAAACATTCCCCCGACAAATCCCCACTGTTCGCCGATGGCGGAGAAAATGTAATCGTTGTGCACGGCCGTAGCGGGAAGAAACCCAAGCTCGATCTGGGTATTGGGCGCCTTGAACCCTTTGCCAGACCAGCCGCCCGAGCCAATGGCGATGAGCGATTGATTGATGGCCCAGGCCGAACCCTGGCGATCGATATCGGGATTGATGAACGCAGTGATCCGTTCCTGTTGGTAAGGCTTGAGTCCGAGGTTGATCGCGATCGGAATAAAAGCGACCACGATCAAAGCGATGCAAATGAGATAACGCACCGGAATTCCGCCGACGAAAAGCAACGCCATCAAAACCGGTCCCCAGATGATGCACTCGCCCAAATCCGGTTGCAGCAGAATGAGCAAACAAGGCGCGCCGACGATTGTGCCACACAACGTCAGACGCAGCATCGGATGCATCTGCTTGAACTGGCTGAGAAAAAGCGACAGCACCATGATCCCGGCGATAACGGCGAGCTGCGCGGGCTGGAAGTTCACCGGACCGAGATGGAGCCAACTGCGGGCACCGTATACTTTTTGGCCAATGAATTTCGTCAGGATTAAAAACGCGAGGCCCGCGAGATACATTGGCAGCGCGCCCCAGCGGACCCAGCGGTAATCGATCAAACTGGTGATGATAAAGGCGAAAAATCCGACCAGCACCCAGTTCGCCTGCTTGCGCCAGAATTCCGCAGCCACTGGATCTTCCCGCATGTAAGTCGCGCTATAAATGGCGATCACTCCAAAGATCGCGAGCGCGAGCATGACCGCCATCAGCAGCCAATTGAGCCCGAGAATTTTTCTGAGAAACGGAGTCACGTTATTTCGATCCGCCGGTTTGCGGAATATATATAGGAGAGGCCGGAGGTAAACCTGCGGGCATTGGAAAAAGCTGAGCTATTTGCAAGCCAAGCGGCTCGACGGAGTCTCGCCCTACCAATTTGTCCTGCGAAAATTTCCCGGTAGGGCTACGCTCTGCGGAGCCGCACGCGAGCCCGATTCGGCGGACAAGATGCCCACCGGCCCCACAGCCAAGATGGCTGTGCTACGGCCCGGCTTTATTCCGAAGAATTGTAGGGCGGCGATCTTCGCCGCCGTTTTCTTTTTGTTGGCGGCCAAGATGGCCGTCCCTACAATTTTGCTGCCCGAGCGTGATGCTGGGGGATGCCGCAACACGCCTGTCGCCCACCGAAGGGACCAGGGAACACAGGTCAACCGACCTGTGTGGCGCACAGACCTCAGGTCTGTGTTCCTCAAAAAACGCAGTCGTTAGACGAAGGTCTTGCGGCGCTGAACCTTGCGCAAAATAACACGTCTAAGGCAGCAGGTTTTCGCAATTTTAATAGATTCTCGCTTTTGAGATGTGAATCATAAATATCTGATATTCAGTAGTTTAAATGTATAGAAAAAATAATATCGAGCTTGTTGTTTCCTGATTTCCACTCGCGTACAATTGATGGGTGCCGCACAATCAATCAGGGTTTTAAAGGGGATATGGCGAGACGGACGAAACGAAAAATCTCGCGATCGCGATTGCCGCTGCAGAGGCAGTTCGGGCTCGAAACCGAAGGCCGTTATTTCGATTTGCGCGGTCTCTTCGACAAACTAAACGGGCGTCATTTCGGCAACCGCCTTCGCGGTTACAAAGTGGTTTGGGGCCGCAAACGCCAGGAACGTCCAAAAGAGTATTTCATTTTCGGTACTATCCAGGAAGAAGACCGCGTTATCCGCATCAATCCCTGGCTCGATCAGAAATTCGTCCCGCTCTGGTTCCTCGAGTACATTCTTTATCATGAAATGTTGCACGCAGTCGTGCCCGACAAAGCCCACGGTAATGGCCGGCGTTGTGTTCACACCGACGAATTCAATCGCCGCGAACGCGAGTTTCGCTTCTACAAACGCGCCCGACGTTGGGAAGACGAAAATCTCGCGCGTTTTCTGCGCTAGGCGCGCACGGACGTTGGCTCGACAGAGTCTCGCCCTACCAATATCTCGGAGGCTTCGCTGGTAGGCGACGCTCTGCGGAGCCGCAGACGAACCTCATTCAGATTCGCTATGGTCCCGATCTGAAATTTACGCGGAGGAGGACGGGCCTCCGGCCTGTCCGGCAAACAGCCTTCCACCCTGTTGAGGCTTCTGTAGCGGCGGTCTATGACCGCCGGACCGGCCAGCGGCCTGTCCTCCGCTAGTGCGCTTGCTCTGCAGACGTTGCACCGGCCTCAGACGGCGATGGGGTCGTTGCCACGTTCTTTTTGATCAGATACCAGAGCGTGGTCGCGAGGAGGAGCGAGATGATCTTCGCCTGCCAGTTTTTCAGAATCAGTTTCTTCATCATCGGAGGTCTGTAACAAAATTTCGCCGATCCGTTTGCGGAATGTTTCCGGCGTAAAATCACG
The DNA here is from genome assembly GCA_003220155.1 of Verrucomicrobiota bacterium. Lineage (GTDB taxonomy): Bacteria > Verrucomicrobiota > Verrucomicrobiia > Chthoniobacterales > UBA10450 > AV69. Next base: position 18,368 of record QHRO01000060.1, read on the forward strand.
CTCAATCCGGCGGCGATGACAAATTGAAATTGCGCCCGTCTCCTCCGAGACAACGACCGCGACGGCGTCGGATTCTTCGGTTAATCCCAAACCGGCGCGATGCCGCAAACCCAGGCTGCGATCGAGAGTTTCGCGCTGGCTCACCGGGAAAATGCACGCCGCCGCTGCAACCCGGCCGTTACGCACAATCACGCCACCATCATGCAGAGCGGTTTTGGGATGAAAAATGGTGAGCAACAGCTCAACGGAGAAATCGGCTTCGAGTTGAACGCCGGTCTCTTCATAAACGCGAATGGAAGTGTCACGTTCGATCGCGATTAATGCGCCGAATTGTTTGCTGGCGAGTTGAGTGACCGCTTCCGCAAGGTCGTGAAGCATCTCGCGTTTTTCGCTGCTGAGCGAAAAAATGGGATGCCCGCCCAGTTCCGCCAAAGCGCGCCGCAGTTCCGGCTGGAAAATAACGACCAAGGCGATGGCGAGGAAGACTGAGAAGCTGCGAATGATCCAGCCGATGACGGCGAGTTTCAGCAAGGTTGAGATCAAGGTCAGGGCCAGAAAAACGATGGCCAGACCGGTCAACACTTTCGCGCCGCGAGTGCCGCGAAAATAGAGATAGCCGTAATAAATCACCACGGTCAGCAGCACGATCTCGAAGGCGCTGCGCCAGCCGACCACAAAAAGATGGACGATGCGATCAATCATGGCGCACTCCGAAGCGCGTCGGCGACACGGAGCGCCTCCACATTTTCTTCCACATCATGCACGCGTAAAACATCGGCGCCGTTCATTCGCAGCAGCGACGTGAACGCGACCGTTGGCAAAAGGCGATGGTGGATCGAGCCATTGTGCCCGGAAATTTTGCCAAGAAACGATTTACGTGACACTCCGACGACGAGCGGACGATTGTTGACGCGCAAGCGCGGCAAATTTTTCAGCAACGAGAGATTGTGCTCGAGCGTCTTTCCGAATCCGATTCCCGGATCGAACGCGAGCGTCATGGGATCGATACCGAACTTTAGGGCGCAGGCATATTGTTGTCGAAAAAAATCGGCCACTTCGACAACGACATCATGATAAAAAGGCGCGCGTTGCATGGTCGGCGAAGTTCCTTGCATGTGCATGATGATGAAAGCGGCGCCGCGTTTGGCCAACAGCGGCCACATCGCGTCGTCCCCGCGACCGCCCGTTACATCGTTCACGATTTTCGCGCCCGCATCCAAAGCCGCGGCCGCAACTTCCGCCTTCGAGGTATCGATCGAAATCATTGCTTCGCCGGCGAGCTCTTCGATTATCGGAATGACGCGGCGTTTTTCTTCCGCAGCATTGACTGGTTCGGCGCCGGGGCGCGTCGATTCGCCGCCGATATCGATAATGTTGGCGCCGTTCGCGATCATTTTTCGGGCCTGGGCAAGCGCCTGCGGTGCCTGAAAAAACCTGCCGCCATCGGAAAATGAATCCGGTGTGATGTTCAGGACACCCATGATCCAGCCGCGGGCAGAGAGGTCGAAAATCTCGCCCGCAATTTTCCATGGCGTCACACGCATATGGGTGAGACTACCACGCGCAGCGAATTATTCGAGGCGCTGATGGTAATCGGAGACGTGGCCGCAGCCCACTGCCTCGACGCCGAAACTACTTGTGTGAATACCGCGCCATCAATTCGCCCTGCGCCAAAATATGACCGCGCATGGCAGCATCGAGTTCCGCGCGGCGCGCACTGGGCTTCAAGTCCAGTTTAGTATCGAGCGCGAAGATTTTGAAAAAATAGCGATGCGTTCCGGAAGGCGGACAGGGCCCACCGTAATTGCGCTTACCAAAATCGCTCGTGCCCTGGACCGCGCCAGCGGGCGCACTGTTCTCGGCCACTTGTGTCGTTTTCGGATCGATGTTCCAGACGATCCAATGCGTGAACAAACCGCGCGGTGCATCGGGATCATCGACAATCAAGACCAGCGATTTCGCTTCGTTCGGGACGCCGCTAATCTGCAATCCAGGACTTACGTTCGTCCCGTTACAGGTGAATTTCGCTGGAATATCGCCGCCGCCTTGAAAGGCCGGGCTGGTGATCGAGATCGAAGTAGCAGCGTTCATATTAAGAGTCACTCCAAGGAAAATCGCGAGAGCGAACCATATCGGTTTCATTCATCAAACTTTGGCCGCGCCCGGATGCCGTCAAGCAAGCAAACACAAGCCTCGCCGCGCCGGCATCATCGGAGGGACTCGCCGCGGCGAGTCCGGGGCAACCCGTTCGACAAGCTGGAAGCATGTCGGCCAAGTCAGGCCGGAAGCCTAACTTTCGTGAAAGATCGCACTGGAAGACTAACGGGGAACAAAGCAACGTTGCGTCGCCATGGCAGGCAAAAAGAAGACAACGAATCACGATTTGCGCGCGGAGATTTTGCGACTCGTTCAGGAGCCGAAGTATCGGCCACTGGATAAAATCGAAATCGCCTCTGCGCTTGGTTACGGCGCAGCGCGACGGAACGAAGTGCGCCGCGCTCTCCGTGATCTCGAACAGGAAGGCGAAATCGCGCGCATTCGAAAAAATCGGTACGTCCTGCCCGACGCAGCCGATCTCGTCACCGGAACGTTGAGCGTGCATGAGGCCGGCTACGCCTTTTTGACCAACGAAAAACCAGGACAGTCCGATCTCTTTATTGCGGCGGAAAACACCGGCACTGCCATGCACGGTGATCGCGTGGTCGCCCGCATCATTCGCGGCGCGCAAGTTTCGCGGGCACGCACGCCGCGCGCGGAGGGTCGCGTCATCCGGATTCTGAAACGCGCGAACGAGACGATCGTCGGAACGTTGCAACAGACGCGCAATTTCTTCTACGTCGTGCCGGACGATCCGCGGCTCGTTCACAACATTTATGTGCGGCCATCGTCAATTAATGGCCGTCAGCCACGGCTCAGCGACAAAGTTGTGGTCCGCCTCGAGGCCTGGGAATCGCGTCACGTCAATCCGGAAGGAAAAATCATCGAGCTACTGGGGCCGCGCGCTGCGCCGGGGGTGGACATCCTCTCCATCGTCCGGAAGTACCACCTGCCGGTCGAGTTTCCGCACGCCGTTCTCGAGGAAGCATCCGCAATTCCCGAAACAGTGACCGCCCATGCCATCGACGGTCGCGAGGATTTACGCGGCCAATTTATTGTCACCATTGATCCAGACGATGCGCGCGATTTTGACGACGCCATTCACGTCGAAGACATCAAAGGCGGCTGGCAACTTGGAGTGCACATTGCGGACGTAAGCGCGTATGTGCGGCCCGGCAGCGGGCTCGATCGCGAAGCGCAGCGTCGTGGCAACAGCGTTTATCTGCCGGACCGTGTCATTCCGATGTTGCCCGAACGGTTGAGCAACGGCGTTTGCAGCTTGAATCCGCACGTGGATCGGCTGACCCACTCGGTTTTCCTGCAATTCGATCGCAACGGGCGAATGCGGCAGAGCCGTTTTGCCCGAACCGTGATCCGCAGCGTGCACCGCCTTACTTATAAGAAAGCGTTCGCGATTTTAAAAAATCCGGCCCGCGATGAACTGGGCGAGCGTTTGCAAACCGCGTGGAAATTGGCGGCGTTGCTGCGGAAGAAGCGTTTTGAGCACGGCTCACTCGATCTCGACATGCCGGAGGTAAAGGTCGTGGTCGATAAAAAAGGGAAACCGATTCGATTTGAGCGAGTTGAGAATGATGAATCGCACCAATTGATCGAGGAATTCATGCTGGCCGCGAACGAGGCGGTGGCGCGTGAGCTGAAAAACCGCGGGATTCCAACAATCTATCGCGTGCACGAAAATCCGGAGGCGGAGCGACTAGGCGAATTCCGCGAGTTCGTTCTGGCACATGGAATTCGAGTGGGCGATCTGACGCATCGCGGCGAGATGCAGAAATTATTGGCTGCCATTGGGGGAACGGCCGAAGAACATCCGCTCAAGATCGCGCTTCTCAAGAGTTTGAAGCGGGCACGCTACACCACGACGCCTTTGGGTCATTATGGCCTCGCGAAAACGAATTATACCCATTTCACCAGTCCAATCCGGCGTTATGCCGATCTCGAGGTGCATCGCGCACTGGCCGAGCGCGATCTGCCGCGCCGAAGTTCGCGAGCGATGCCCCAGCTGTCGGCTATCGCCGATCACATTTCCGCCACCGAACGCAACGCTGCTGAGGCAGAAATTGATGCCGTCAAAATGAAGAAGCTGGAATTCTTCGAATCACAACTGGAGGCACGCAATCCGCAGATCTTCGACGCGGTGGTAATCGACGTGCGTAATTACGGGATTTTGGTCGAACTGCCGGAGATTTTGCTCACCGGGTTGGTCCATGTCTCGACGTTAGCGGACGATTTCTACATTTTTTCGACGGCCCAACGCCGGTTTATCGGCCGCCAAAGACGCCGCAGCTTCGCGGTGGGCAACAGATTACGCGTGCATGTCGCCCGGGTGGACCAATTTAAGCGACAAATTGATTTTGCGATCGCTGATTTACGCCCAGGTCAGAATCGCCCTCACCGCAAACGCCAAAAATAATTGGCCGCGAGGCCAAATGTTATCCATTTGGGGTGTGAAATTTAGGCAAATTTTTTCCTTCCCCAACGACCGGCGTCCTGCCACACTCCGGCCCGACATGGATCATATTATCGAAGCGAAGGAGGTCCAGATCGAGCGGAAGCACTTCTATGTGGAATTCCGCGAGAACGATCGGGGAAGATTTCTTCGCATTACCGAGGAAGCCCATGGCCGGCGCAACACCATCATCGTCCCGAGCACCGGGACGAACGAGTTCACCGCCGCTATCGAGGACGTGCTCGGCGCAACTGAGCACGCTCCGGCATAAGATTCCTTACGATTCGAGCTAACGCACCGCGTTCAGCGCCTGTGTGCGTTGACACGTCGAGTCGGGGAATTACTTTGCCGCGCTCGATCACCGATCTCTTCATTCATGGCTCGAAAATCCTCTGCTTCACGTCGCGCCGCGACTAAGCCGGCCTCCGGTCGGCGCACCAAAAGAAAACCGGCTGCCAAACACAAAGCCGCCAAATTTGTTTATTACTTCGGCGAGGGTAAAGCCGACGGGAATGGAAAGATGAAACCCCTGCTTGGCGGCAAGGGGGCGAACCTGGCCGAGATGACACGGATCGCTCTGCCGGTACCACCAGGTTTCACGATTTCGACCGAAATTTGCACTTACTTTTACGCCCACAATCGCAGTTATCCCCGGACAATGCAGGCGGAAGTGGAAGAAGGGATTCGCCGGATGGAGCGAATCATGGGCACGACCTTCGGCGACACCAAAGCCATGCCGTTGCTGGTGGCGGTGCGATCAGGGGCGCGCGATTCCATGCCGGGAATGATGGACACGATTCTCAATCTCGGACTCAACGACGAGACCGTGCTGGCGGTAGCGAAAGCAACGAAAAACGAGCGCTTCGCCTGGGATTGTTATCGCCGATTTATCCAAATGTACGGCGACGTGGTGATGGGCGTGCAAAAGCGCCCAGAAGAAGACCACGAGCCGTTCGAGACCGTGATCCATGAGCTCAAGCACGAGCGGCATCACAAGGACATCGACGATACCAAATTGAGTGTGGCCGATTTGAAAGAGATCGTCGCGCGTTTCAAAAATTTGGTCAAAGAACGCACCGGCAAACAATTTCCCAACGACCCCTGGGCGCAGCTGCAGGGATCGATCGGCGCCGTGTTCGGTTCGTGGATGAACGATCGCGCCATCGTTTACCGCCGGAAATACAACATTCCCCAGGAATGGGGCACCGCCGTGAATGTGCAGGCGATGGTTTTCGGCAATACCGGCGTCAATTCCGGCTCGGGCGTGGCTTTCACCCGCGATCCCGCCACCGGTGAGAAAGTTTTTTATGGCGAATTTCTCATCAACGCCCAAGGCGAGGATGTGGTGGGCGGAGTACGCACTCCGGAGCCAGTTGCGGACCTAAAAAAGCATTTGCCCAAAGCGCTGGTTGAGCTCGAGCGGATTCGCCACGTCCTCGAGGCGCATTTCAAAGATGTGCAGGACTTCGAATTTACCATACAGGACGGCAAGGTTTTCATGCTGCAAACGCGGAACGGAAAACGCACCGGGGTGGCGGCAGTGAAATTTGCCTGCGACATGGTGCGCGAAAAATTAATCGAATGGAAAACCGCGATCACCCGCGTGCCGGCCGATCAGCTCGATCAGGTTCTGGCGCCGGTGTTCGACCGCGCTGCGCTGAAGAGTGCGAAGGCGATTGCGAGTGGGCTTCCGGCGGGGCCGGGCGCAGCCACTGGCAGAGTTTATTTTAACGCCGATCGCGCCGCTGCGGCAGCGCACAAAGGCGAGAAAGTGTTGCTGGTACGGGTCGAGACGTCACCGGAGGATTTGCGCGGCATGATCGCGGCGGAAGGAATCCTGACCGCGCGTGGCGGTGTCAGTTCCCACGCCGCTTTGGTCGCGCGGCAAATGGGCAAGGTGTGCATTTGCGGCGCATCGGCCCTGAACATCGATTATCGCGCGAAAACAATGTCGGTGAACGGCGCGATTTTTCGCGAAGGCGCAGACTATCTTTCGATTGATGGGACGAGCGGCACTGTTTACGCGGACCAATTGCGCAACGCTCCTTCGGAAATCATTCAGGGCTTGCTTTATGGCGACAAAATCGCGCAGAGGAGCGAGACTTACCGCAACTTCAATCAGCTTATGGATTGGTGCGCGAAAGTCACGCGCATGAGTGTTCGCACCAACGCGGATACGCCGGAGCAGGTGGAAAACGCGGTCGCCTTTGGTGCCAGTGGCATCGGGCTTTGCCGCACGGAACACATGTTTTTCGAGGGCGACCGCATCGATGCCATGCGGGAAATGATTTTGGCGCGTAAAGCGGACGATCGACAAAAAGCGCTCGCCAAACTGCTACCGTATCAGAAAGGCGATTTCGTTGGAATTTTCAAAGCGCTCAAAGGAAAGCCGGCAACGATTCGTTTGCTTGATCCGCCACTGCACGAATTTCTCCCACAAGATCACGCCGCTCAAAGCGCGCTGGCGGAGAAAATCGGTGTCAGCCAAGAAGAGATCGCGCGACGTGTCCATGAATTGCACGAACAAAATCCGATGCTGGGCCATCGCGGATGCCGCCTCGGAATCTCATTCCCCGAAGTGACGGAGATGCAGGCACGCGCGATTTTCGAAGCCGCGGCGGAAGTGCACAAGAGCGGAACCAAGGTGCATCCGGAAGTAATGATCCCGCTGGTCGGTTTTAAGAGAGAGCTCGAATTGCAGGTGGAGATCGTGCATCGCGTCGCACAGGAAGTGCAAGCGGCGAAAAAAGTGAAATTCAATTATTTGGTCGGGACAATGATTGAAGTGCCGCGCGGTGCGTTGACCGCAGACGAGATCGCGGAAACGGCAGAGTTCTTCAGCTTCGGCACAAATGATCTTACCCAAACTGCGCTTGGCATGAGCCGTGATGACAGCGGATCATTCCTGCCGCATTACGCCGAGCTGGAAATTGTGAAACGCAATCCATTTGCCACCATCGATCAAGAGGGCGTCGGCCAGTTGATGCAGATCGCGATCGAGAAAGGGCGCAAGACGCGACCGAAGATCAAGCTCGGCATCTGCGGGGAACACGGCGGTGATCCCGATTCCGTGAAATTCTGTCACCGCTTGGGGCTGGACTACGTCAGTTGCAGTCCATTCCGTGTTCCAATCGCGCGACTCGCCGCTGCCCAAGCCGCGCTGGCAAAATAGGTCACATACTTCGGTCATCCCGAGCCTAATCGAGGGATCCCGTTAAAATCACCTTAAAGCTCTCGCAACGGGATCCCTCTGCTCTCGCTCGGGAAGACCGAGTTATGAGCGATGCCTAACGATTCGTGGATGGTTCTTTCTGCGAGGAACGCTATTGGAGTCAGACAATTCATTGATCAGTCGGTGAACCCCTACAAGGGGCAATTTTTTCAGCGAACGCCGAGCGAACTTAGCTGTCGAAGCTGGAATGGGCTCAGACGGCAATAACAAAACAAAGCTGGAAGAAGACATCTGCATTCACATTTTCACAGTATCATCGGCGATGGTTGGTGTTTGCCTGACAGTGATAGGATTGATTCGCGTCGTTATCACCCTAGGCAAAGCCGATACCCTGGCTGACGACCTCCTCGCCAGTGACGCGCTTCTATTCCTCACTTCCTGTCTTCTTTCCTATGCGGCGCTACGGGCCCGCAATCTTCGCCGCATGCATAACATTGAGCGCGCCGCCGACGTCGTTTTCATCGTCGCAATTGTAGTGATGACCGCCATTTGCGGTTTCATCACTTACTCGATTTCAGTTTCTTCGACCGCGGGACATTAGAAGGCGACGGAGGGCACCGAGGATAGAATCACTATGCCCGCAGCGTTACCTTAAAGTCCGCGCAACGGGATCCCTCGGCCGAGCCGGACTGGCGTTTTTCGCTCGGGCTGACAGGTTTCACCTGGCGATTGAGAATTACTTCTGCCTTGCTTCCTCGAACTTGGTCCATGCGTTCCAAGAACGTTCCCAGTTATTTTTCGCCGCCCAAGCCTGGGCCTCCAGCAAATAGAAATAAGCTGGTGGCTTTCTGGTCACGGTAAAATGTCGAATGGTGCCGAGCGCGTCGTCGATCGAGCCCCGATTCATTTGCTGGCGATAGAGGGTATAGGCCGCAGAAAAATTGTTTGTGTCGCGGTAAACTCGTTCCCGCAATTGTTCGATGGACTGGCCTCTTTCTTCCGGTGGGAAAACAACCTTGCTATCAAATTTTTGCATCAGTTCGCAGGCCCCACGGAAATCGCCGGAGCTGCCGCGATATTTCGCGACAGTCCGCCAGGTGAATTGCAACCAATCGGGATGCTTGTTGACCGCAGCGATAAGCACGTTGATGTCACCGCGGCTGTCCCAAAGTTGAAAAAGCTCGCGTTTTTCTTCCGGCTTCATCGCGACCAAGTCCGGATCGGCATCGAAAAACTTGCTGAAGGCGGGCTGAAATTCTTCGGCGTTCAGCTGCGCAAAATAGACGAGGGCCAGATCATGTTCACTGAAAGCAAGCTGCCTGATAATCTGGCGCGCCGCCGGATCGCGTAGCTTGGCGGTAAACATAATCGTGCGGAAGACGTCCTTGCGTTCTGGTCCCGCGCGACGCAAAGCCTCACGCCATGCCACCAGAGCAAGGTCCGGCCGCACTCGCAGCCAAACGAAACCTTCCTGCAACGGCACCGACTCCGAATTCGGTTCGAGAAAGCGGGCACGCCGAAAATCATCCAGCGCCTTCTGCGCCGGTTCACGTTGTCCGATCTCCGCGGTAGCGCGCAAATAATAAAGTTCCCAATCGAGCGGCGCCCAATTCAATGCGCGGTTAGTCAGATTGATCGCCTCGCCAAAATTATGCCCGCGACTGGCGACAACGGCGAGCTGCTTGGCGTTGCCGACTCCGACCGCGCCGGGCAACATCGCCATCGAGCGCCAGGCAATTGTCCAGGAAAGGCCAATCACGAGAAATGCGACGCCGAGAATCCGAAAAATCCATGAGATTGTTTTCGACATCTGCAATTGCGTGGGCCGATGCAGTGAAAGACCGAGCAGGAACATCGCGGAATAAGCGGTACCGACGCGATGACCCGAGACATCAACGAGCCCGTGCAAGGCAAACATGAGCGCACTAATCAAGGCGGCGAGGCGGAAACGCTGGTTGGTGCCGACTTGTAACGGAGCGACGCGCCAGACGAGCAATACCGCGCCGAGGAGAATGAGCGGCACGGCGACCCAACCGAGCTCCGACCAAACCCACAGCCAATCGCTTTCAGGATGAAGGGAGCGGGTGGTGCCACGAGAAGCATCGCGAAAGATGGCAAAAATGGATTCGAAATTACCAAGACCAACTCCCACCCAGGGCGACGAGCGGATCAATTGCCAGGTGTCGCGGAAAATTGACCAGCGAAAGTCCGATGAAATATCGGTCCCGGCGAATTTCTCGAGATGAAAGCGTGCCACCGTTTCACCGCCGGCAACCAGAAGTGCGCTAACGAGAAGAAGGAGAAAGGAAACCGCTAGCGAGATTCGGCAGGCGGCGCCAGCGCGCGTGGGGGCATCAAGCCGGAGCGCGACGGTCGCAATCCAGATTGCGCTCGCCGCCACGAGAATAACGATGCCCGCGCGGGAAAAATTGAGGCAAATGGCCGTGATGACGATGATCAGAGCGATCGCCCAGAGGATCCAGCGTTTGCGGCCGTGCCGAATGTCGTCCTGGGCCGAGGCCAGAATCAGGACGGAAGTCACTCCGAAAAGATCGGCGGTTTGATTGCGATTGAGGAAAGGGCCGAAATTGCGCGGGTTGTTCCAGGAAGGAATCGAATGATGGGTAACGTAAAGCAGAATGCTGAGTGCGGCGATCGCGACGATACCGGAAGCGAAAAGTTGCAATTGAAAACGGGCCACGCGCAATTCCAGTTCCTGAGCCGAGACGCGGTAAAGCCAGCACAGACCGGCGACAAGACTGGCGAAACAACCAGCGGTCAACCAGGGCTGGGGGGTTATAGCAGCGGGCAAGGCGATTCCGAAATCGTTCGTGAGTGCTGTCCGCCAATCTGGAGTGAAGAACCAGGTCTGCGGTAAAAAGCTGACGAGCGCGCAGAGGGCAAACGCTAAAAACGTGGCATTAATCTTCCAGCCGAGAGAGCGGCGTGGTGGCTGGAAAACCAGGAACGCGCCAAAGAAAGCGACGATGATCCCCTCGGCCCATTTGCTGGTCGCGCCGCCGAGAAAAACCGCAAGAACCGGCAGCAACGCGAGGAAAAAACTGCGCGCCCATTGCGCCGGCACGGGATGATGAATGGCGTAGCTGACAGTCGTCTCTTCCATCCTCTTCTTAGTTCTATTGCGATTGCGCGAAGTGTAGCATGAGTTGAAGCGGAACGGCCATCGCGTAGTCTCACGCCACGTAAGGCGGTTTAAGTGATGCTCACCCAGCGTTCCGAGGGTCTTCGGCGACTTTTATTAATCTGCCAGATTTGGATTACAGCCGGACTCTTCTGGCTCGGGGTCTGGGTGATGGTGAAGTTTTATTCCCCAAGTGGAGAACTGACCTGGCGTCGCTACAGCATCTATTGTGTATTGCTCGTGCTGGGGTTGACCCTGGAATATCTGGGGCGAGACAGCTCGCGCGATTACCCGCTGCAAACCGATCTCCTGCGGGAACATCGTGTCAGTCTACAGCAAGCCATCGTCAGTATTGGGACGCTTGTCATTTACCTGATCGCGACCAAGGACGGTTTTATCTCGCGAGTCTTTCTTTTCAATTTCGTGCCTTGTTTTTACCTGGCGTTACTTTTTTCACATCACTATCTGCCACCCTTTCTGGCCCGCCGCTTTTTTAAGGGAATTCGCGCGGAAAAAACATTGCTGGTCGGTTCGCCGGCACGAGCAGGGCAATTGCATAACTGGCTGCAACAAAAGTCCGAGATCGGCTTGCACACGGCTGGCCTTATTTGCCCATCAACCGTCGAGCAAGCGAGCGATCTTCCAATTCTTGGCCAGCCCGAAGATTTCGATCGTATCGTGCGCGATTGCGGCGCCACGCAAGCCATCCTTTTGGAATTTCCCCGAACCGAATCCGATCGCGCAATCATCGATGCATGCGACGAACTCGGAGTGCGTCTGATCATCCTCAGCGATCTGGAAGAGACACTGCGTCATCCCGTGGTCCACTTCGAGGACGGCGGATTTCGTTTCATGGCCTTGCGCGAAGAACCGTTGGAGAATCCACTCAATCGCTTCGTTAAGCGCGCCATCGATATCGTCGTTTCAGTTTTTGTCCTGATTGTGGTGTTTCCAGTGGCGGCGATCATCATCTGGATCACGCAACGCCTGCAATCGCCCGGCCCGCTCTTCCATAGGCAAGTGCGCGCTGGAATTCAAAATCGTCGATTTACCATTTATAAATTTCGCACGATGCGTCCGGACGACGATCGGATCGCGCACCAGGCGAGCGGGGGCGACGCTCGCGTTTATCCGCTCGGCCGATTCTTCCGGAAGTTTAGTATCGATGAAATTCCGCAGTTCTGGAATGTGCTGCGCGGCGAAATGAGCATCGTCGGTCCGCGTCCACACTTACTCGAGCACAACGCCGAATTTGCAAAGTTAATGGCGGGCTACCATGTCCGCGCTTTTGTGAAGCCAGGAATTACCGGGTTGGCTCAGGTGCGCGGTTTTCGCGGCGAAGCGCGAAATAATTCCGACATTCAGAATCGCGTCGCTTGCGATCTGGAGTACTTGGAGAACTGGAACCTTTCGCTGGAGATCGGCATTATTTTGCGCACGGTTGCGCAACTATTCCTGCCGCCGCAAACGGCGTACTGACCGTCATGCCGTCATCCCGAGCGGAGTCGAGGAATCCCGTGGCGCAAGCTTTAAGGTAATGCGTCGGGATGACGATCAGTGACGCTCTCGTGCCTTTAGCAGTTCGCGCATTTTTGCGACCGAAAGGAATTCATAGAATCCGTGCAACCGCGCAAAGTAATAGCCTTCCGCGCCATCCAAAAAACCCTTTTGCCAGACGTAAACGTAGAGAAATCGCAGCAATGGACGAAACGGCAGGCGCTGCGAAAGGGTTTTCAGTTTTCGGCGCCGATTGACCGCCTGGCTGCCAATTTTCGCTGAGCTGGAATCAAGAAGGGTCTCGGCGGCCACTCGCGCTTCCCAATTGGAATAACGATTATGTTTTTCAACGAAAACATCGATTGAAGGGAAAGCATAATGATCGATCTCAACTTGTAATTTGGCGGTGCGTCCGTTCACAAGAACGTGCTCATGGACTTCGTTGTCGCCGCTGTTTATTGGCGCATCGGTTAGTTTTTCATAACGGCCGAGCGCGTGCCGAAAAAGGCGCAGGTTCCAATTGGGATAGTAGGCATGCCGCAGCCAGCGTCCCATGAACATGAAACGACGATTGATCCAGTAGCCACCAATATCGCCCGCGTCGGTGATAGCTTTGGCGAATTCC
>QHRO01000275.1 GCA_003220155.1 Verrucomicrobiota bacterium
AGTAAACGGCAAACGCGCGTCGCTCGCGCGCTTCCCGTGGCGACACCGCCGGAGAAGCGAGGATTCTTTCAACGGCTATTTGGTCGTCGCAATCCGCCTGCGGCGATCCCACCCCCAACACCAACGCCGTCGCGCCGAACGCGCGGTTTTTGATTATGCAGATTTTACCGGAACAAAGCGAACGGCGCGCTCCATCCGCAATTCAACAATTTATTTATGATCGACAAAGTTCGAAAACTTTTGGGAATCTCGCGCAAAACGGGAAACAAGCTGATTGTCAGCGTGGAGAAGCTGGAGCGCCGCGTGGCGCTGCTGGAAAACGGACGACTCGAAGAATATAGCGTCGAGCGCAATACTTCGCGTAACATTGTTGGCTCGGTCTACAAAGGCAGAGTCAAAAATATCGAGATGGGATTGAAGGCGATGTTCGTCGACATCGGCTTCGAGAAAAATGCTTTCCTCCATTTCTGGGATGCTATTCCGGCCGCGCTCGACAGTGGCATCGAAGAAATCGACCGCCCGAGTAAGCGCGGGCATCGCAAACGGATCACGGCAAAAGATATTCCGAGTATTTATCCGGTTGGTTCGGATGTCATCGTCCAGGTGACGAAAGGGCCGATCGGAACCAAGGGTCCGCGCGTGACGACGAACCTGAGTTTCGCCGGGCGTTACCTTGTTCTCATGCCATTCAGCGATCGCAGCGGCATCTCGCGCAAGATTGAAGATCCGAAGGAACGCGAGCGCCTGAGAAAAATTTTGCGCGAGCTGGATATCCCGGACGGAATCGGTGTGATTATTCGCACCGTCGGTGAAGGCCAACGCGCCCGCTATTTTGTGCGCGATTTGCGCTTCCTCCTCGATCAATGGCGCAAGGTCGAGCAGGAAATCGCGAATCATCCCGCGCCCCACCGCGTTTTCGAAGAGCCCGACCTGATCGAACGCACCGTGCGCGACTTTCTCACCGAGGAAATCGATGAGGTGGTGTGCGATGATCGAACCGCGCTCGATCGAATGGGCACGCTCATCGGCGACATTTCCCGGCGTTCCCGCAACCGGCTGCATTATTACGATGGCGCATCGCCAATTTTCGAAACCTTCGGCGTGCAAAAACAAATCGATGACGCCTTTCATCGTCAGGTTTGGCTAAAGTGCGGCGGCTACATCGTGATTGATGAGACTGAGGCCCTGGTCGCGATCGACGTGAATACCGGGCGCAACAAAGGCGCTCGCGATGTCGACAAAACAATTCTGCAAACCAATCTGGAAGCGGCCGATGAAATCGCGCGCCAACTGCGGCTGCGCAACGTCGGGGGACTAATCATCGGCGATTTTATCGATATGAAGAGCCGCAAGGACCAGCAACTGGTTTACCAACTAATGCGCGAACGGTTGAAGCGCGACAAAGCCAAAACCCACGTCCTTCCAATTTCCGCTCTCGGTTTGATGGAGATGACCCGGCAGCGGGCGCAGGAAAGCCTGAGCGATTCGATCTTTGAAAACTGTCCCTATTGTCAGGGACGGGGCGTGGTCAAAACCTCCATGACGACGAGTGTGGAATTGCATCGCACCCTCAACACCGTGATGCGGAAGTATCAGGAAGAGGTGCACGAATTTCGCGTGATTTTGAATCCCGATGTGCTAAAGCGGTTGAAAGAAGAAGATGAGGAGCTTTTGATCGAACTGGAACGCCGTTACGCCAGTAAATTAATGTTCCGGGGCGATCCGACTTTTCACCACGAGAAATTTGTCATCACCGACGCGAGCAATGGGGCGGAATTGAAAGCATAAGATATCGCGTCGTTTTGGCACATCCGCTGCTGCGGCTCAATACGTTATTGACAATGGCCCGATCCTGTTTCTGGTTTGGGCAAGGAGAACTGAAAAGGAGAAACGATGCAAAAGCTTACCGTTACGATGTGTGCCTTCGCAACGATGATAACCGTCGCGTACGGCGGAACTGCGACTTACTCAGGCAAGGAAATGAAACAGGTCGAGCAGGTGCCACCGTGCCCAGAATGGTATCGGGACACGGAATGGAACGTGAGTTTGTGGGGGACCTACGCATTCACGGCGAATAACTGGGAAGAGGACCGTTATTTTGAATCGGACCACGCCTGGGGCGGCGGCATCGACGTCAAATATTTCTTCCATCGTTACTTTGGTGTCGGCCTAGAAGGTTGGGCGACGGAATCGACCCGGCAGCAGTTTGACGGATTCGATTTTAATGGGCAGCCAGTGTTCAGCGATGACGAGCGCGTTATCGGTGCTGTTAAGGGAACGCTGACCTTGCGCTATCCAATTCATTGCAGCCGTCTATCTCCCTACCTTTACGTCGGTGCCGGCGCGATCTTTGGCGGCGAGGAGCGCGATTCGTTCACCAACTTGTTATCATCAACGACCAAGGCGATCACGGTTGGTTTTCCCGCTACTCACTCCGATAGCGTTACCAGAGCGTTCGGCCAGGTTGGCACCGGCCTCGAGATTCGTCTCACCCCGCATATCGGCTGGATGAGTGATTTCAGCTGGAATGTGGTCAATGGCCCCAACAACAACTTTGGCATGGCGCGCAGCGGCGTCACCTTCGCGTTTTAGTTAAAGAACAACATTGTGAACGCCGACAGCGCCCTGTGCTGTCGGTGTTTCCTTTTCGCAAGGGCGGGTGCACACGGCCCTACAGTTTTTAGCGCCAAAGGCCGCTGCAATCATTGTGAGCCTTGCGGCAGCTCCCTAGGAATTCGGACGACACCAAATGTCAGCGCTGAAAGCGCGATTCATTCCGATGCGACCGCGTGACGGGGGTCTTTTGGATCACGCCTTGAGCACTCGGTCGCGGTTCGGCACCAAGTTCTGCAGGCGGCGGGCAAGATGCCCACTCGCCCCACAGCCAAGATGGCTGTGCCACGCGTTCATTGTTTGCGGAAGCAGCCGCGAGGATGGAAAGTATAATCGTGGCTTTCGCACCGATACTGGACAATTTGCCGCTGGAAAAAAGCGAGACGGTTCGCTCGTTTTCAGCGCTGATTGCGCCCAAAACCAATGCCGAGCTTGATCGTCTGGCCGGGCGGGCACGCGCGCTCACCCGCCAGCATTTTGGCCGAACCATGCGGCTCTTTGCACCGCTTTATCTTTCCAATGAATGCATCAACAATTGCCGTTACTGCGGATTTTCCCGCGAGAATCCAATTCTGCGCGTTACTCTTTCGGTCGACGAAGTGGTAAAGGAAGCGCGCCATTTGGCGGCTGCGGGTTTTCGACAACTCCTTCTCGTCGCCGGCGAACATCCAAAATTCGTTAGTCGCGA
>QHRO01000276.1 GCA_003220155.1 Verrucomicrobiota bacterium
CTCCGAAACGGGCAGACTAAGTCGCGAACTCACCTTGCTTGCAACTTGACCACGTACGAAATGATCGCCGATGTACGAAACCGCAACTGCTAGTCTTCGAGCAAGCGCGATCCTCTCACGCAGAGAAGTTAAATCTGCATTTGAGGCGGCTCGCTCAATCCAGTAGTCAAAAAAATCGCGCGCGTTCGCGAGCCGCTTCTCGAAGGCGGATTTGCCTTCTTTTCTGACCAACGAATCGGGATCTTCGCCTGCTGGTAGTTCGAGTATTCGAATAGCGAGATTATGCGCAAACGCGTTGTACCAAGTCATATCTTTTCGCAGCAAATCATCGAGGGACTGTTCTGCCGCCTTTTGACCGGCCGTATCAGAATCGAAACAGAGAACCACTTCCCGAACAAAGCGTTTCAGCACATGCGCCTGGTTTTCCGTGAACGCCGTTCCCTGTGGCGCGACCACATTTTGAATTCCCGCCTCAAATAGGGTGATTAAATCTAGCTGTCCTTCGCAAACGACAGCGCAATCGGCATCGATCAGCGCTCGTTTCGTTTTATGCAGTCCGAAAAGGACGCGACCTTTTCGAAAGAGCGGCGTTTCCGGCGAATTAATGTATTTAGCCGCCGTCGCATCAGCGGCGAGAACGCGCCCGGAAAACGCAATGACTTCGCCGACGTCGTTGCAGATCGGGAACATCAGGCGACCGCGAAAGCGATCGTAGAATTCGCCATCACCGCGTTCTTCATCACGCAGTTTCACCAGGCCGCTCGAAAGCAGTTCCCGCCGGCGATAGCCTTCTTTGCTCGCCCACTGACAAAACGCGTCCCAACTATCCGGCGCGTAACCGAGTTTCCACGACTTCGCGACCTCCCGGCTTATCCCGCGTGTTCTTAAGTAATCGCGCGCGGGCGTGCCCAGGTCGCGCTTGAGCAGGTTTTCATGAAACCACTCCGCCGCTTCGGCGTGCAGCCGCAGCAACAAACGCCGCGCTTCGTGCTGCTGCGTTTCATCTTCGCTGCGGCGCTCTTCTACAATCGGGATTCCAACTCGCGCCGCCAGCTTGTGCACGGCCACGGGAAAATCGACATGCTCGTAATCCATCACGAAGCGAAAAACGCTGCCTCCCGCGCCACAGCCAAAACAGTGAAAGGTCTGGCGTTGCGGACTAACCGTGAAGGACGGTGTTTTTTCCTGATGAAATGGACAGAGCGCCTTAAAACTTGCACCCGCCCGTTTCAGCGGAAAATAGGTTCCGATCACTTCCACGATGTCGTTCGCGGCCGCGACTTGCTCGATTGTTTCAGACGGGATCGCCATTTTTCGCTCGTTCCAGGGTGCTTACCGTGGCAAACTTAGCGCGTGAGCAGCGGCTTCCAAATTTTCCGCAAAATCGCGCCGATCCTGTTGTGCATCGCGACGCTCGTACCGGTCGCGCAGGCGCGCGAAATCATTCGTAAAGGCGATACTGTCATCATCCCGCTACGAGGGGAAGTTTCGCCGGCGCTGCACCTTTTTCTGCGACGCGGAATCAAGCTAGCAGAATCGGCCGGAGCGAGCGCGATCGTGATTGAAATGAACACCTACGGGGGGCGCCTCGATTCGGCCGAGGAAATCACCGGCGCGCTCAATCGCGTTACTATTCCCACTTACACTTTTATCGATTCGAACGCCGGATCGGCCGGCGCACTCATTGCCCTTGCCACCAAACATATTTATATGGCGCCGGTCAGCGCCATCGGCGCCGCCGCACCTGTTCTTTCCACTGGACAAGACCTGCCCGAAACGGAACGCGACAAAACCATTTCCTATTTTTCCGCGCTCGTCCGCAGCATGGCCAGTCGCAACGGACACAATCCCGATCTCGGCGAGGCGTTCATGAACAAGGAAAAAGAAGTCAAAATTGGCGACCGCGTCGTGCACGCGAAAGGTTCGCTCCTCACTTTGAACGCGCAGGAAGCGAGCGAGATGATCAACGGACGGCCCTTGCTGGCAGATGGGATCGCGCAGTCCATCGATGATCTTGCGAAAAAAGCGAAGCTCGGCGGTCAGCTGGTTCGATTACAGCCGACCGGATTCGAGCAATTCGCTTTTTGGATCACTGCGCTGGCGCCGTTGCTCCTGCTCCTCGGAATTGTTTGCGCGTATCTCGAGTTCAAAATTCCGGGTGCAACCGTGCCCGGCGTCGTGGCGGGAATTTGTTTCGTCCTCTTTTTTCTCGGCCATTACTTGGCCGGTCTGGCGGGTTGGGAAGCAGCCGTATTTTTCGTGCTCGGCGTTACCCTCGTCCTGATCGAAGTGCTCTTCTTCGCCCACTCCACCATCATCTTTGGTGTGGTTGGCGCTTTCCTTATTCTCGCGTCGTTATTCTGGGCCATGATCGATCGCTATCCCGATCAGCCGCTCGTTCCCTCGACCAAAATGTTGCTCGTCCCGATGCTGAACCTGTCGATCGCAATCATCGCCTCGATGATCGTGATCGCGTTGCTCGCGCGTTATCTGCCGCGCACCAGTTTCTATCGCCGTTTCGCGCTAATGGCCGCGAATCCTTCCGGACCGTCCTTTAGCGCGCCGCGAGAATTCGTCACCAGCCGACCCATTGCACCGGGGACGCAAGGCCTGGCAATGACAACACTACGTCCGAGCGGAAAAGGGAGATTCGGTGATCAGATCATCGACGTCATCACCGAGGGCGAATTTATTTCCGCCGAAACGCCAATTGTCGTTTCTCAGATCGACGGCATGCGCGTGCTAGTCGCGCGCACCCAAGTATCTTCCTAACGACAATTAGGTCAACACCGGCCTAATAAATGTTAACATGCTAAGGTGCGACCTCCGTTGTCTTCTCACTTCATCTGTTAAGGAACTTAGACTTGCCCCCCAATGTCGCGCCCCATTGTCGTTCCATTGGTCGTTCGAACGTTGCCATTATTGGCGAGCAGCGCGAAGTTGCTCGCGTGGCGCTCAGAATCCTGCTGCCAGTGGCGACGGCATCGATTCTAAGCCTTGAAAGCACGGCGGCCATTTTGCCGCAAAGCCCGGCAAATCCGGAACTCTGGACGTGCGCTTTCCGGTTCCCAAGTATTACCAACAATATGCGACGCAGGACGGCAATCCCGTTCCAACCACAGGTCGTCTCTTTTTGCTCCTGCCACCGAACTTCGACCCTCGCCGAGTTTGGCCAATTCTTATCGTAACCGCGACCAAGGATCCCGGACACACAGGTCCTTCGGATGCGCCGTGGTATCGCGCCGCGGCCGCAGCGGAAGGCTGCATCGTGCTCGCCACCGATGCAACGGTCCGCCCTCGGAACGACTCTGTTGCTGGCATCTCGGGCGGCGCGAAGTGCGCGCAATGGCTTGGAGCGATCCTGGCCCAGACGCACTCCTTGAACATACGCGGGTTTTTCCTCAGCGGAATTAACGAAGAAAAATGCCCGAGGCGCTGAAAACCAACCCCGCGCCTTCTGAATTTCTGCGTCTGCCGATTTGGATCAGCAGCGGAATTAACGATCGTATCGCAACCCCGGCGCAGGAGCGGCAGGTCAAAGGTTCACTGGCCGCACCGGTTTTCAGAACGTCCGATTGAGTCGATTCAGGGGCGGTCACGAAGTAAATCGTGCTGACCTGCAGAGCGCACTCAAATGGTTCCGCGAGCAGGAGCACTTCTGATTGGGGATCCATCATTCGCGAGAATCAGTTGGGGTCACGCTGCCAAAAACACGAGCGGCCTCATTGGCCTAACGAGACGGAGCTAAGCCGCCCGCCTTAGGCGGGCGGGAGGCGAGCGTGGCTCGTGGTCTATGGCGAGTAGTCACGTTGTCGTGTGTTTCACACCGGCCCTTACGGTGTCAATTCAACTGGCGTAAAGGCTTCAAGCATTTTTTCTTCCGAGGGCGGTGTCAGCACGCTCTGCACGGCAAACTCCTCCGCCTGGGGATACTCCGTGCCCCGAATGCGTTCGGCGGCTTGGGTAAAATCGTAAAGTGTCCGGCGCAGTCGAATATCGGGTCCGAGTAATAGCCAATACGCGCCCGGTTCTCCAAATGGCATCCCGACGCTGCCAGCATTGACCACTCGAGTTCCTCCAATCATTCGGTCGAACTGCATATGGGTATGGCCGCAGACGAGCATCGAAACCTGGAGTGGTTCAAAGAGCGGCAGGAGGCGGCCTTCAGCCGTCAACCGGGTGAAGACCTCTGTTTCGCTGCGCGGCGTACTGTGGCAGAACAACACCTGACCCGGACCGTCAATCTCAAGCTGGAGCGTTTT
>QHRO01000277.1 GCA_003220155.1 Verrucomicrobiota bacterium
TACGGACGGGCGGAGTTGCTTGATGCGATGCCGCCGTGGCACGGTGGCGGCGAGATGATCGTCAGCGTTACCCTGGAAAAAAGCGTGTTCAAGAGAGCGCCGCACCGATTCGAAGCCGGCACCCCGAACATCGCCGGTGCGATTGGCCTCGGCGCAGCCATCGAGTACATCGAAGGAATCGGACGCGCGGCGATTTTTGAACACGACGGACGGCTGGCCGAATACGCGATGGAACGTCTGGCAGAATTGCCCGGGATGCGCGTGCTTGGACCATCTGGACAGCGCGGTGCCCTGGTTGGTTTCGTGATGGACTCGGCGCATCCGCACGATCTGACCACGTTCGCGGACCAGCACGGCCTGGCGCTGCGTGGCGGGCATCATTGCAATCAACCGCTCATGCGAAGATTCGGTTTGCCGGGGACCACTCGCGCCAGCTTCTACTTCTACAACACGATCGATGAGATCGATCGCATGATCGAAATTCTCCGTGCCGCCGCGCGTTTCTTTACATGAGCTTGGAACTAGAAGAGCTTTATCAGGAGGTCATTCTCGATCATTCGCGGCGCCCGCGGAATTTCGGCGATCTGGCTGACGCAGCGGTGCGGGTTCATGGCGATAACCCCGCGTGCGGCGATGAGATTCATCTCGGCGTAAAATTCGGGCCGGACGGCGAATTGCAGGAGATCAAATTCACCGGACACGGCTGCGCGATCAGTCAGGCATCCGCCTCATTGATGACGATGAAATTGAAAGGGAAAAGCCGCGCGGAAGCAGAGGGGATGCTGCGCGCCTTTCACGATTTGGTGACGGACGAAACGGCCGAGGCGCCGCGGACGTTGGGCGATCTTCGAATGATGCAGGGCGTGCGAAAATTTCCTCAGCGGGTCAAGTGCGCCATGCTAGCCTGGCGGGCGGTCGAGCAGGCGTTGCTGCAAAGCGCAGGCGAAGCGACTATTTCGACCGAAACCGATTTTGCCGTGCCGCGACACCGTGGTTTGTCAGACTCAGCGGCGCCTATTGGAAGTGAACATGTAACTAACCGCATAGCTTAACCATGTAGGCCACCGCTCCAGGAGAGCTTCGAATACGGGACGCTCCGGCGGACGCAGTTCCAAAACAAGCACCGTGATCAGCACCGCAAATATCGGATCGGAGAAAAAGTCAGTCGTTCCGGCGTCGTCTTCGGGATCATGCCTCTACTTCTTCAAATCAGACGCAATTTGAAACTCGTTTGCTCCCCGCGCTCTCTCACTCCTGCCCTATTTCGGCGGCGATGATGTCTGGATCTTTTCAGCTTTTCAGCGTTTCAGTTTTTTAGAAACGGATTTCGTCTTTGAGCCAAGAAAGGCGTAGAAGTGTCAAAGAATTTAGGGAGTGTTGCCCAAATGGGCTTCTTGTCATGTCGGGCGCAGTCGAGACATCTCTTACTGCTAGTAATTGTTAAAATGAGAGATTCCTCGACTTTGCTCGGAATGACAGAGGGGGTTAATCGCGCCTGAAATGGTCCGTGCCATTTGGGCAACAGGCCCTTTAGACTTGACCCCAATTCTCCTTTCCAGGCGCGCATTGCGAGGAATATGGCGCAATTATTAGCCTAACGAGTCACAAGATCAGCGACCGCGCCCGAGAGCGTGCGTGGCTGCAAGCTGGACGAGCTGCTACACGGCAGTTACGCATCGGAGCGGGCGCGCGCTTCGCTGGCATCGCTTGGTGGACCCTTCATCGCTCTACTCAAGGTGCGTGAAAGATAAAGGCCGTCGGCTCCCAACTACGAATTGAAATCTGCCGTCCTTCTTGCCGATTATGTAGCGTGTTTCGACGATCATCCGATGACCTTCCTCCTTGCCTGAAAAGTATCGAACATTGAAAACCGACGCCGGCTTAATATTCGGGTGTTTAAGAGGCCCATTTACCCTCGCTTCTATCGCATACGGATAGATCGCGATCGCATCAATGGGGTACCGGATACTCTCGCGCAAAGCCTCTCGCATGTCCTTTCTCATTTTGGATGTAGTGCCGTCCCAACAAACCAGGCGTTCCATTTCAGCCGGCTGATGCGAGTCATGGGCACGTCGAAATGCCTGCTCGAAGCCTTTCAAGCTCGTGAGATCATCCGAGCCAAAAGCAGTTGCCGCGCTGCCGTAGATCGCCAATGCGACGACGATACCAGCATAGCTCATATATAATCTTTAGGTCTAACTCGTCTTAGATGAAGGTTCGTATTACGCCACAAAAGTTTTCGTATAACAAGGCGAAAAGGGGCACCGCTGATCGATCAAGCGATGTGCCTCTTTTATTAAGAAGGTTTTGTGCAAAAAGTGAGAACTGATCCCCCATTCTCTTTATTCTCTGACCTCGGACTTCTGATTTCTGGCTTCTGCCTAGTTAACTATTAACAGATAACTGATAACTTCGCGGCTTTCCCTCGTCTATTTCAGCGTCTTAGCGTCTGAGCGTTTCAAGCGTTGGCTTCCCGCTCCCTGTCCGTCGTTCGGACGGACTCGCCGTGGCGAGCTCTCCGCTCCTGGCTTTTAGCTGATAACCGCGGGCTTTGCTCGCTCTAAGTCTCGCTCGGGCGCGGCGGTAGAAGAATCATTAGAGCAAATTGCAAAGTGCCGATGGCCAGCGGAAAAATGATGGCGACATAAAAGAGCCAGAAAACGCCCGAGACCAGAGCATTGTAAAACTGCGAGAGAACCATCGCTGTGCCCAGGATGCCAAGCATATAAAAAAGATAGCGATAGGCTCCCATATTCTTGATTACCGTCGACCCTAGTTTTGATAGGCGTCGCCAGCTCGAAAGACCAAAAGGAAAACTCAAAAGGAGCGAGAACCCGCTGCACCAGTGCCAGATGGAAAGCGGCGTTGGGTTGATCGCAAGCAAGAGCATGCCGAGCAAACAATCGAAAAGGGGGACGAGGGCATTGCCGAGCAAGAGCCACAAGCGAAACTGTTCCCTCGGCGACCACTCGTGCAGCGACTTGCTGCGAAACGCCACGACGACTCCGGCAAATCCGGCCAGCGCCACCGCAATTTGAGCGGCGGTCGTCAGGGCTTCACCTGGTTCCATCGCTTTGGATTAGATAGGATTCAGCTGGCGCGAACAAACACGAATTTCGGGAGGGTTGGTTGTCTGGAAAGGTTTCGCTCGCTGGTTGCTGTCTCGGCGTCGACTTTTCCAGCGCCTGTTTCCAATCATCATGCGTGTATATACATCTATGATGCTTTGCCCCACTGCGAGCCACAATTTGCCATGAAGGTCTAGCGCGCGCGAGCTGCTACGCTGGCTAGGAGCCGGAGGAAAATTGATCCTCTTTCTTCTTGAACAGAATATTGAACGTGGTCAGCGAGCCATAGCAGCGAGTGATATATTGCTGGAGCTCGAACTTATCTGCATCATTCAGTTTATCGCTCGCGTTTACCTTCTGCTCGAGCACGCGCAGGTTATTGCGGATCATAACGATCTTGTGAAAGAACGTCTCCAGCGGCACTTCCTTCGCCTGCACTGACGCATCCGCCGGACGCAGCACAAGCGTCCCGTTTTGCCACCGATTCGCTATGCCATGCACGATCGTCTCATCTTTCTCCAGCCCGAGCGCGTCCACCACCGCGTGCGCAGTTTCGCGGATGAAATTGGTCAGCGGCACCTGCAGCTCCGACACTGCTGCCGTGGGTTCTGCCGGCGTGAGTTCGCTCGACGCGGGAGCGATCGTCCGGCGCGTATCATCGAAGGAGATATCAGCGGTGAGCTCGCTGAGTGCTTTCACCACTCCGACGCCGTATTGCGGGTGCCGCACTTCCATCCCAATATGAAGACTCTGAATTGGCATCGACATGGCTCAATCTGCACCAGCCCTGCGAACTCCGCCATGTGCCAGCGCCCTACCGCCTCAGATCCGAAGTGATGTCGGCGAACGGAGCGAATGGGATGAGCGACCGCCTTCGCGAATACTACGGCGCGGCAGGCATAGAAGGCTCCGGG
>QHRO01000278.1:0-601 GCA_003220155.1 Verrucomicrobiota bacterium
ACTTTTTCCAGCTGCACCTCGCAGCCAAGCGCTTTCATTTCGCCGGCCACGTATTCGACCGCCTTCGCCGCCTGAGCCGAGCCCGTCAGTCGCGGCCCGATGTTGTTCGCCAGATATGCAACTTGTTTGAACGCGTAATCGCTCGCCAACGCCGCTTGTCGGAGTTGTTTCAAATCGACCAGCGTTTTCTCCGCGAAGACAATCGGCGTCGCACCCGGACTGGCCGACGGAGTGGGGCTGTCTCCCGGCTGTGCCAGCTGGCCGAAAACGCTGAAAGTCGGCCCGACTACAGCAATGAGGCCAAGCAACAGCGCATGATTCTTGCGAAAAGGGAAAAGCATTTTCCGAGTTTCGTGCGAGTTGGCGCGACAGCAAATCCATCTCAAACTGATTCGATCACGCCCTTTTTAGACCGCGCGTTACCCCGGTTCGAACTCATGAACCGATCGCCCTTTTATTAACACCGGCCTTTAGGCCGGTGATTCTCCGCGAGAAATGGCACAAGCCGTTTTAACGGCTTACTCTTTGATTGTGCGATGTCCATCGAGTGCCGTTGCGCGTGCGAGGGCGATGACCAAAGCCGTTGAAACGGCTTTGGCTG
>QHRO01000278.1:669-4766 GCA_003220155.1 Verrucomicrobiota bacterium
ATGGGACATGGGGATGGCCACGCACTGCCGCTACCAGTGAGCAATGCGAGATGGCGACATCTTCAAAGACGCGACCGTCCTTCAAGATCACAGAGACGACATGAAGGTCTTCGGTCGTCTCGGGTTGATCGAGAAGAAACTGTCTTAACTTCTGCGGCAGCGTGTTCAAACCCCCTCGCCCATCGAACATCTAAAAATGCGGCCATCTCCGGTTTAATCAAGGTCCCGCACAATGTTACGACCAAGTCGATGTCTGTCAGCGAAGCCATTTTGTTATGCCAGAACAAGAAACCATTGAACGCGCTCGGGAAGACGAGCGCGAAGGAAAATCGCCATCAACGCAGGCGGGCGAGTTTGTACGGGAAGAGATGGAGCACATCCGCGAGGGGGAGCATGGCGCGCGTTCTGCCAAGCAAGCCATTGCCATAGGATTGTCCAAGGCCCGACGAGCCGGAGTGAAACTTCCGCCACCGAAAAGAGGATCGGCCAGGACGAAGAAACAAGCGGCGCGCGATGTGCGAAAAGGAAAATCGCGTCGCAAACCGTCGCGGACGCGTTCGCGCGGGGTAAGAAAAGCGCTGAAGCGCGAGTCGCGCGGTTCCGCATCCCATCGAGCGTTATCGCGTCAGGCGCGTTCCGCTGCAGGGCGACGCACGAAAGCAAGTCGTTCCCGCGCCGCGAAAAAAGCCGCGCGCACCCGCAAACGGAAACGCTAAGTCAGCTTATCAGCTGGCGCTACGCGCGCCCTCCTCTCCCACGGGGAGAGGATCGAGGTGAGGGCCTGCTGAGTAGGCCGTAATCGCTACTTCCTCCGCCCTTCTTCATAATCGAACAGGTCGCCCATGGTTTGAATATCGGCGCGATCAGAAATACCCAGCTCCTTCTTCCGGCGTTCCAACGTCGGTGTCGCAAAATCATTCCAGCCGAACTTCGAACTGAAGTTATTCCAAACCAAAATATCGCCTTCGTTTAATCGTCGTCCGTTTTGGTAGCACCATTCCAGAATCTCCTCGTCACTCCCGCCTGCCAGCACATGTTGGCGCAGCTGTTCGTAATCAATCCGCAGGAAATTGCACATCGTTCCGTCCGCTGCTTTTCGATGCCCCAAATTTGCATGATAATCCGAATGTAAGTCACCGCCGGCATGAATGCGGATTTTATCGAGCATTCGCCCGAAATAGCGCAAGCCGCCAACCATCTCTGACGGACTTTTGGGAAAGACCTCCATGCGGGGCGCACGTGTCCCACCACGATTCAGGCTGTCGCCGTTTCGGCCAGTTCCATCGTGCCCTTAAACTTTGGCGGGTCCTCTTCGATTCCAAAATTCTCGGCGTAAAGCTCGGCGATACGTTCCATATCGTCGCTGGTGAGCGACGGTGTTTCCGGCGCCCTGGCGAATTCAATGAGCTGTTCTTCGTTATAAATGTTCGGCAGAGTGGAAGCGACACGATCGTCAGCAAGTAACCATTGCAGTGCCGCCTGCCCCAACGTGCGATCGGCATTTTCCAGGAAACGTAGTTGCTCGATCTTTTTCACGCCATTAAGCAGCCAGCTACGTGGCCGATGCGCGCGATGATCGCCCGGCGGGAAAACGGTGTCGGCATTGTATTTTCCCTCAAGCATTCCCGATGAATGCGGCACCCGAATGAGAAACATCGTGTCCTTCCCAGTCTCGGTGGCGGCGTCGTGCATGGCGCGTCCAGGATGTTGCTCGAGCATATTGTAAATGTGTTGCAAGCTGGTGAATTCGCGCTCGTGAATGGCGTTGATGCCTTCGTACATCCAGCCGATGGCCGGACCGAGCGCGATGCCGTAGTAACGAACTTTACCGGCGCCTTTCAGTTGCTCGAGCCTTTTCCAAAGCGCGTCATCCTCCACCTGTTCCATTCGAATGTTGTGCAGTTGCAGCAGGTCGATCCGATCCGTTTTCAACCTTTTCAGCGCCGCGTCCGTCGCGCGCGTGATCGCATCCGGCGAAAAATCCTGCGGAATCTCGCGTTGGCCGCGTCCGCGGGCTTCACCGTGGGTAACGAAGTCGTAGCCGACCTTGGTCGCAATCACGAGCTCGTCGCGATTTTTTGGGAACGCCTTGGCGATGTATTCCTCGCTCAAGCCATTGCCATAGGTATCGGCGGCATCGAACAACGTGATGCCTAGGTCGAACGCTTTGCGCATAAGCGCGAGTGCTTCGCCTTCGGTGTAATTCCCCCACCAGCCGGTCGAGATCGTCCACATTCCGAATCCGACTTCACTGACAGTCAGGTCGGTATTTTTGTAAGTACGGAATTTCATCGCCCGCAAACAACATAGCCACGCCTCTTCAATCTGTCATTCCGAGCGGAGTCGAGAATCTCTTACTTGTTAACCGCGGATTACACGGATTTTCGCTTTTGAATTTCCCGAGACGGATCAGCGGCGTTTACTCGCATTCAAACAGGCGTCAATTATTCTCGTACTCTTTGGTAAAACAAAAAGTCGCCACATCGGGCGACTTTTTATGAACCTTTCTGCTAGGTAATTACCTGGGTTCAGGCACGATATAGAGGTGCGAGGGTCCCTTCGTGTCAATCCGGGCCTTTCAGAAGCCGGTCGCAGGACCCGGATCGTTGTTCCTTTCTTTGATGAGTCTGGATTTTTGTTGGCACGTTTGGATTTCCGGATTGGTTTTGAAATGATGTCCGTCGTCGCTGTCATTGGAGCGGCTGGAAGTAATGCTTCTCCATGTAGTGGACCACCTTCCTGCCGAGAATCTTCGCCTGTACGTCGGCAGTGCGGAAGTGCAGGCCCGCCCAGATGCGGGCATCGATGATCTCCTTGAGAGCGTCCGAGAATTGGTCAAAGTAGCGCGTTTCGCCCGGGAAACGGGAGCTTATCACGCCGAAGCGGATATTATCCGTGCCGAAGAACATGTGCAGTACCTCGAGGTGCGCGCTGTCGCCACTGAGGTGCCCTGATGGGTGCTCGGGGTACGGCGCCGTGAGGAGCGCCGTCCACGACGGGTCGGGGTCGGTGTCCGGATTGCCGTCCTCGTTCGCCCGATGGATTGCCGTCCACGGACGCCAGAAGTCCCAGTAGTACTTGTCGTTCCAGCAGTTGATCGCAGCGTCGGCGGCGCTCAGATTCAGCATCGCGAAGAGGAGGGCGCTGTCACCGATGTCGACGGCGTATTGGTCGACCAGGTTCCGGGCGACGCCGTTCCACGCCAGCGGCGGCGGAGCGCCCTGCCAGAAGATCGCGATGTGCGTCTGCTCGGGTGTGCGAACCGTGCTGTTCACCGAGCCGAGCGCCTTCACCTCGTTGAAGTCCTCCGCGTATGCGTCACTGGTGAGCGAGTTCGGGCCGTCGGTACGGAACTGCGACGAACTCTGTATCAGGAACGGCCGCACGTTCGCCACCCACGGGGTCGGATCGAGAATCGGTGAACCGTCCGGGTTCCGGAGCGGCTGCCAATGCCCAGGGGCATAGTTCGGCACCCACGGTGACGGCCCGAAGCGTCCGTCGCCTTGCCGTGCGGCGATCATCGCGTCGGCCGCGGCGTTTCCTGCGGCGATCCCACCGGTTTTGGATGGACTGTCCGGTATCGCTGCAAGCGAGGCCATGTATGCCGTGGAGAGCGACTGCAACAAAGTCGTCTTATTTGGGAACGGGATGGTCGCGGGCACCGTGGAGACGATGTTAGAGAGAACGCTGTACGCCGCTGTCGCGGCAGCGGCCTCCTTCGAGGCATGCAGGTTGAAACGCATCGCGAGAAGATACGGCCGATGCCTCGGCTCGATCGCGTTGATCGCATCGTAGACGGCGCCTTGCGTCATCCCCATGTTGACCTGGAGGGCAGTTGGTGCGCCGCCCGCCGGTCCAGGGAACGCGACGAGGGTGTTCGTCGCGATCTGGTTCCAGTTCGTAACCTCGTTGGCTTGCGCCACGGGTCCCGCGAGCGCGACGAGCGCCAGTGCGATTAAAAGTGGCAGAATTGATATTTTTTTGAACTGAGTGAGCGGATTCATGGTTCTTCCTTTCTTAAGTGTGAGGTCGTGATCTCTTTTTGGTTTCGTAGTTTCCTTTCATCCCCATAAACAAAAACGGGCGATCAAAGTGAT
>QHRO01000279.1 GCA_003220155.1 Verrucomicrobiota bacterium
CGCGAATAGGTGAGGCCAGCATCATCCAGTGCCAGTTTAGCCGAGGCAACGGAAAACTGCGCATAGCGATCGAGGCGCTTCAATCGATGCGGCGGGAAAAATTCTCCCGGACTCCAACCGGAAATTTCGCCACCGCAATGGGCATTGAACATCGAAGTATCAAAAGTGGAGATGCGCGTGATTCCACTCTTCTCGGCGAGAATACCTTTCCAAAAATTCTCCATGCCCGTCCCGATGCAGGTGATCGGGCCGATTCCGGTGATGACTGCGCGCCTTCTCTTCATGCGGCGCGCCGCTTTTCCTTGTTTTCCAAGTAGGCCTTCATGCATTGAAGCGTGCGATTGGCGATGTGATGAATAAAAAAATCGCCGATGATCGGCTCGGCCACCGGCCCGAGCGCGGGCACACGAAAATTCAGATCGTGAGCGATTTCGACGAGCACGCCGGCGGGCGTTTCTTTGAAGGTCCAGACGACAAACATGCCTTTAGTGAAAGCTTTTAGGTGATGAAAACGCACTTCGAATTTTTCCCGATCGATCACTTGCTCGGACACCCAGGAAATCGGAATGCCGGAACGGCTCGCGGCCATGATGACGAGATTACGGTCGGTGCCGCGCTCGAGATATTTGATGTAACGGTAGTGCGGCAAAATTTTTGGCCAGAGCTCAAGGTTTGCCGCGGTCTCGAAGATTTCGGCGCGCGACCTGTGCATAATGATTGAATTCGTTTTGTGCATCGCGGTTGCGCCGATAATCGTTTGAAACGATAAGCGTGGCCCGGCGACTAACAACATGGCCTTGGAAATGCGAACAAAGTGCGAACGATGTGGAAGCGAATTGTCGCCAAGCGGCGAAGCTTACATTTGTTCCTACGAATGCACTTTTTGCAAGAAGTGTGCAGAGGAAATGAAAAGCATTTGTCCGAATTGCGGCGGCGAACTGGTGCGTAGGCCTCGGCGAAAAGACAGGGAACTATAGCTGCATGCACGAAAATCCGCAGGGAATCGGACCCTGCGGATATTTGCACGGCTCTGCGCGCTGGCCTATTCGCCCCTAATCCCCATCCTAGACTTCGCGTCGAGCCGCATCTGCTTCTCGGGCCAGCTGGTGCAGAAACGAAAAGAATGCCGGTGGTTGACCGATGAAAAGCCCCATCTCCGTCAAAAACTTAACCACGCCCATGGCCACCCCGTTGGTCCTGGTCGGTCGAATGATCGAACATCGCGGGAGGTTTCGACTGAGGAACGGGCACGGCTCGGGCATGATCAAGCTCTTTTGCAGGTTCTGGCCGACGTCCTCCAGATCAGGAAACGTCACCGATACTCCGGTCACCGGGTCCAACGCAGTCAATGGCGGCGCATTGCCGGCTTTGTCCGACCAGGTTTGAAAGTGCATTGTCTCGGTGGGGCCGATGCTGATCAGGATGCGCAAGACTTCGACGCTGCTGGCCCTTTGCGCCATCGATGGATAGAGACTGTTCCCACCTTGTTCGATGGTCGGAAAGTGGAAAGCCGCAGTGTTGGCCATCGCCTGAACGAACTTCGGGTGGTTCAAATCAGCATCGGTCCTGGGAATTGCCGTATGCTGCCCAACCGCCAAAGTGGGGACCGCTTGTGCGAAGATGAAGTCCGGATCAAGGTCAGGGTTATGGGCGCTGCTGCGGTAACGAGTCCACCAACTGGTGTCAAGAGTAAGCTGCGTGAGGTTTGTAAGCCGCCGTTTCCCGCTAGATCCTGTCGCTGAACTGCCTGGCAGAGTGCGAAATGGATTTAGATTCACAGTAGCCGCGCCTTTGGAAGCGAGGTAGGCATTGAGAAACCTGTGATGGGTGATTTCATCATCGGTGTTGTCGTGGATGTATATGGGCATGTCTTCATCCAGCACCTCAATGGCCTCGGTGTAAGCTTCATTCCCAGTGCCGCCAGGAACTTCGGCATCTTGAACGCCGCCGAGTTCGTTGTATTGGATCCAAAAGTCGGCCTCGAGTATCTCTGCCGCCGCCGCGAACCTGAGCAGGGCGGCATCACCGGCTCTGATTCCGATCTGGTTCTCCTCCTCATCGCCAAACGTTTTTGAGGCCGAGCTTAATAGTGCGGCTCCGGGAGCAAGCGCGACCGCGCCCAGTCCCATGCGGCGAAGAAAAGATCGTCGCGGGAGAGTGCGTGGAGGCGGCGAGAGATTAGCTACTTGAGGTTCTAGTCGACGTTCAACGTTATTCATGGCGGTTTCCTTTCGTATTAAGTGGTTCTGTGTTCAGTTTTGCTGTGAAAGCGATGAGTCGCGGCGAGACGCTAGTCATCAGTTTCACAGCAGTAGAATCGCAATGAATGACGCCGGGCGCTGCTCGCTAAAGGTAACGCTGCTGTTACCTTCGCTGAGCGCCGGAGAGTGTGATCGGCTCGTGAATACTATAGCCGACGTGACGCACGGTATGAATCAATGGCGGATCGCTAATTTTCTTGCGCAACCGTCCGATGAAAACCTCGACTAGCTTGGTGTCGTATTCGTGGGCGTGTTCCCAGACGCGCTCGCACAATTCCGTGCGGGTGAAGACGCGGCCAGGCTCGCGCATCAGAACCTTCAACAACATTAGTTCGCGTGCGGACAGCTCGATTCGTCGCGCGCTGCGATACACTTCATGATTCGCCAAATCGAAAGTGAGATCGCCAACGCGCAAGGTGAGAGGCGGTTCTTCGGCAAAACGACGGCCCAAGGCGCGGACGCGGGCGACCAATTCCTGCATGGCAAATGGTTTGGGCAAATAATCATCCGCGCCAAGCTGCAAGCCCGCAACACGATCTTTGACTTCGCCACGTGCGGTGAGCACCAAAACACGGCTCGGAATGTGGCGCGCGCGCAGGCGGCGCAAGACTTCAAACCCGTCCATTCGTGGAAGCCCAACATCGAGCACGATCAGGTCGAAAGAAGACTCCGCAGCGTCGCGCAATGCAGCTTCGCCATCGTGAGTCACCACCGGATCATGGCCGGCTTCGATCAGTGCCGAAGCGATCTGTCGCGCCAGTGGAACTTCATCTTCAACAACCAGAGTACGCACAAACTTTAAGACTTACCGGAGCGGCCCATTATGGGTTAGCTAACATTCTCATTGGCGGAGTAGCGCGCAACCATGGGAAGTGGAGAGGTTCCATCATTAAACCGTATCCTTGCTGGGAACGATATGGCAAAGGTAACAGACGCGTTACTTTTTGGCGGCTGGGTCTGTGTCTAGTGGCGTTTGCGGCGGAGCGTCTCGTCTCCTCCTCGGTCGAGGAGAGGACTAAAGGTGAGGAGTCGAAAACATGGAGTCCGTCGTTGGAATGAACGAATCTGAAGAAGGAATGCCTCACCTCAATCCTCTCCCTTTTCCCGAAAGGGAGAGGCAAAAGCGTCTGCGGCGGATGCTAGGTAACACGTACCTTTCTTTGGAAGTAGCTGCCCTTCGGCCGCATTCTCCCGGGCTAGTGAAAATGCGGGGGTTAGAAGCGGACTGTGAACTGTGCAGCCAGCAGGTGGTTGTCGTCGCGCGGGCCGGTCGTTTCGTGCTGAAAGCTGTATTGTAGCTTGAGCTGGGTGTGCGAGGTGAAACGGTATCCAATCGAAGCGTCGATGCGCCCCAGATCCTGACCCCAGCGGAGGCTGCCCTTTCTCCCATCCTCGACGGATCCAAAAATCTGCTGATTCCAGCGCAGCGCACCGAAAAGCTGGGGCGTGAATTTATATTTGGCTTCAAAATAATATGCGAACGTGTCCGCGTCGCCGACCCGCGGCACCTCGAAGCGCGCTTCGTAAAATTCCGCCCATACTTGCAGGTGGTGCCAGGCAAAGCTCGCATCCTGTCCCAAAACAAGTTCGCGAAAATCGCCAATGTCGCGACCACGCGGCAATGTTGGTTCGGCTTCGCTCCGGAAATACGCGCCGTCGCTTACTGACACACCAAAATTCCACATTTGATTTGGTCGGAAGCCAAGCCGCCCATTGAAGCTTGGA
>QHRO01000280.1 GCA_003220155.1 Verrucomicrobiota bacterium
TACACCGGCACGATTGCGGAAGAAATGTTGAAGAAACCGGGAGCGTCGATTGCGCAAATTCGCAACGCCTTGTCAGCGCAGGGAATCGCGATGACTGACGATCTCGGTTTCAACAACACCTACGCGCTCGTGATGCGGCGCGATCGAAGCGAACAGCTCGGCCTTAAAACCATCAGTGATTTACGTGCACATCGTGAACTGAAGTTCGGGTTGACCCATGAATTTCTTGAGCGCCGCGATGGCTGGCGACCAATGAGCGAGCGTTATCAGCTCGCCCCCTCTCAAGTTCTCGGGATCGATCACGCTCTCGGTTATGCCGCACTGGCGAAAGGAGAGATCGATGTCAAAGATGCTTACTCAACCGATGCGAAAATCGGCGATTACGGACTCGTTACTCTGATTGATGACCTGCATTTCTTTCCGCAATACAAAGCCGTATTCCTCTATCGCAAAAAGTTGTCGCCACAAGCCGCTCATGCCCTGAATGACCTTTCCAATTCTATTGATGAAGCCCGAATGATTCGCCTCAATTCCGAAGCCGAACGGACTAAGAATTATGCTGCGGCCGCGCAACAATTCTTTGGAACCACGGACGGGGTGATCACGACTCCATTCGTGTCGGAAACTTTCCGCAACAAACTCTTGCGCTGGGTAACGCGACACCTCGAGCTCGCCGGCATCTCGCTGGTTCTTGCCATAATCGTCGGATTACCGCTCGGAATTGTCGCCAGCCGCGGCGGCGCAGTCGGGCACGCCATCCTCGGGGCTACCGGAGTAATTCAAACGATTCCATCGTTGGCTTTGCTGGCGCTTCTGGTGCCGTTGCCGTTTTTCGGAATTAGCGCACGCACCGCCATCGTCGCCCTTTTTCTTTACGGCTTGCTGCCGATTGTGCGGAACACCGCCACCGGATTGCAGGATATCCCGCGACCATTGCGCGAATCTGCCATCGCGCTCGGCCTGACCGCTGGTCAGCGATTGCGGAAAATTTTTCTGCCGCTGGCGTCGCGGTCGACTCTCGCCGGCATTAAAACGAGTGCGGTCATCAACATCGGGACAGCCACGCTGGCAGCGTTGATCGGCGCGGGCGGATTAGGCGAACCGATTATCAGTGGACTGAATTTAAACGATCATGTCACGATTCTGGATGGCGCAATTCCAGCGGCGCTGCTGGCGTTGCTGGTGCAATTCTTTTTCGATTTGCTAGATTGCGTTTTGATTCCAAGAGGTTTGCGTTTGTAGGGCAGGCATTTCTGCCTGCCGCTTCTTTAGCCCGGCAAGCGGGAAGGCTCGCCCTACAATTTTGAACAATCCGATTGCGGCATGATGTAGATTACGCGCATGGCCATTGCATCAATCAACCCGGCAACCGGCGAATTAAGCAAACATTTCGACGCGCATACCGACGCTGAAATTGAGAGCGCGTTGGACCGCGCCGTTTCCGCCTTCGAAAAACATCGACGCAGTTCGTTTGCTGAGCGCGCTGCCAAACTGCAATACGCTGCCGAGATACTAGAAGAATATCGCGAGCAGTTTGCGCGGATTATTACCGCCGAGATGGGAAAACTTTTGCGGGCATCAGTCGACGAAATTGAGAAATGCGCGCGCGGGTGCCGTTTCTACGCGGAACACGGCGAGAAATTTTTGAGCGAACAGATCGTATCGTCTGATGCCGGGCGAAGCTATGTCCGCTATGAGCCACTGGGAGCCGTCCTCGCAATTATGCCGTGGAATTTTCCGTTTTGGCAGGTCTTTCGGTTTGCGGCGCCGGCCTTGATGGCAGGGAATGTTGGCGTGCTCAAACATGCCTCCAATGTTCCGCAGTGCGCGCTCGCCATTGAAAAGATTTTTCGCGACGCCGGTTTGGGTCCCGGCGTGTTCCAAACATTCTTGATCGAAAATGAAACGGTCGAAAAAATCATTCGCGACCCAAGAGTGAAAGCGGTCACACTTACCGGCAGCGAACGTGCTGGCAGCGCCGTCGCGAGCACGGCTGGTCGCGAGATAAAAAAGAGTGTGCTCGAGCTCGGAGGGAGCGATCCGTTCATTGTCATGCCGAGCGCCGACTTGGACGATGCGATCTCGACCGGAGTGAAATCGCGCATGGTGAACTCGGGTCAATCCTGTATCGCGGCGAAACGTTTCATTATCGCCGACGCGATCTACGAAAAATACGTCCCGCAGTTCGTGGAGAAGATGCAACAGATGAAACTCGGAGATCCGGTGGATGAAACTACTGAAGTCGCGCCGCTCTCGTCAGAAAATATCCTTCGCGGGGTGGACGAGCAGGTGCAGAAATCGGTTGCGGCTGGAGCAAAAATCTTATGCGGCGGAAAACGTGCTGACCGTGTGGGCTATTTTTACGAGCCAACGGTGCTGGCGGAAATTCCCAAGAGCACGCCTGCTTATCGCGAGGAAGTTTTCGGCCCAGTCGCGCTGTTCTTTCGCGCGCACGATCGCGAGGAAGCGGTCGCGATTGCAAACGATTCCACATTTGGGCTCGGCGCCAGCGTTTGGACAAACGAGCCGGCCGAGCAGGAATTCTTTTCGCACGAACTGGAAAGCGGAATGGTGTTCGTAAATGCGATGGTCGCGTCCGATCCGCGTGTGCCGTTCGGCGGGGTCAAACGATCCGGTTACGGCCGCGAACTTGGCGCCGAAGGGATTCGAGAATTCACCAACGTCAAAACGATTTGGATTTCGTAAGGGCAACACTGACGGCACCCAGACCAGCTCTACCGTCATCCCGAGCGCAAGCGAGGGACCTCGCCTAAGCTGCGTTTGTCACCCAAGCTACAATGTGAAATCACCCGCGTATGTGAGATCCCTCATCGTCTACGCGACTCGGGATGACGGATGAGCGCGTTTTGATTATTTTTAAAAACCCTCAAACGTACCGCTTGTCATCCCGAGCAGAGTGCGGGATCCCGCCATGAGTCCTTAAAGGTTTCGCCACGGAACCCGTCCCGTCAGCTTTCG
This sequence comes from Verrucomicrobiota bacterium, assembly GCA_003220155.1. Lineage (GTDB taxonomy): Bacteria > Verrucomicrobiota > Verrucomicrobiia > Chthoniobacterales > UBA10450 > AV69. Next base: position 2,980 of record QHRO01000280.1, read on the forward strand.
CTCGGGCTGACGATGTGGGTTAAAACAATGTCAGCTGCTCACGCGGACGCCTAAAATGTTGGGTCGATAACTCCGGCCGTGGACCGATTCCGACCTTACGACAACTCATTTGAAATAGTCTCGCGATTTGTTCCGCGAAGATTCCTTCGCCTTTAATTCGCGTCCCCCAGCGCGGATCGCTCAATCGGTCACCGCCACGTACTGATCGAATCCGCGAGAGCACTTTTGCTTTCCGCTCGGGAAAATATTCGTCGAGCCAGCGCTCGAAGAGCGGCGCCACCGCAAAAGGCAGTCGCATGATGGTATAGCCCGCGAATTGCGCGCCCACTTTCGCACAAGCAGCCAGAATTCCCGGCATCTCATGATCGGTAAGCCCAGGAATGACGGGCGCCACCATTACGCCAACTGGGACGCCGGCTTCGCGTAATTTGGAGATCGCTTCCAAACGAGCGTGGGGCGGCGACGTTCGCGGTTCAAGAACGCGCTGCAATTCCTCGATGAGAGATGTAACCGACACGTTCACGGCCGCGCAGGAAAATTCAGCAAGCTCGCCCAGCAAATCACTATCACGTGTCACCAGTCGATTTTTAGTAATGATTCCGACCGGATTCCGGAATCGCGACAGGACTTGCAAGCATCCCCGGGTGATTTCGAGTTTGCGTTCGATCGGCTGATACGGATCGGTCACGCCGCTAATCGCGATCACCTGCGGTCTCCACTTTCGCGAAGATAATTCGGCCTCCAGTAACTTCGGCGCGTCCAGTTTCACCATAATGCGCGACTCGAAATCGGTTCCCGCGGAGAACCCCAGATACTCGTGGGTAGGGCGGGCGTAGCAGTAAACGCAGCCGTGCTCGCAGCCGCGATACGGGTTCACGCTCGTCTCGAATCCGACATCGGGACTGTTATTGCGGGCAATAATCGACTGCGAGCCATCGCGGTAAAAAATGGTTTTCCGAGGACGCGAGTCCTCATCGACTTCATCATGCGGATCCTCTTCAAAATGCAGCGCCTCAAACCGGTTTGCCGGGTTAATCGAAGCGCCCCGGGTATGAAACTCCCGGGGATGAACTGTGCGCGCCGCATTTGGAATTTCACGCACATTATCCCAGAGCTTTTTTCCGTACGGAAAGCCCTTCACCAGGATATGTTCGCCTGAACATCTAGCGTGTCGAGCCATTTTTTGTAGCCGCGGTCGTTGACCGCGGCAGACCGATCCACCCCTACCGCGGTCAGCGACCGCGGCTACAACATCAAGCTGAAATTTCGCGCGCCAGCCGCGCGGCTTGCCCAACGAGTTCTCAGTGGCACACTTCTGGAACGAAGAGCTCGGAGGGGTGGTCGAGTG
>QHRO01000281.1 GCA_003220155.1 Verrucomicrobiota bacterium
CGCAATCCCGGACCAGTCATCCCTCGGCTAAAGGAAGTGTTGGCCAAGCCTGATCCGGCCTTGGGTTATTTTATTGGTGAACTGCGCTTTTGGTTAGGTTGGGCGCAGGAGGTGGCCGGGAACCATGCCGCCGCCCAGGAAAGTTGGAAGCAGGCGCGCAGCGAACTAGAACCTTTCCTCAAAGAACAGCCGGAAAATTGGATTCTCATTGGCGATCTCGCATTGACCAATATGGGTCTTGGCGATAAAGCCGCCGCGTTCGCCTTCGTCGAGAAGGGGATGATGGTAGTCCCGATCGAAAAAGATGCGCTGGATGGCCCGGGTCCAATTGAGATTCTCGCCCGGGTCGCCGCGCAAATGCGCGAACCTGACCGAGCCATTGCCGCGTTACAGAAACTGCTCTCAATACCATATGAGGGCCCACTTACTCCCGCACTTCTCCGGCTCGATCCCATGTTCGATCCGCTCCGGAATGATCCGCGCTTCCAAAAACTCGCCGAGTCAGCCGCGCCGAAGACGCCCGACAAATAACGCGACGCGGTGCCGCAGCAATCTCGTCGCCGAGCTCACGCTGCAAATTGTTTGGCACGGCTTCTCACGCGCGCGCGTGGAGTCGTCCAACGGGTATGCCAGTGTGAATTGCTCGACTCTATCCGGTCGGAAACCAGGCGTGTTCCTGCCAGAAGAGTTGTAAGGCGACACTATCACCGCGAAAAATATTCCGCTCGGCCTTGCGAATATTGGCGACACTTTTTGGAAAAGCAGAGCGCGGAAGATCGCATTTGCCATCTCCACAGTATTGCCAGAGATGCCATTGATCCCACGGGGCGGTATTGCGCGGCTGAAAATGATAATTTGCGATCCAGAGCCAGCAGTTGGTGAGCGCGCGCCGCTGTGCCGCCGTCACGTTCCGACCATAAAGCATCTGCCGGAGACGATATTCGCTGCAATACAAACCGGGATACTTGCCGGTGCGTTCACGGATTCGTTCCACGAAAGCGACTGCTTGAGCGACTGTCATTGTGCCGCCCGGATAGTGGCCATTCTTTTCAAAATCGAGCACGAGCAACATTCCGGGGCGGCGTTTCTCCGGGCCGAGCGGCGCTGGCACTGATGCTGCCACTACGCCTAGGAAATGATCGGCCTGACGGATCGGATTTGTCGCGTCACCGAAATGATACGCGCCCCAGAGCAAGCCGGCTTGCATCGCCGCCACTTGCCGTTCGCGATATCTGGCGTCGCGTTCGAATCGTGGATAGGTGGCTTCATGAATTACGGCAACGATCCCTTCGCTTTTCATCCCAACGAAATCGGGCTGCATCAAATCGTAGTGCGACAGGTTCACCACGCTGTTCGATCCAAAGGCAAAGACCGACAACGCGTGCAGCAAAAAGAAAACGCGCAAGATCGATAATTTCATCACCGCCAAATTCCGCATCTGTCATGCCAAGCTTTCCCTCGGCACAACAAGTTCGCTACATGCTCGGAGATAATGAGGCGCAAGAGCCTCTTTTCAATTGCTTAGTTCACTCCGCTCGGGCTGGCTTCGTCGCGCCCCACCAGCGATAATCGGTGGCAGGATGAGGTGTCGCGTTTTTGTTCCACTCCTGGTCCCATTAATCAGCGTCGCGGCTGAGAACGTTCCTCCAAAGTTCGCTGCGCAGGCCGCGCCAAGCCACAGGCGCCATAAATTGCAATGAAACTCAGAATATTTCTGGTCGTCGCTTCCTGCGTCCTCAGCCTGATCACAGGTTTTGTTATTTCCCGGAGCGGTTCTTCCACGGAAAGCATCAGGCCGCGCGCCAAACCTCTCATTGGTCTTTCGATGGACACCTTGAAAGAGGAACGCTGGCAGGGAGACCGCGACCTGTTTGTGACGCGCGCGAGGGAGCTCGGCGCGGATGTGCTGGTGCAATCAGCGAACAGCGATGACACGCGTCAGATCAGCGACGTCCAGGCATTGATCAGCCGGCGCGTCGATGTGCTTGTCATTGTTCCGCATAATGGCGGTGCGATGGCGAAAGCCGTCAACATGGCACATGACGCGGGAATTCCTGTGCTCGCCTATGATCGGTTGATCACCGATTGCGACCTCGATCTTTATATGACTTTCGACAACGAGAAAGTGGGCGAGCTGCAGGCCCAGTTTCTTGTCGATCATCTCGCAAAGGACCGAAAGAAAAAGATTGTGCGTATTTATGGCGCGAAAACCGACAACAATGCGCTGCTCTATAAGCGAGGGCAGGACAAAGTTCTCGCGGCGCTAATCGACCGCGACGAGATCGAGGTCGTGCATGAAGACTGGACGCAGGATTGGAAACCCGAAAACGCAAAGAAGATCGCGAGCGCGGCAATTACAAAAGCCGGCGCAGATTTCGATGCAATCCTGGCGTCAAACGATGGCACGGCCGGCGGCGCAATTCAGGCGCTGAGCGAAGAAGGCCTCGCCGGCAAGGTTCTCGTCACCGGTCAGGATGCCGAGTTGAGCGCTTGCCAGCGGATCGTCAATGGCACCCAGGCGATGACGATTTACAAACCGCTTTCGCAGCTTGCCAAACAGGCCGCGGAGGCGGCAACAAAAATGGCGAGAAGCAAACCGGTTTTCGCTCTAGGTAAGATCAATAACGGGAAAATCGAAGTGCCTTCAATTCTGCTCGACGTGGTTGTGGTCACAAAGGAAAACATGATGGACACCGTCGTGAAAGATGGCTTTCACAAGGCCGCGGAAGTCTATCGCAGTCTGCCCGAGGCACAGCAGTCGCATTGATTGCGCATGACTAACCTCGGATGAATCCGGTCGTCCTTCAGGCGGAGAACATCACCAAGAAATTTCCCGGCGTCATAGCGCTCAAGGACGTCGGCTTCGATTTGCGCGCAGGTGAAATTCACGGGCTTTGCGGCGAAAACGGCGCCGGTAAATCGACGTTGATCAAGCTGCTCTCCGGCATTTATCCGTACGGTTCATATGAAGGAAATTTTTTCATTCACGGGCAACTTGCAAAGTTCCGTTCGCTTGCGGACGCCCAGAACGCCGGCCTCGCAGTCATCTACCAGGAACTCGCGCTCGTTAACGACATGACGGTGGGCGAAAACATTTTCCTCGGCTCAGAGCCGCGCACGGCACGGGGGCTGATCGACTGGCACAAGGTGTATTACGAAGCGCGGCTGCTCTTGCAAAAATTCAAGGTCGACATCGATCCGAGCGAGCCGGTCAAGAAGCTCGGAATGGGACAGAAACAGCTGGTGGAAATCGTGAAAGCGCTTTCAAAAAATTCCAACATCCTGGTCCTGGATGAGCCGACCGCTGCTTTGGCAGAACACGAAGTCCTCATTCTGCTCGATATTCTGCGCGATCTCCGGAGTCGTGGAATCGCGAGCATCTACATCTCGCACAAGCTCGATGAAATCTTCGCGGTTTGCGATCGAATTACCGTGCTCCGCGACGGGGCGTCCATCGCTACGCTCGACACCAAGCAAACGAACAAAGCAGAAATCATCAAGCACATGGTCGGCCGCGAAATCACCGACCTGTTTCCGCGCCGCCGGTCAAAGCTGGGTGCATCAACCCTCGAAATTGAAAACCTTAGTGTTGCCGATCCCCATTCCGGCGACTGCTTTCTTGCCGACATCAATTTTTCATTGCGCGCTGGCGAAGTCCTCATTCTGCTCGATATCCTGCGCGATCTCCGGAGTCGCGGAATTGCGAGCATCTACATCTCGCACAAACTCGATGAAATCTTCGCGGTTTGCGATCGAATTACCGTGCTGCGCGACGGGGCGCCCATCGCCACGCTCGACACCAAGCAGACGAACAAAGCAGAAATCATCAAACACATGGTCGGGCGCGAAATCACCGACCTGTTTCCGCGTCGCCGGTCGAAGCTG
>QHRO01000106.1 GCA_003220155.1 Verrucomicrobiota bacterium
GTCCCGTTACTTTTTAACTATCGCGGCGAAGTTATCCCGGCCTTCGCTCTGCAAGCGTTCCTGACCTGGGCCCGTATTCCAATGAGCGAAGTGCAAATCGAAGTCGGCTCCCACATCGCCCTGCCAGGCGGTCGCAAAATTCCGATTAACTGGGACGGCTCACTGACGGTAAATCCAAATTTATCCAAACTCGGACGTCGTTTCGGGCTCAACGAGTTGCTTCTGCTCGCACAACAACGACAAAAAGAGTCATCCCTGCAAAGCCTGCATGATGACTTGATTCTTGCGCGTACTCCTTCAAACGTGCTGGCACCGGCCGACGTTTTCGCTGCCAGCATCGCTACCTTGCAATCCAATCATTTTGTCCGTCGCGTCAGCGTGCTATTCGACTGCGCAGTGGTCTTACTCATCGCACTGCTCGGTTCGCGCGCGGTCCGGGCCTCGCGGGTCGACGTGGTTCTCGGTCTGATCGCTTTTACCGCGGCCTATTGCCTGATCGCCTTCACGTTAATAGCGCGTTACACAATTTGGGTTCCCGGGCTTGTTCCGTTGGGAACAGCCTGGTTGCTCGGTCTCCTTGCCTTCGGCTGGCCGCGGCCAAAACATCGAGCCGAGGCAACGGACATCGCGGCCTCGCCTCCAGCGCCCTAATGCACTCAAGGATTGAAATCAGGTGCGCCGAGTCAGCTTCTGGGGAGCGCACGCGCCTCGCGTGCCGGTCGCGGCGCCTCGCCGCGACCAATTCCGTCTTGGAAAAGCGAAGACTGCTCTCGACCATTTTTCCGGGACAAACCCGCTGTTGAGAAAGTTCGCGCTGGCGAGGGCGCCAGCGCCAGCACGCGAGGCGCGTGCGCTCCCCAGGCGCTGACGTCAACGCCGCAACGCGAAGTGCTCACCTTCATCTGTTATATTGCCCTAAGTGCAAATGAATCCCTCGTCAGAATCGACTGAAGAGCGGATTACGCGCCTCCATGGCCAGGGAATGGTCGATTTGCACTTCGATTTGCCAATGGTCTTGTACGACAACCGCGATCGCAAAAATGTGCTGGCGAGCTATTTTCTGCCGGAATTGGAGGCGGGCGATATCGGGACGATAGCGGCCGCCATTTACATTGAGGATCAATATGTGCCGGACAAAGCGTTGGAGGTAGCGCTTGGGCAGGTGGCGCGAATGTATGTCGAGGTGGAGCACTGCGATCGATTCGCGATTTGCCGATCGTATGCGGAGATCAAGCGCGCGCGTGAGCAGGGAAAAATTGCGCTCCTGATTGCGATGGAAGGGGCCGAGCCGCTCGGCACCGATCTTAATTTGCTTCGTATCTTCTACGAACTGGGGCTGCGTGTGATCGGTCTTACCCACGCGCGGAGCAATGCCGCCGGCAGTGGCAGCGTTTTTTCGCCGACCGGATCGTCGCCCGAAGGACTCACCGGCTTCGGCTGTGAGCTGGTCCGGGAATGCGAACGGCTCGGCCTGATTCTCGATCTTGCGCACATAAACCCGGCGGGTTTCGACGACATTTTGGAAAACACCGCCGGACCAGTAATTGTTTCGCACACCAACGCGCGCAAATACTATGATATCGAGCGCAACATCAGCGATGAGCAAATTAAAATGGTGGGCGCGCGGGGCGGCGTGATCGGCATCAATTCTATTCTCGTTAGTTCAAAAAAGGAAGATGCTACACTGGATGGCTATGTCGATCACATGGCCCACGTCATAGACCTGATCGGCCTCGATGGCGTCGGTATCGGTTTCGATTTCCTCGAATTCATTTACCGGCGCTGGTCTGAAGACGAGCGTGCGAAGTTTCATCAAAGATTTCCTAACGTGCACTTCATTCCTGATCTTTTGCATCACGGCCAGGCTCGAAATTTGACGGCCAAGTTGATCGAACGGGGATTCAACGACGGGCAAATCGAAAAGATTCTTTTCCGAAATTGGATGCGGATTTTTGAGGAATTGTTGTAGGGACGAGCGATGGAAATTAGGTTTCCGAAGTCCGTCATCCTGAGTCGCGCAGAAAACGCCAGTCCGGCTCGGACCGAAAGATCTCTCCCCTGGTCGAACGCTCATAAAATGGGTAAGATCCCTCGCCGTCTGCGCGGCTCGGGACGACGCATTCCGTCATCTGACGTGTAAGTATAAGTGAAAGAGTAAGTGCAAGTGCAAGGGCAAGGCCGCCGGAATGAAGTTCATCAATCTCACTCGACATACTGAGATCGGTGCCAACTCTTACTACCTCGAGGCGGGAGGCACGCGGTTGATTCTCGATTGCGGGATGCATCCCAAAGATGCCGGCGAGAATGCGCTGCCGAATTGGAAGCCGATCAAGGGCCAAACTATCGACGCGATTCTGATCACTCACGCGCATCAGGATCACATCGGAACGCTCCCGGTATTGATGCGGCGCCAGCCCCATGCGCGCGTTTTCATGACGGAAGCGACCAGCGAAATCGGCTCTCTTCTTCTCCATAATTCCGTAAACGTGATGACGCGGCAACGCGAAGAGCTCGGCCTCACGATTTATCCACTTTTCGGTCAGCAGCTGTGTCGCTACCGACAACCTTATACCACCAGCGCTGATCGAATCCGCGACGACAACGCGTTAACTTTCGAGTTTTGGGATGCCGGCCACGTCCTCGGTTCGTCGGGAATTCTTTTGCGCGCGGAAGGGCGGACGATCTTTTACACCGGCGACGTCAATTTCGATGATCAAACAATCATGCAATCGGCGATTTTTCCGCAAAGCGACATCGACGTCCTGATCATGGAATGCACCCGCGGCGATAATCCCGAGCCCACTGGTTGGTCGCGCGCCTCGGAAGAAAAAAAACTGGCAGACGCGGTGGGAGCAACCTTTAGCCGTGGCGGCTGCGCGCTGATTCCGGTTTTTGCGCTGGGCAAAACGCAGGAAGCGCTCGGAATGTTTTACGAATTTCGCCGACAGCAACAATTAGACTTTCCGGCCTACATCGGCGGACTCAGCTCGAAAATGACGGAGGTATACGATCGCCGGGGCAATCAAACGCGCCGGCAATGGCCGCGTTTACAGTTGATGCATGATGTCGCGCCGTTCGTCCTCAATGGGCAGACGATCAACGATTCTCCCGCCCGCGCCGGCCGCGTTTACGCGCTTTCCAGCGGAATGATGATGGCAAAAACGCTTTCCAATATTTTCGCACGCCGCCTGGTCGGAGTTCCGCAGCACTCGATTTTGTTCGTCGGCTACGCTGATCCGCAATCGCCCGGTGGAATTTTGCGCTCCGCCAAAACCGGCGACAGCATTTCGCTTGATCCCGACGAACCGCCGCAAACACTGCGCTGTCACATCGAGCACTTTCAATTTAGCGCACATGCCTCGCGCGAATCGTTGGTCGCCTACGCGACAACAATGGCGCCAAAGAAAATTCTGCTGGTGCACGGCGATCCGCCGGCGGTGGAGTGGATGCGGGCGCGGTTGTCCGGGCAGTTACCGAATTCGGAAGTGATCGTGCCCACTCCGGGCGTTGAGGTGGAGTTGTGAGAAGTGAGAAGTGATCGGTGAGAGGTAAAAGTGGAAATTCTTACTTCTCACCTCTCACTTCTCACTAATCACTAGATGAAAATCGCCTCCTGGAACATCAATTCACTGCGCAAGCGCCAGGAACGCCTGCTCGATTGGCTGGCGAAAGAAGAGCCAGACGTCGTTTGCTTGCAGGAAACGAAATGTAGCGACGATCAATTCCCCGAGCTCGCGCTCTCAGCCGCAGGTTATCGCTGCATTTTTCACGGCCAGAAGTCTTACAACGGCGTCGCGATTCTTTCCCGGGACGAGCTGCGCGAACGCCAAGCCGCGTTGTGCGATGAAAGCGAGGACCCGCAGGCCCGTGTGATTGCAGCCACGATCAATAACCTGCGCGTATTTTCCATTTACGCGCCAAACGGACAGGCTGTCGGTTCGCCTGCGTTCCATTACAAATTGCAGTGGTTCGTTCAACTGCGCGATTGCGTCGTGGAGGCGCAAAAATCTTTCCCTCAGGTGATTGTATGCGGCGATTTCAATGTCGCGCCGGAAGATCGCGACGTGCATGATCCCGCGCTTTGGCGCGGCGCCATCATGTGTTCCGAGGAAGAACGCGCCGCTTTTCGCGCGCTCGAGCAAATCGGTTTGCGCGATACCCTTCGCCTTCATCATGCTGAAGGCGGTCTTTTCAGTTGGTGGGATTATCGGATGCTGGCGTTTCAAAAAAATCGCGGATTGCGCATCGATGCGATCCTGGCAAGTAAATCATTGGCCGAACGCTCCACCGCCGCCGGGATCCATCGTGAGATGCGCAAAGGCAAGGATCCGTCCGATCACGCGCCGGTCTGGGCGGAATTTTCTCCTTCGTCATCCTGAGCAGAGCAGAGCGAAAGCCCGCCCTGAGCGCAGTCGAATGGGTCGAAGGATCTCTAAATATTTGTCTGCGCGACTACGTTCTGTCGTGACACTGAGCTCGAAAGCGATTTGTGAAAAACAGCGTGACCGGTTCTTGACTGGTTAGAGATTCCTCGACTGCGCTCGGAATGACAAGTAAGAGCTTGAGTAGCATCGCGCGACGGAGCGCGCGATCCACCTCGCCCTGAATTTCATGAAAGACCAACTCCGCGTTTCAAATCCGCCATCAAAACCGCTCATGATTTGGGATGGCGAATGCCATTTCTGCCGCCGCTGGATTGAACGCTGGCGTGAAATTACCGCGGGCGAAGTCGAGTATGCGCCGTATCAGGAAATCGCGGAGCGTTTTTCAGAAATTCCGCGGGAACAATTCCAGCGCTCGGTTGTTTATATCGATAAGACCGGTCAGGTTTTCGTCGCGGCGGAAGCAGTTTATCGGTCGTTACGCTGTCGGCCCTCGAAAAAATGGCTGTGGTGGGGTTACCAGCGCATTCCCGGTTTCGCTGCGATCTCTGAATTTGGGTATCGCCTCATCGCACGGCATCGCGGATTCGCTTCGGCAATAACGCGATTGCTTTGGGGGAAAGACGTTCGGCCACCGACTTATTTTTGGGCGCATCGCTGGTTTCTACGCGCGCTCGGTCTTGTCTATTTAATTGCCTTCGTTTCACTTTGGATTCAGGTCGACGGCCTCGTTGGAGCGAATGGCATCTTGCCAATTAGCGATTACTTGTCGCTCGCGCGCAGCGAGATTGGATTCAGGGCAATCTGGATTCTGCCGACACTGTTTTGGTTTAATTCGAGCAACACTTTCCTCCATTTTCTTTGCGGTGGCGGCGTTCTGCTCTCGCTCCTGCTCATCTGTCGAATTGCTCCAGCTCTTTCGTTGGGGGTTCTTTTCGTTTTTTATCTCTCGCTCAGCATCGCCGGCCAGGCGTTCCTTAGTTTTCAGTGGGACATCCTTCTGTTGGAGACGGGCTTCCTCGCGATCTTTTTCGCGCCTTGGCGCTTTTGGCCGAAGGGAAATCCGGGATCAACGATCCCGGCTACAGCGTCGTCTCCAGTGGCGATGTTTCTGCTCAAGTTCCTCCTTTTCAAACTGATGTTCATGTCAGGGGTGGTGAAATTGACCAGCGGCGACACCGTATGGGGATGGATCGATCATTCCTTTCATTGGAGCGCATTAACCGCGCTTGATTACCATTACTGGACCCAACCGCTCCCCACCATTTTCGCCTGGTTCGCGGATAAACATCCCGAATGGTTCAAGAAATTCTCAGTCGCGTTTTGTCTCGTGGTTGAAATTATCGTTCCGTTTTTTATCTGGGCCCCGCGCCGGCCACGCTTAATCGCAGCAGGTTTGTTAATTTTTCTTCAACTCGCGATCGCCATCACCGGCAATTACTGCTTCTTCAATTTGCTCACGATCGCGCTTTGTCTTTTGCTCGTTGATGACGCGAGCCTCAAGCGTGTGGAAGGGCGAGCTAGCGCGAGCCCGGCGTCGCAGGAGCTCCGCCCTCCCTATGCAAGCGAGGCGTGCGCGCTTCGCACAGCGAAGCGGCTACAGATCGCGAACCTTGCGGCGCTTGTCATTCTCATCATCACCCTGCCGCTAAATCTTTGGCTTTGTTACACCGCATTAAAACCGGAGGCTGATTGGCCGAAACCGTTGCTAATGGTCTATGCACGCATCGAGCCATTTCGAATCCTGAATGGTTATGGACTTTTCCGGGTGATGACGAAAGAGCGTCCGGAAATTCAAGTCGAAGGAAGCGCCGATGGAATCGATTGGGTTTCCTACGAGTTCAAATGGAAACCGGGCGATGTGAATCGAGTGCCGCGCTGGTGCGCACCGCATCAGCCGCGATTGGACTGGCAAATGTGGTTCGCCGCCCTTGCTGGTCGCCGGCAGGAACAGTGGTTCGGAAATTTCATGGTCCGCCTGTTGCAGAATGAGCCGGCCGTAACACGATTAC
>QHRO01000107.1 GCA_003220155.1 Verrucomicrobiota bacterium
TGTCCCGGTCGTTGGCAAACTACAGGTCGCCCATGGCCGCGCGATGCACTGGCTGCGGATTGATCGCTATTACGCCAGCGAACATGGTTACGACCAGGACAAGGGAGAGCTTCCGGAAGATCCGGAGATGGTGCACGAGCCGATGATGTGTCAGCACTGCGAAAACGCTCCCTGCGAGACGGTTTGCCCAGTCAACGCAACCCTTCACAGCGAGGACGGGCTGAACGTCATGGCCTACAACCGCTGTGTCGGCACCCGTTATTGCGCGAACAATTGCCCGTTCAAGGTGCGGCGGTTCAATTATTTCGACTACAACCAGCGGCCGGTCGGCAAAAAGAAAATCGCCGGCGCCCTCAATCTTTATAAGGAATACTTCGCGCCCTTCACTGAAAAAGGCGCGCCCGACACGACCAAGCTCTCGAAAAATCCGAACGTCACTGTCCGTATGCGCGGCGTGATGGAGAAGTGCACATTTTGCGTGCAACGGATCGAGGAAGCAAAGATCGCCGCTCATGTGCGGGCGGGCGCTTCCTCGGCTGACATTCGAATTCCGCGCGATTCCTTTACCACGGCGTGCGCGCAGGCCTGCCCGAACGAGGCTCTCGTGTTCGGGGATATTCGCGATCCCGAGAGCAAGGTTTCGAAAATCAAATTGCAGGACCGCAATTATCGCCTCCTTCAGTATCTGAATGTGAATACCCGCGTCAGTTACCTGGCGCGCATTCGTAATCCGAATCCGAAAATGCCCGATGCTCGCAAGATCGGTATCGCCAGCCCTAACGAGAAAGAGGAAAAGTTATGATGTCATTCCGAGCGAATACGCCAGTCCGGCTCGGACCGAGGAATCCCGCGGCGTTATCCATAAGGCGCGCAACGGGATCCCTCGGCTTCGCTCGGGATGACGACTGAATATGGACGGCGCCACCACAGTACCAGAAGTAACTGAGAACGAGGAGATCGCACCCTCCGAGCGGCCCCTTACGCGCGTCCCCCTGGTATTGAACCGGCGGAGTTACGGCTGGATTACCGAGCGTATCGCCGGCGCGGTGGAAAATCGTGCGCCGCGCTGGTGGTGGGTCGCCTTCGCTGTCACTGCGGGAATTGCCGGTTTCGGTCTTTTCTGTCTCGGCTATCAGATTTCCACCGGGGTCGGCACCTGGGGATTGAACCATCCCGTCGGCTGGGCCTGGGACATTACCAATTTCGTGTTCTGGATCGGTATCGGACACGCCGGCACTTTGATCTCGGCCATTCTTTATTTGCTGCGACAGAAATGGCGCACCTCGATCAATCGCTCCGCTGAAGCGATGACACTGTTCGCGGTCATCTGCGCCGCCATTTTTCCGGGCATCCACGTTGGCCGCGTTTGGATGGCGTGGTATTTGGCGCCGCTGCCAAATAATTACGGAATCTGGCCCAATTTCCGTAGCCCGCTGATGTGGGACGTCTTTGCGGTCTCGACCTACTTCACGGTGTCGGTGTTGTTTTGGTACACCGGATTAATTCCTGATCTGGCGACGTTGCGCGACCGCGCCACTTCCAAAATCAAGAAATTCCTTTATGGCATTTTTGCGGTGGGCTGGCGCGGTTCGAACCGCCACTGGCGGCACTATGAAATGGCCTATCTCTTGTTAGCTGGCATCTCCACTCCACTGGTGCTCTCAGTGCACAGTGTTGTCTCGTTCGACTTCGCTACCTCGATTTTGCCGACCTGGCACACCACCATCTTCCCGCCCTACTTCGTCGCTGGCGCCATCTTCGGCGGGTTCGCCATGGTGCTGACATTGATGCTGCCGGCGCGCGCGTTGTTCAAATTGCACGACATCATCACGCTCCAGCACATCGACAAGATGGCGAAGATCATTTTGCTCACGGGGTCGATCGTTTCCTACGCCTACCTCATGGAATTTTTCATGGCCTGGTACAGCGGCAATCAATATGAGCGCTTCGCTTTCTGGAACCGCGTGCTCGGGCCGTATTGGTGGTACTGGTGGGTGGGCATGCTCTTTTGCAATGCGCTTTCACCGCAACTCTTCTGGTTCCGCTGGTGCCGGCGCAATGTCTACGTCGTCTATTTCGTCTGCATGTGCGTGAATGCCGGGATGTGGTTTGAGCGTTTCATCATCATCGTCGGCGGATTGCATCGCGATTTTCTGCCGAGCTCCTGGGGCTTGTTCATTCCGACCTGGGTCGACATCTGGACCTTTATCGGCACCCACGGAATTTTCCTCTCGCTCTTCCTCCTCTTCATTCGCTTCCTGCCAATGATTGCGATGAGTGAAGTGAAAATCGTTTTGCCGGAATCGGACGTGCACCGGCATGATCCAATTGCCGTTACGGAAAAGGAGCACGCATGAGAACGCAGTGTGTTGAGCTCAACGATGCGAAAAGTGACCTGTGGTGGCAGGCGTGTCGCCTGCAGGGGAGGAGACTCTCGCAGCCGACACGGCTGCCGCTACAAAACCGATCCGGAAAGGAGCGCGTATGAGAACGCCTTCCGGTCATAAAGTTTACGCCATCGCGGCAGAATACTCGAGTGCCTCGGAACTTTACGAAGCGGCAAAACGGGTGCGCGATGCCGGATTCAAACGGTGGGATGTTTTTTCGCCCTTCCCTATCCATGGAATGGATGAGGCGATGGGGCTCGGCAAATCGTGGCTCAGTGCAGTGGTGCTGATCGGTGGGATCACCGGTCTATTGACCGCGGTCACTCTCGAATTTGGTCCCTCCTGGCTCATTTATCCGGTGATCGTACACGGAAAACCGTTCAACTGGGCAACGGTGCCGGAGTTTTTCCCGATCATGTTCGAGCTGACCGTGCTTTTCGCGGCTTTCTCCGCCTTTTTTGCGAACCTGATCATGAACGGGCTGCCGCGCTGGCATCATCCCATTTTCAACTGGGACCGTTTTGCGCGTGCGACCAACGACGGATTTTTTCTCGCCATCGAAGCGCGCGATCCGCGTTTCAGTGAAATGGAAACCCACGATTTGCTTGTCGAAACCGGCGGGCTGCACATCACGATCGTGCACGAGGAGGATTGAAATGCTGCGCGGCTTTTTTCTCATCTTTCTTCTCGCCGGGATCGTCATCGTCGCGATGTGCGGTTTTCGCGGCGAACACAGCACCCGCACTCCATGGGAAATTTTTCCTGATATGGTGCGGCAACAAAAAGTCCGGGCGCAATCGCCGATCGATTTTTTCGGTGATGGCCGCGGCCCGCGCCTTCCGATTGCGAATACAGTCCCGGTTGGTTACGAAATGCCAAAACCGCAGATGAAAGCGCCGCCTGAGATCACGCCGAGCGGTGCTGCGCCTGGTGAAGAGCTGTCGCGCACCCGGATTGGTTTCAGCGCCGGCACAGATTATTACAATACCGGCAAGATGGGCGCGAACTGGGGCACTGGTATTCCCGTCCCGATTACCGCCGAATTGATGCAGCGCGGACAGCAACGTTTCAACATTACCTGTTCCGTCTGCCATGGATTGACCGCAGCCGGTAACGGAGTCGCAAAGCAGTATGGCTTGAACACGGTGGCCACCCTGCAAGACGAGCGGATTCGAAAAATGGCGGACGGCGAGATTTTCAACACCGTTACTAATGGCAAAAACACCATGATGTCGTACGGCGGTAACGTGCCGGTGGCGGACCGGTGGGCGATTATTACTTACGTGCGCGCCTTGCAGCGCAGTCAGAACGCCGCTGCTGCTGATGTTCCAGCGGACGAGTTGGCAAAACTGGAAAAGGCGGAAGCCAAACCACCGGAGCCCAAACCCGCACCAAGTCCGGAGGGTCAGAAGAAATGAGCGAGCGTTCTCAAATCGTACCGGCCCCAGAGGGCGAGTATTTCGAAACAAGTCGCTTCAGCGGTTTATCCTTGCTGCTCGCGGGCGGCGCTGTGGTTGGGCTCTTGCTCTGTCTGATTGGCGCCGTCACCTCGCCAGTGCAATTCAGCTTCTCCTGGCTGTTCGGCTTCTTTTATTTTTTCACCCTTTGCTGCGGCTGTTTGTTTTGGACGATTGTGCATCACGCCACCGATGCGGAATGGTCCGTAGTAGTGCGCCGGCAGCTTGAGAATATCGCGCTCCTCCTCTGTGCACTCTTTATTTTTGTGATCCCGATTTTGGTGCTCCGCCATCATCTTTTTGAGTGGATGAATATCGCGCCGGGCCAAAACGCAACGCTCGACAGCAAACGACAATATTTGAACTGGCCGTTCTTCCTTTTCCGTGCCTTTCTTTA
>QHRO01000061.1 GCA_003220155.1 Verrucomicrobiota bacterium
ATCTCCCTGAAGGGTCGTGGTAGACCACCACGTTGATAGGTCTCCGGTGCAAGTGCAGCAATGTATTCAGCTGAGAGATACTAATAACCCGTTCGGCTTGATCATTTACTTTTCTGTTACGCTGCCCCGAAGAAATTCGGGGTCGCAAACAGAGAAGATCGAATGATCTCAAAACAAAACGAAGCCTTGAGTTGGAACCGACTCGTGCATCGAAATTCGAAAATCGAGACCGGAAATTACGAGCTGTATGTAGATATCAGAGAATCGGTTGTTCTTTGAAATGTGACTAGTGACTGGTGACAAGTGAGTCGAAGAGACTATTCACCGATCACCATTTACAGCGGCACAAGGCGCCGCCACCAGACCCCGCTACTTGAAATCAAGTAGCGGGGTCTGGTGATCATCGCGCAGTGGCACCACCCGTTCCCATTCCGAACACGGCAGTGAAACGCTGCAGCCCCGATGGTAGTGCGACGAAAGGTCGTGCGAGAGTAGGACGTCGCCAGAATAAAAACCCCGCTCGGTTCATCCCGGTGGGGTTTTTAATTCTGGCACGCTACTCGAGCAGAGAACACGCCGTGCTGGGAAGCCGGTGGGTAGACGGTCAAGCCCGCGAGGGTAGCGGGTGAGTGCGCGGGAGCGAACGAATCAATAGGACGTCGCCAGAACTCAGCCCCGAAAGCTTTTGGGGCTGGGTTTTTCTTTTGGTCGCGTTACCGCATCTCACCTTCCGGGTAGCGCTCGTCTCGCGTGCTGGTCTCGGCGTCTCGCCGAGACAAACTTTTCTATTGGTCTTCCCTATCGTCATTCGCGTCCGAATATATTGTTTCGGCTGATGATCGATGAAGAAGCGATCGCAACCGTCCGTGCTGAATTATCGCGACGATTTATCTCGGGCCACGGCCTCGAGATCGGCGGAGGCACGCGTCCATTCCCGGTCCCCACCGGTGCGAAAGTTTCGTACGGGGACATTCGCGATCCCGTTTCGCTGAAGAGTTATTTCAAGACCGATGCAGTCCAGAGCGGCGAACCGATCGATGCTCAAACCCTCGCCGGAATCGCCGATGCTTCACTCGATTTTGTCATTTCAGCTCATGTCATCGAACATCTGCGCGATCCAATCGGCGCAATCGTCAACGCCATTCGGGTCCTCGAGCATGGCGGGATCCATCTGCTGGTTGTGCCCGACATGCGGCGAACCTTCGATCGCGACCGACCGGAAACTAGCGTTGCGCATGTGCTCGCCGATTTTAGCGATGGCGGCATCGGAACCTGCCGAGACGGCTACGAGGAGCATTTGCGGTATGTGCATCCGATTCTTACCGGCCAGCGTTACTCGGAAGCGGAAATTCAACGTCAGGCGACCGAAGCGGCCAGGCTTTGGCCAAAGTACGGCGCTCATTTCCACGCTTGGACTCAAGCGGGATTCGAGGCGCTATTGCATGCCGCGTCTGACCTCGTTCCTTTCCGGCTTATCGACACAGCTTCCGTCGTGAACGAAAACCTTTTCGTCTTACGAAAAATATCGGCGATTGAGTTTCGAACACGGCGGACCTGGCGGAGGATTACGGGCGGATTGCACAGCATCAGTTCAGACAATTTGCCATCACAGAGATGTACAGGTTGAAAAAGAGGTGGCGCGCCGGCGTTACGGCCGGTTCTTACTTCGCTTTCAGGTCGCCGACTAGTTCGTAGGCCCTGCGAACCGTTGGGATGTTAATGAACCACCGGTGAGCAGCCCCAGTGGAACTCGCCTTAAGGTGTTGTTGTAGCCTCGGCCGAGTAGCGACTGGGATCCTGGCGAAAGAACCGGGCGAGTTGGGCATACAATTCCGGATGGCTGCCGCGGAGCGCGCGCGGGCGCTCGAAAAATGCCTCCGTTACTACGGCGAAGAACTCGGCCGGGTTCGTCGCACCGTAAGTATCCAGCACCGTCGACGTTCCGGTTTCCCCGGCGCTTTGCAACGCCGCAAACTCTCTGCTCATCACTCGCGCCCATGTCAGGTACTCCGCTCGCGTGGCGAGAGCTGGCGCGCCGTCTGTCTGAAACTCTTCGTAGTCGAGCTGATGCGCGAACTCGTGCAGGACCAGGTTCCTCCCATCCGAGGGATGCGCCGCGCCGCGTTTCGCATCGTCCCAAGCCAGCACCAGCGATCCAAGCCGGCGCGCGGTTTGACCGAGCCGTGGTTCGCCACCTTCGTCCCAGATATTACCCTCGAGGTGCCGCGCTTCATACGATGTGTAACCCGAGGGATAAACAAGAATCGAGGTTAACTCGGGATAGTAGTCGGTCGCGCGATGCAGGAGAAGAAGGCATGCCTGGGCTGCAATCGTGACCCGGATTTCGTCGGTGAGTTCAAGACCGCTGCAGCCTTCGAAACGCTTTTCGGCAAGAAAGACCTGAACGTGACCGAGGAGCTCGGCCTGATCCTCGGGCGGGAGCCGGCGGAAGATTGGAAGGTTGCCTGTGATGATCGATCGCCATGCTGGCGGAAAAGGCTGGGCACGCAATCGCTGCCGTCGCCGCTGCTTCAGAAACCGAAACATCGTACTGGAATTTGAATATGCTTCTCCCCCACCGTGAAATCTTTTAGCAGCGCAAGCCAGAAGCGTAAAGCCGTGCCGCATTGATCGCGGCGGTTTCCTGCGCTAAGTGAAAGAACGCCAATCCAAAGAAAGGATCCCATGCTTACCAGCCAAAAAGTGATCGATGCAATCAACGAGCAAATCGGCTACGAATTTAGCGCCGAATTGCAGTATTACGCGATTGCAGCGCATTTCGCGGCGGAGGCTTTGCCCCAATTGTCGCAGCATTTTTTCCAGCAGGCGGAGGAAGAGAAAGGTCACGCGTTGCGTTTCATTAAGTACGTGGTCGATGCGGGGGGGCGAGTGGTGATCCCGGCGATCGACGCGCCGAAATCGAAATTCAAAACGCCGCGGGACGCGGTGAAGTTGTCGCTCGACCAGGAAATCCATGTGACTCAGCAAATCAACGGTCTGGTGGAATTGGCGCGAAAGCAGAACGACTACATCACCAGTAATTTCCTGCAATGGTTTCTGACCGAACAGCTCGAAGAAGTTTCGTCGATGGATAATTTGCTCAAGATTGTAGAGCGGGCCGGGGCCGACTTGCTGCAAGCCGATGAGTATCTCGCACGGGTCGGTATCAGAACGATGCCCGAACCGCCGAAGGAGTAAAGGCAAGCAGCAACGCCGAACGCTCAACATCTAACGCCCAATACTCGAATTTAGAAGATCGGCGCATCATAAGCGGCTTATGATGCTAACGCTTTCGACGGAAATATCGAGAGATGTCTCGACTTCGCTTGACATGACAAGGGGGCTGATGAGTATCTCGCTCCTGTTGGAGTCAAAGCGATGCCCGAGCCCCCGAAGGAATGACTGACGTCACGTTGAATCGTTAAAAGCGTTACATCGTTAAATCGAAAAGACGCGCGTGTGTCACGAAGATCGATATCTTCTAAAATCTTGCGCCGTGCTTTGGCCGGCTCGTAATTGACGACATGAAAATGAAAATGGCACTTAGCTTGGTCGCGGTAGCGAATTTGATCCTCAGTGGGATAACATTCGCCGCCGGTGCGAAGACTTATCAGGTCGCTGGGACGGTGGTAGCCGCCACGGGCAGCATGGTGACAGTGCAAAAGGGGGCGGAGAAATTCGAAATTGATATCGATCCGGCCACGACAAAAGGTTCGGCCGATCTCAAAGTTGGCGCGAAAGTCACTGTTACCTATGTGATGAGCGCGACCAAAGTAGAGGCGAGCTCTACTGCGGCGGAACCAAGTTCGCCAAATCCAACCTCTTCGCCCTGATTTATAACGAAAACGTGAAGGGATAGGCACTATTGTGTCCAAAGTATTGGGGGGGCCGAGCCGAGCACCCGCTTGTTCATAATAACCATAATCTTTCGAGTCGTTTCGCCTTGCGCAGAAGAGGCCATGTCGCAAAAACCCTTGAATAGATTCCGCCCGAACCGTCTAATCGATCAACCTATGAAAATAAAAACATTTAGTTTGATCGCAGCGGCGAGTTTGGCGCTAAGCGGCATGGCGTTTGCCGGCGCCAAGACCTACGAAGTCACCGGACCAGTCCTTGAAGTAAACGATTCGATGATCGTTGTGCAAAAGGGCAAGGACCGTTGGGAACTGGATCGCGATTCCAGTACCAAGGTCACCGGCGACGTGAAAGTTGGTGACAAGGTTCATATCAGCTACACCATGACGGCAAAAGATGTGGAAGTGAAGGCAGCCAAGGCCGAGAAGGGAACAAAGAAGGAAAAAGCGAGCCCAGCTGCTTCGCCCAAGTCGTAACTTTGGGATAACAATCCAAGTTTCGTTAGTTAGATCGCCGGATGTTGTTAATCCATCCGGCGATCTTCTGATTGCGGATGGGAAACAGGCATAGATCTGCTTGGCGTTAATTGGCCGCAAGTGAGAAAACAGGGCTTTGCCCTGTATACGTTTAGGCGTCGAATGACCATCTCATAAACACCCTGCTTAAGCTGGGTGTTAACGATGCCTGTGAGGGAGCTCCCAACCGCTTCAGCGGTGTTTTGTCGGTGAACAAGACAACCGCTAAAGCGGTGTACAAGAATAGTCAATGCACCTCGCTGAAACGAGGTGTTAATGTCAGCATGGTAACTTTTGATTTGATCTGGCTGCTGCTCTCGGTCTTGAATCGCAAAGAGGCGGAACCAAGAACGCCGCCGGATTATCCTGCCCCCAGCGGCACACCCTGATCTTCGACCGGGGCGGGCGCGACATCGACGGGCGCGGGCTCAATCGCGACCACCTCGTAGGTGGCACTGCCGTGATCGGTGTTCAGGGTCACGCGTTCGCCGCGTTTTTTGCCGAGCAAGGCCTGCCCGATTGCAGTCTGATAGGAAATGATGTGACGATCGGGGTCGCCGTCCCAGGCGCCAAGGATAGTATAAGGTTCTTCCTGCGCTGACTCCACATCGCGCAATAGGGCGATTGTGCCAATGGAAACCTGGGAAGTATCGGCATTGGAAAAATCGGTGCCGCGGGCGCGGTGCAGCATTTGTTCGAGCTCGGACTTACGCCGCATTAGAACGGCTTGCATTTGTTTAGCCGCTTTGAATTCGAAATTTTCCCGCAGGTCGCCGTAGGAACGCGCAACCCCAATCTCCTTCGAATTCTCGGGAATTTTCTTGTTCACAATCTCCTCGTATTCCTCCTGCTTTTTATGCAGGCTGCTCCACGAAACAATGAGCGTTTCCGTCTTTTCTTCCGGCTGCGCTCCGGTCGCCATGCCTTCCAGTTCCGGATATAACTTGATGACGCGCGCCATAAGCGAGCGTTTGGTCAAGTTGTCGAACACCGGAGTAAGCAATAAGCGGCGCATCACGTCGCGCGCGGCGCCGACCTCGGAGTTCCTGAAAATATCGCTAATGAGCTCGCGATCATCGAGCAACAAATCGCGCAAACGGGACGAGCGTGAGGCCTCGTTATGATGATCGCGTTCGATCGCGGATAAGATTGCTGGCAGAATTTCCGGCGTAATCAGCTCCGGCCAAGCGGCGCGTTCGCGGCAGAGCCAGACCATCATTTCGCTGCTGGCGGAATGTTCGTGCACGGCCCGTTCCAACAATGCCCGCAACTCGTGAATCTTCCCGTTTTCGGCGAAAACCTTTGGAATTTGTGCAACGAGCCGGGGATTGTTCGACGCCATCATTTGCCAAGCGCGCCTTGTCCAGGCATCGCCGAGCGCCCGTGGCAGCGCTTGCAAAACGCGGCGCTCTTTGGCTGAGGGAAGCTTCGGAAGAATCTCAGTCAGGCGCGATTCCTCTTCTGAAATTAAACGCTCGAGAGTGAGGTTGGGCCGGGTGATCCTCAGTTCCGGAACGCGCTGGAGTAATTCGTCTCGTGCCAGGACAAGCTCGAAAGTCAGCGGGGAATGCAATTTTTGATTTTGCGCAGCGGTATTCTCGATTCTTTCGACGATCGGCTGCAATTGGGTTTTCGGATCACTAAATTCGTGCTGGAACTTGATGATCTGATCGAGTGCCGCCGCCTGCTCTTTGGACTGGCGAGTCTGATTAAAAAATGTCAGGAGCTCGTCCCCACGCGAGACCGGCTCGGCCCGCAGTGCGATCGGCTCCGATTTCTTTGCCGGGAGCGAAAAGTAACCACTGCTCTTCATCGCTTTTTTCGCGTTCGTCCACCACCGTTTCCATTCCGTTTCGGTGAACAAATCGCCCACCAGCACCTCGCTGATCTGAGCGAGTGTGGCTTTACCGTCGAACCCTTCCAGGATGTTGCGAACGACTGCCACCGGATCCGATTTTAGAAGCGCTTTGATTACATCCGGCTCTTTTACTTTGCGCGCGAGAAAATGTCCGGCCGGAATCGGTATTAGATTTTCCGCGGCGTAGGCGAGCTGCATCGGATGCTTGGCTTTGGTTTTGAAATCGATCACGATCTGATTGAGCAACAGATTCCATTCCGCCACCTGCCCGAATCCCCAACTTTTGTGGAGGCAAAACGAACCGGGACGTAATGGCTCCAATTGCTCGGCCGCTTTGTTCGTCAGCTTTCCTGATTCGAC
This sequence comes from Verrucomicrobiota bacterium, assembly GCA_003220155.1. Lineage (GTDB taxonomy): Bacteria > Verrucomicrobiota > Verrucomicrobiia > Chthoniobacterales > UBA10450 > AV69. The sequence goes on from QHRO01000061.1 coordinate 6,589, forward strand.
AAGCTTTTCCAACTCAGCATCCATTCGGGGTCGTTCACCCTACGAAAAAGGTTCCGATGCGCGAGAGAAAATTGGAGGTGCGCCTGGTGTTTCCGATTGCGGCTTCTCACGCAACATGAAACCGTTGCCGCCTGTGTCGACCAGTATTTGGTTTTGGATCACATTTCATATCGGCGTTTTCATCGCCCTCGCGGTTGACCTGGCAAGCTTCAAGCGGCGCCATCGTGCGCTGTCGATGCGGGCGGCGACGTTACGCAGTCTGCTTTGGGTGGTGCTCTCGCTCGGTTTCAGCCTGGTTGTGGCCCAAACGCAGGGGTCGGACCGTGCTTTGGACTTTCTCACCGGCTATCTCGTCGAGTATTCGCTCAGCGTTGATAACATTTTTGTTTTCGTTCTCATCTTCGCCTATTTCAAAGTACCGCCGATTTCACAGCATCGCGTTTTGGTATGGGGCATCGTGGGCGCGCTGGTCATGCGGGGGTTAATGATTTGGCTGGGCGTCTCCCTCGTCTCCAGTTTCCACTTCATCCTCTACGTTTTCGGCGTTTTTCTGGTCATAACCGGGATCCGGATGGGCTTCAGCGAACAGCAAACCGATTTTGGCGACAGCTGGTTCCTGCGGATGTGCCGCAAATTAATGCCGGTGACGCACGACTTTCGTGGCTCCCATTTCACCGCCCGGATCGATGGGCGGCTCATGCTCACCCCGCTCGCTTTGGTTTTGCTCGTGATCGATGTGATGGACCTTGTCTTCGCGGTCGATTCCATTCCGGCCGTCTTCGCCATCACTCAGGACACCTTCATCGTTTATACCTCTAACATTTGCGCGATTCTCGGCCTGCGTTCCCTCTACTTCTTGCTGGCCAATTTGATGAATCGGTTTGTCTATCTCCGGGTCGGCCTCTCCATTATTCTTGTTTTTGTTGGAATTAAAATGACTCTGTCCAAGCTCTTTCCGATCCCGAATTACATCTCGCTTGTGGTCATAGTCGCGGTTCTGGCCGTCACGATTTGCGCATCCATTTTTATGACACGGAACCAACCCACCAGCGACCCACGAAAATAGGATTGTGAAATCGTTCCCTTTTTGTTCCAATTCAGAGTTGCGTATGAAAATCCTCGTCTTCCTCGCCGGCCTCGCCCTTGCCAGTTCCGCACTGGCAGATATTCACGATCCGCCTTCAAACGATTATGGACCGACGCGCAAACTCGGTCGCGGGTTCTCTAATTTCTTTCTCGCCCCGGCGGAAATCCCGGTGACGATTGCGACGGTGAACACCAACGAAGGCAATTCTGCTGCAGCCGGATACGGCGTCGTGCGTGGTCTTGGACGTTCGGCGACGCGACACATCGCGGGCTTGCTCGAAATTCTGCTCTGGCCAGTGCCTGCGTATCGGCAAAGCTATTATCCTTTGCTGCCAAGCGATATTCCGTGGATCCACGCCGGCTACGCGGAGTTCCCGCCTGAGCTCGGCAACGAAACGAAATATCCTTACGTCCGCGATTACTGAGCGATTGTCCGACAGCTCGTCATCCTGAGCCCCGAAAGCTTTCGGGGTGAAGGATCTGGATGCGGAAGCTAACGGTAACATTATGGGATCCCTCGACTGACGCTCGGGATGACCGATTTGGTGTGTGGCTCTAGATGCGCGATTACTCGTCTTCCTCTTATCTCTTCGATCTTGTTTGTAGATTGAAGATAAAGAGCAAGAGGTAGAGGTAGAGTGGAGCTTCAAATCACCGATGTCGCCTTCGGCGGGAAAGGGGTCGCGCGTGCGAACGGCAAGGCCGTATTTGTGCCTTACGTCATCGATGGAGAAATCGTTTCGGCAAACATCACGCGCGAACGCAAGAAATTTCTCGAAGCGGAACTAGAAAGCATTGTTACGCCTTCGCCTCATCGGGTCGAGCCGCGCTGTCCGTATTTCGGACGTTGCGGCGGGTGCGTTTACCAACACATCGATTACGAACATCAACTGGCCTTGAAATGGCGGCAGGTGAAAGAAACGCTGCGGCGGATTGGCGGGTTGAAAGAGCCGCCGATGCGCCCATTCATTCCTTCGCCGGTTGAATACGAGTACCGCAATCGGATCACCGTGCACGTTCGCGACGGCGTAATCGGATTTTTCTGGCGTGAATCGAACAAACTTCTCGACATCGAGCGTTGTCCGATCGCGCTGAATGAAGTGAACAGGCAACTGGCCGAATTACGCGCAAGCCGTCCGCGCGATGGCCATTACACATTGCGCGCCAGTGCCAGCCCGCGCGTTTTTAGGCAAGCGAATGATGCCGTCGCGGCCGCGATGCTGGATCTGGTGGATCGTTTGCTCGGCTCAGCCACCGGCATGCTCATCGATGCCTATTGTGGCGCGGGATTTTTTTCGAAACGATTGCGCGGGCGCTTTGGAAAAGTGATTGGAATTGATTGGGACCAGCATGCCATTGCCTCGGCGCGGGAGGATGCGAACGAAAACGAACTGTACATTGCGGCAGACGTTGAGGCGGAGCTCGGCGCGCGATTGCGATCAATCGCGTCTGCTTCGGGCGAAGGAAACAACGCGGTCATAGTCGATCCGCCCGGGACCGGCCTGAGCAAAACGATTCTCGAAACCCTGATGGAATATCAACCAACCCAATTGATTTACGTTTCCTGCAATCCCGCCACTCTCGCGCGAGACCTTGCCACTCTAAAACAATCGTTCCGGATCGATTCGATCACCCCACTCGACATGTTTCCACAAACAGCCGAAATCGAGGCAGCGGCGGATCTTCATGCATAGACGAGCAAGTCAATCTCTTCGGGCAAGAGATGTGAAACTTCGCGGATGACACTGCCGCGAATTAAATTGAGCAGGGCGTTGCGCTGCTGCGCGCCCACGATGACGCGCGCAGCCCCAAGCGTTGCCGCCACATCAACAATTGTTTCGGCCGCCGATGGGCTGACCGCGTAACAAAAGAGTGGCGGTTGATCGGCCGCTTTGGCTTTGGCTTCGCCGAAAATCTTGCTAGCCTCGGGGTCCTCCTCCCATTTGCGCTTAGTATCCTGCTCAGTCATGAACGGTTGTTCGCGCACAAAGAGCAGATAGAGACGCCTACCTGTCTCGCGCGCTTCGCGCAAGGCGAAGTCGAGGGTGCGGCCGGTGCCGCGAACGGCGCACAAGATGGACTCAGCCGCCAAGTTTCCGACCGCAGCGGGCGCCGCGGGCGCAGGCACTGCGAGCTCAGCTGCGGCGGCAGCCGCCGGCGTAAGTTCAACACCTACTCGCTCGGGGAGGGCCTGAGCCTCCTTTTTCATACGCCGCTCCTGGACGAGGCCGCGCAAAATTAATCCGACGGCAAGAATGGTGACGGCGAAGTAGCGCGCGTTCGGCTTATCGATGAGCAGCGACATTTCGATCGCGGCCATGACGATGAACGTGGCGAACATGAGCGTGCGTTCCCAGGATTTGATCGATAGTTTCCGGTCGGTTGAAGTGGCGCCGAGATTGGTGGCGATCGCGCCGACGACGCCGACGGCGTAAAGATCGGCGAGGCCGGACATGTCTTTGACGATGATGACAAGCAGCATCGGGACGATGGTGGCGAGTAACATTCCGGCACTGGGCACGCCCCATTTGTTGAGACGCTGAAAAATTTTCGGTAGCTCGCGATCGCGCGACATGAGGAATTGGATCGCGATAAGGTCAACAATGGCCGTGTTGCTCGCGGAGAGAAGGAGAAGACCAAACACGATGCTGACGACAACCGCGAAGATGTGACCGAAAGGCGGCCCGAGCGCGCCACCCACAAACACTTGGCCCATGTAGCGCAGCATGTAGTCGCGCACGCCTTCAGCACCGGGCGCGTTGACGTCACCGCCCGTGATCTGCAATCCGCTCAAGGCGTGCGCGGCGAGTCCGAACAACGCGGTGAAGACGCAGACTTCGATCATGACCATCAAAATTGCGGGCGTGGAAGTTCTGACTACCGAGGGACGCTCATCGCTGCTTCCGGGATCGAGTTTCATCACCCCGGTGGCGTTGGCGATAGCTTCGACGCCGGAAAGCGCGAGCACGATCCCGACGAACCCGGCCCAGTTTTGACCAAACGTTCCGTCCAACGGTTGCAGATGTCCGATCGCTTCGCCCATGTGCGGCAGACTGAAAAGTCCGAGGACGACGACAACGATTGCAGTCGGTACCGAAATCAAGAACGCGAGTCCGCCGGTTTGTTTTGGTCCGAGCAAATTAAGCAAACCAATTATTAGGATCGACAGCGCTGCAAATTTTTCTGGATGCGGAACGCCAAGATACTGAAAGGCGGACAGAGCGCTGATCGCCGCCGTTACCAGATAATCGGCGATGAGTAGAAACGCACCGACGATCGAAATGACCTCGCTGCGATGGCGCACGCTCGCGTAAACGCCGCCGCCGTCGGGGTAGAGGCGGCAGATAATCATGTAATTGACGCCGACGAGCGCGGTCAGCACACACATCAAGGCGATGAGCCAGAAGGAGGCGTAACCTGCGACGGCGAAGGCAAGACCGATGACGTAGGCCTTGCTCGTGCCCCAATCGCCGTAGAGGATCGCAGCGGCCCGTTTCCAATCGACATTGCGTGGACGTTTAACGTTGGTCGGGATCATTAGTAGTGAATGATGAAGTCCATCGAAGCGGTGAACTGGTTTCGGCGCGTGCCATTGTCGAACGCGGCCGTGTCGTACGAGTGATCGAAACGAAGTTCGGGTCGGAGCGTTACGATTTTGTCCGGCCACCACGTCACTCCGACTGAGTGTTCGGAATATGCCGTCGCGTGGCCGGTCCGACTTCCGACGATGTCGTTGTAGAACTCGTTGCGCACCGTAAAAAATGCCGTCGGCGAGATGCGGAACATTGTGTAATCGAGAATTCCCCATTCGGGCGCGTAGCCAGATTTCACCGGAAATGAGCCGCTTTGAAACGGAACCGCATCAGTCGGATGGGTCTTGGCGTCGTTCATCCACATGTAGAGGCCTTCCGTGGCGGTGTAGATCTTGTCGCTGAATTTGTGCGTCCAGGTGCCGACGATCTGTTGCAGGTTGTTGTAACCGAATTCGCCGTTGTTAAAGGCGTTGTCGCCCGCGTAGATGGAGTCCTTCTGGTTAGGCGCGGTCCATTGGATCATGACCGTGCCGGTCGGTTGATTACCGGGATCCTTTTGCCAAAGCGCGACGTCGGTGCCGTTCGATATGCCGGCTTGAATCGTCCACTGATTGTCGATCTTCGTGGTCGTGAAAATTCCGGTCTGCGTGTAGTTATCGAATCCGTAAACGAGTGAGTGGCTCGACATGAGGTTGTTCGAAGCGAGCTGCGCTTCGATGTCGGGCTCGGAAATGATTCGGCCGATACGGACGTTCATTCCTTGGAAGATCTGCGGAAGATAAAGGTCGAAATAGACCATCGGCATATCGAAGCCGTAGTAATTGTTGTGCCTTAGCAGCTGATCGCTGAAAAGGCCGCGCGAAATCATGAAGCGGTAATCGAGACCGTAAACGCCGGAGATACGAAAGCCCCAATCAATATGATTGGTCTGGAACTCGTCCGGGATGCGCTCGATGTAGAGAACAAACTGGTTTTGCTCGAAGCGGTTCGGGCGCAAATCGTAAATCAGCGGAAAGTTTGCATTCGGGCCGCGCGAGCTATTCGTCGATGTGCTCACATTCCAGGAAAAATCTTCCCAGCCGTAAATTTGAATCCGGCTTCTCTTCCACCTTCCGCCGTTTGGTCCGGCGTAGATCGCTTCCATCAACGGCCACGGTGCTAGATTGCCGGGATCGCCAATGATGGGCGTGCCGCCGATTTGCCAGTCGCCACTTGGAAATGGTGGCGAATCGAAGGGCGCGGGTGGAAGGCGCCGTGGCGGGGGCGAAGCATCCGGGGTCGGCGATGTGTAGGCCGGTGTTTGTAAATCTTGCGCGAACGCATTGAGCAATCGTTGCCCAAACCAATTGTCCTCCGCTTGCGCACTAGCAGTCGTGATGAGCACAAAGATTATGCAAGCGCACCGCGAACCGCCCCGCCATGCACGTCCAACGTTGTGAATTCTCAATTAGCTTTCTTTCGACTCAAACGAAGCGACGCTCGCGCGACGAGGCGCTTCACTCTGCGGAGTCGATTCCCTTCGACTTCCTTGCCCTTTAATGATGCTGACGAGGTTAGCTGTCGGGCTGGAGCCATTAAATGCTCTCGATGACGCGCATCGTTCGCCCCGATCTTTTCCACGTCCATGGAATAGAAATTGGTTTCCCCGCTGGATCGACAACTCAGCGATCCATTAAGCGCAAACAAAGAACTGATTCGACTCTCCCCCGGTCTTTTGCGCCGTCAATGAAAATCGGGAGTCGCGGCTGATTGGACATTCGCGAGGGATAAAAGAGCTTGCCAGCTATTCCCGCACCGCGAAGAGTGCGCGGAAGGAGCGATGGCGGAACTTATCTCTGGCCCAGGCGCAGGCTTGCATCGGCCGCGCAATTTGGATTGGAAACGCGCGGCCGCGTTGCTCTACGGCGACTGGGGTACGAGTAAGGCCTATGTCATCGGCCTGGCGTTCCTCGCCGCCGGTTACGCGTCATTGCCGATCATTCTTGCGGTATGCGTTCTCACCGGCTTGGTTGGAATTAATTACGCTGTCATCTGCCGTTATTTTCCCGATGGCGGCGGTGTTTATTCCGCAGCGCGTTCGCAAGGGCGACTGCTCGCGGTAGTCGGCGCGCTGCTCTTGATCGCCGACCTCACCGTAACTGCTGCGCTCAGCGGCTGGTCGGGTTTGAGTTATTTCAACATTCCCATTTTGAAGGAACACATCGTCTGGGCGACGGTCGGAATGTTGCTGGCGATGGGGGTGATCAACTGGTACGGCCCGAAACATAGCGGCAGTTTTGCCGTCACGCTTGCGCTGCCAACGGTGATCGTGGTGCTAGTCCTGATTGCGATCACTGCGCCGCATTTAACCACCCATTACCTCGAGCGCCCGCACGAAAACCCGGCGCAGCTCTGGGTGCAATTTGTAGGGGTCATTCTCGCTCTTAGCGGTGTCGAGGCGATCGCGAACCTGACTGGCGTGATGAAGCTCGACCCAGATTCGACAACCCATCATCCGAAAGTCGCCCGCGAATCCGCCAAAGCGATTTGGCCAGTTGCCGTCGAAGTCGTCGTCGGTACGGCTCTGCTTGGTTGGGCAATGCTTTCGTTGAATCCGAACGCGACCGTCATGTTGTCCGATGGCGCGCATTCCATGCGGGAAGCCCTCCATCTCCGCAGTGAAGATACCCTGCGCTTCATCGGCGAACAGTTCGGCACCCAGAGTTTCGGTGCGCTTTTCGGTCAAGCCTTCGGCTGGATCGTGGGCATTGTTTTCTTCTTCCTTCTCGTCAGCGCCGCCAACACCGCCATCGTCGCGATGATCGGGTTGCTTTACATGATGGCGCGTGACCATGAAATGCCGCCGGTTTTTACTCAATTAAACCGCCACGGCGTTCCGCGCTTGCCAATCCTGATCGCGATCGGCTTGCCCGTCATCGTCATTGTCGCGACCGCTAATTTCACCGCATTGGCTGGTCTTTATGCCATCGGCGTCGTTGGCGCGATCACCGTCAATGTTGGCTCCTGTTCGTTCAATCGCACGTTGCCGATGAAACTGCACGATCGCGTGCTTCTTGGCATCACCTTCGTCATTCTGTTTCTGGTCGAGATCACGCTCGCGCATACGAAACCGGACGCGCTTTTCTTTGTCTGTTGCGTGCTTGGAGTTGGACTCGCTCTACGCGCTTACACCCTGAAACGCTCTGGCATCACAACTCTCATTGTAACGCGGCAGGTGGCGGAAATGGTTTCGCCCACTCTCGCCGCGTCCATGCAGCCGCGTCTGGAAGAGGGCCAGCGCATTATGGTAGCGGCACGCGGCATCACTCCGGTGCTGAGTTACGCGCTTGATGAAGCACAACTGCGCAAAGCCAGTCTTTACGTCGTCTTTGTCAAAGAAATCGCGGTTTATTACGGCGCCGGTCCCATCCGGGGCCGCGCTCGATGGCAGGATGACTCGGAGGCGAACGCGATTCTTTCCCTGATGTTAAAGCTCGGCTGCGAGCGCGACATTCCAGTGATGCCAGTCTATGCAATGAGTGATGATCCGGCCGCCACCATTCTCGATCTCGCTGCCACCCTCGGTGTTGATTTCTTGATGATCGGCACCTCCCATCGTCTTACGCTTACTAATCTCTTGCGGGGAAATGTCGTTACCAACATTGCCGCGCAGTTACCCGATACCATTCGGCTGATCATTTACGGCTGATGCAGGGCCGGATGTTTTTGCACAGCCGAGACCGAGGTTGCTTCCGGCAGGAACATAGGCCTTTGGCCTGTGCGCCCAGCGGACATTCTGTCCGCTGTCCTCACCAGCGTTTTCTTTCAGCGGGTTTCAAACCCGCTGGGCGCACAGACTGGAGTCTATGTTCCGATTTCTTGCACCTTGCTCCGTAAGGCTTCGGAGTTGAATCTGTCGCCGCATGTCTTCACCGAAAGTCTTCATCGCCGATTCCATTTCGCAGCGCGGGATCGACGAGCTCACGCGTGACGGCGCCCTCGAGGCCAAAGTACAAACGGGATTGAGCGAAACGCAATTAGCTGAAGCCATTCCAGATTTCGCCGCGCTCATCATTCGCAGCCAAACAAAGGTGACCGCGAAAATTTTGAACGCAGCGAAAAAACTGCGCGTGGTTGGTCGCGCCGGCGTCGGGGTGGACAATGTCGATGTTGAAACTGCAACGCGCCGGGGCGTGGTGGTGCTGAACGCGCCAGGCGCCAACACCATCTCGACGGCTGAGCACGCTTTTTCCTTGCTGCTTAGTCTTGCCCGGAACATCGCGCGGGCCGATGCGACGTTGAAGGGCGGCACCTGGGACCGGAAAAACCTGGAGGGCGTCGAACTCTACAACAAGACCCT
>QHRO01000108.1 GCA_003220155.1 Verrucomicrobiota bacterium
CGATCGCAGCCGGACGCTGCAAATCCATCGCGACCAAACGAGGCGAATGCCCCTGTTTCTTCAGCAAACGCGCCAGCTTCGCCGCCGATGTTGTTTTCCCCGCGCCATTCAAACCCACCATCAAAATGCGCGCGGGTTTTTCCAGATTCAGCGGAGCAGCATCGCCGCCGAGTAATGCGGTCAGCTCGTCGTGAAATATTTTAACGATTTGTTGGCCGGGCGTAATGCTACGCAACACTTCTTCGCCCAGTGCTTTTTCTTTGACCCGCGCGACAAAGTTTTTCGCAACTTTGAAATCGACATCGGCTTCGAGCAACGCGAGACGGACCTGGCGCAACGCATCGTTAATGTTCGACTCGCTGATTGTCCCGTGACCGCGCAGGTCCTTGAAAATGTCCTGAAGCTTATCGCCTAATTGGGAAAACATGGGGGCAATTCAATTTGCGGTCGCGCGAAGATCCGGGTAGCGCACGCGTCTCGCGTGTTGGCGAAGGTGTCTCACCTTCGCGGACTTTGTCGAAAGATTGTTTCGGCGAGACGCCGAAACCAACACGCGAGACGCGTGCGCTACCCGGAGGATTCACTGCAGTGCGCTTCCTATTTTTTGGGTGTCGGCGATGGACTCGTCGCTGCCCCCGTCGCGCTGCCCTCTTCAACTGCGAAGGTCCAATGCGCTTCTACTTTCTTTCCGCCCGATTTTGCCTCGACGATGACACTGCATTTATCGCGCAACTTTTTCGTTACCTGATAGGAAACGGTGTTTGTTTTCGGATCGAAGGACGCCGGGACAACACCTAACCCACTCACTCGCATCGTTACACTGCCGGGATCGATCGCGCCAAAGGCGGAAAGATTCGCGCTGATTAACGGCAACGGATTGCGGATCGTCTCGCCATCCGCTGGTTTGCTCGCGATGTTCGACGCCCCAAATTCGGCGACCGGCGCGCCACCTCCGCTGGAAGTCGCAATCATGGAAACGGCATCAGCAAAAACTTTCGGCTTGTTGCCTTCAATCAGGTAGCGCCCGAGCGAATCCATGGTCGATCGAAACGTGATCGGTTGCCCGTAAACGGTAAATATCGCGTCGTAGCCTGCGCGCGTAGCCACATCTTTGACGTGCTGATTGTAGAATCCGTAAGGAACCGCAAAACAATTCACCTTAATGCCGAGCCGTTGTTCCAGCGTCTCCTTGCATCGGCCCACTTCATTTTGGAGCCACTGCTCGTATTCGGGCTGGCTAAGTTTTTTCTTTGCCACCTTGTCATAAGGTCTGCGCAAGTCCTGGTGCGTTTCCGAATGCGCCTGAATGTCAACGCCAGCATCGCGCATTTCCGCGAGTTGTTCCCAGGTAATGGCTTCGCCGCCGCCAAAATGCCCACCGCGGACGCCTTCGGTGTAAATGAACATCGTAAATGTGTAGCCAAATTTCTTCATAATTGGCCAGGCCACGTCGTATTGCGATTTCCAGCCGTCATCGAAACTGATAATCGCGCAACGCGGCGGAATATTTTTTTCGCCGCGCTTCCAGGCCAGAAAATCCTGCATCCCGATTACGGTGATGCCGCGATTTTTCAGCTCTTGCATTTGTTGTTCAAACATCTGGGGCGTGATTTCGGTATCCGGCCGGCGCACCTGATTGACGAAACGGTGATAGCCATAAACGATGACCTGTGCTGTCTGGTCGACCGCCACCTTTGCTGGCGAAGTTGGGGCTGTGATCGGGGCCACGGTTGGCAAAGGAGAAGCGCCCGCCGCGGCCGAGGCGCCACCGGCTGGGGTCGATCCCTCGCCAATAGTTTGGGCTTTTTGCTTTTTGTTACAGGCCGCTAATGCCAGCGTCAGGAGCACAGGAGCTGCTACTAATTTAAGTCGCATAAACGTGAGAAACGCCTTTAAATCTGGTCACGCTAAAAACAAGCGGTTTTTACACCATCGCACCCCGCTTTCGCATTTCGCCCTGAAAATTTGTCAGCGCGATTCGAATCGCTTATCAGTCGCAATGCCGCGTTCGATGTGGGCTAGAGGCGTCGCCCTTTGTGCGCTTTTTCTGGCAGGCTGCAAAACCGTGCCGCCGCCGCAGCAGCTGAAGAATACCAGCCACACCTTTACCAGCGTTGTCGTCGATGCCGGACATGGCGGGCGGGACAGCGGCGCTTATCGTCGATACGGCCCGCCGGAAAAGGTGGTGACGCTCGATGTCGCCACCCGACTCAGTCACAAATTGCGCAATTCGCAATTCAACGTCGTCATGACAAGAACAGGCGATGTTTTCATTCCACTCGACACGCGCGTTGATATCGAGAACAGCACACCTAATTCAATTTTCGTCAGTATTCATTTCAACGATTCGCGACGGCGCGGCGTGAAAGGGTTTGAGACTTACTATCGTTCACCATACGCGGCCGAGTTGGCCCAAAACATTCAGAAGAGGCTTTGTTCGCTAAACGGAGCTGTTAACCGCGGCGTGCACACCGCCGATTTTCGCGTGGTGCGCAAAGCACTTTACCCGGCGGTGCTGGTGGAATGTGGTTATCTCAGCAACCGATCGGAAGGTCGCGAAGCGCGCAACGGAGAATATCGCGAGTTCCTGGCGGACAAGATTGCGCAAGCAATTGTGGAGCAACGTCACGGTGTGGGTGCTTATCATGCTCCCGCTCCCGCTCCCGCGGTCGTGAGTCAGGAACCGCAACCGCAGCCGCAGCGGCAGCAGAAACGGAAACCGGTCCTTGCCCCGCCCGGAGAAGGTCCGGGGCTGGCGCCGCCGACACTGAGCGGGCACTAAGTGGCAAGAAATCCCAAAATCCAAATCCCAAGCTCCAAGGAAATTTCAATCATCAAATCTCAAAATATCCACTGCGTGCCTATTCCTTTTGGAGATTGAAGTTTTAGTTTTCCTTGGGGTTTGGAATTTGGGGTTTGGATCTTTGGCCAGAATGGCCTCTTAGAATTCCCGGCCGCGCTTTTCCGGACCGATTGCGGCAAGGAGAATGATCGCGAGAAAAACGAAACATTCCACCAGCGCCATGGTCAGGGCGTAATTGGGATTTCCATTCGCGTCTCGAAAATGGTCGGCGAGCCAGGCCTGCTGTTGCGCGGCATAGGCAGCTGCGAAGTTCCCCAACTGATATGCCAATCCGGGAAATGTTCCGCGGAACTCACCCGGCGAAAGTTCGTTTAAATGCACCGGCACCACTCCCCATGCGCCTTGGACCATGAATTGCATGAGAAAGCCGCCGGCAATGAGCAGCGATGTCCCGGGCGCGAAAATCCATGCCGGAATCAAAAGCATCCCACAAACCGCCGATAAAATAATGCAACGGCGACGGCCCCATCGTTGCGAAAGAAAGCCGATGACGGTGCCGCCACAAATCATGCCGATGGCATAGACGATAGTGATCGTCGATTTCGCGCTGACCCCAAAGCCGCGCTGTTTTTCGAGAAAAGTCGAGTAGAGATCCTGAGTCCCGTGCGACATGTAATTGAATGCGGTCATGAGCAGGGCTGCATAGATTAATAACGCCCCGTGTTCTCTAGTGAAGCGCCGTAGATCGAATCTTCGGCCTTTTGCGGCTGCGCGATTACGCTCCCAAACCGGTGACTCCGGCACATGCGCACGAATATAAATAACCAGCAGCGCCGGCAATGCGCCCGCGACAAACAAGCCGCGCCACCCGAAAATTGGAAAGACAATCCAGTAAACCAGCGCCGCCAAGAGATACCCGAAGGCGTAGCCTTGTTGCAAAATTCCGGAGAACAAACCACGCGCGGGCGTTGGCAACGATTCCATCGCGAGCGACGCACCCAGGCCCC
>QHRO01000062.1 GCA_003220155.1 Verrucomicrobiota bacterium
TGGGTGTAAGCCAGCCGCTCTACGACTGAGCTAACCGCCCCAATCAAGGAGTGATAGATGAGAAGTGACAAGTGACAATTAAAGGGGCGCGATCAGGACATCGGTACACTCTTGGGTGTGCCATGGGGGCGTCGTGAGACACTGGGAGAGCTTCTGGGACGCCGGGATCGCAGTCAGCGACCGCGGCTACTACAGGAGCCTGCGGAAACTGGAAGCTCCAAGGGAACATGGAAGCCAGGTCCGGTGCGATGAGCGTGAGGGCGCGGGGCGCGTGCCCGCTTTGACGTTGCGAGGCAGACTTGGCTCACTACGTTGGCGCGATGTTAATAAAAGTAATCGGTGCGCTCGTTGTCGCAGCGACTCTGAGCTCTTGCGCCACCGTCATCCGGGGCGTCCACGAGGACCTTAAGGTGGTCAGCAATCCTTCCGGCGCGGACGTGACTCTCTCGACCGGAGAGAGGGGAGTAACGCCGGCGACCTTCAGCAAGCGGCGACGAAATAGTTTTCAGGTGACAGTGAGCAAACCGGGTTATTACTCGCAAACTGTCACTGTTAGAAGCAAAGCCTCGACGGCCGGCGCGGCCGCGACGGCGGGGAATGTTGCCACGGTCGGGGTCGGGGTGGCGGTCGATGCTGGAACTGGCGCCTGGAATTCGCTTTATCCGAATCCGGTCTCGGTTCAGTTAGTTCCGCAACCTGGCGAACATCCGGCCAGGCAAAGAAGATTGGCGGGCGGTGGTTATCCTGTGGCAACGCAAACCGAGCGAGGCGGAATAGTTCGCAGTCCTTACACCCAACGGCTGTACGACGTCCACGCCGTCCCGCACGGAGCGCTGGTGCACGATGTGGATGTGGACAAACTATTTTTGAATCCATAGCCAGGGCAGCGCGCGACCGCTCTTCCCAGACAAAAATCCTTCATTCGCCTAAGGAAATACTCGCAGAAGTAGGCGAGATTTGTGAAATGCTCCCGCAACGGCGTTTTCCATCTTGCCGGGCGCGACCATGCCTCGATGATTCAGGCGATGTCGCGCGCCTTTGAAGATTTTCCAGGCGGTACCCGGTTGATTTCCTCAACTCATCGCGTCACAGCCGATGCGATTATGGAGTTCGCGCGGGCGTTTGATCCGCAAATATTTCATCTCGATCCCAAATCCGCGGAGCAAACATTGTTGGGCGGATTGGCCGCGAGTGGCTGGCATACCGCGGCCGTGTCGATGCGGCTGTTTGTCGATACCATGGATGTCGCGGGCGGCATTATCGGCATGGGTGTCGATGAGTTGAAGTGGCCAAACGCGGTCCGGCCCGGCGACGACGTCCGTGTGGAAATTGAAATTCTCGAGGCGCGGCGTTCCAAGTCGCGCCCGGGTTACGGCATTATCCGCATTCGTAATGTAACGAAAAACCAGCGCGACGAAATGGTGCAGTCCTTTATGGCGAATGCCCTGCTGCCCACCCGCGGAAGTTAACCGCGGATTACGCCGATGACGCGAATAAACGGAAAAGCAGATCGGTTGACCCCGCCAAAGACGCCAAGGTTAGAGGAATGTTTTAGCGTGTTTGGCGGAGTAGATTTTTCTGTCCCGTATCCGCGAAATCAGCGTCATCCGCGGTTTCTCAGTTATTTTCCCAACAGCTTCATCATCGCTTCCGGATAACGCGAACCGGCGGCTACATTTTTCGGCGCAACTTCGTTGATCCGTTCGAGATCATCCGCATTCAAGAGCACATCGAGCGCGTCCACATTTTCGCGCAAATATTTTCGCCGCTTCGTTCCCGGAATGGGGACGACGTCTTCGCCCTGCGCCAGGACCCAGGCGAGAGCGAGCTGCGCGGGAGTGCAACGTTTTTCTCGCGCGATCTCGCTCACCTGACTAACGAGATCCAGATTGCGCTGAAAATTTTCTCCCTGAAACCTCGGGGCGGTCCGCCGATAGTCGTTCTCTGCCAGGTCTTCGAAGTTTTTGATTTGGCCGGTCAGGAATCCGCGCCCGAGCGGGGAATAGGGGACAAAACCAATGCCGAGTTCGCGACAAACGCCGAACACTTCCTCTTCTGGATCGCGCGTCCAGAGTGAGTATTCCGATTGCAACGCAGTAACGGGATGCACCGCATGCGCGCGTCGGATACTATCGGCGCCGGCTTCGGACAAACCGAGATAACGCACCTTGCCGGCGCGAACCAGCTCCGCCATCGCGCCTATGGTTTCTTCGATCGGCGTCTCCGGATCGACCCGATGTTGATAATAGAGATCGATGCAATCAATGCCGAGCCGGCGCAGGCTCGCTTCGCACGCTTGCTTCACATACTCCGGTTTCCCGTTAATCCCGCGAAACCCTGGCGTATCCGGATCGCGCAGGATTCCGAACTTTGTCGCGATAACCACATGATGGCGTTTGCCGCGAATTCCGCGTCCGAGCAATTGCTCATTCGTGTGCGGACCATAAATGTCGGCGGTATCGAAGAACGTAATCCCTAGGTCGATTGCGCGATCGATGGTGGCGAGCGATTCCGCATCGTCGTGATGGCCATAAAATTCCGACATCCCCATACAGCCGAGTCCGATCGCGGAAACAATCGGTCCACCGCGTCCAAGTTTTCTTTGTTTCATGGTTGTCCGATCCAGGTTTTAGGAGCGATCACATCCCAGCGCTCCCGAATGGCCTTGTATTCATTCTGGGGCAGCGGGCGTGATTCGAGGAGCCGCGCGTTTTCCTGGCAGCGCTCCGGTTTCGTCGTCCCGACAATCGCAGTATGCACTCCCGGCACGCTCAAGACAAAACGCAATGCGATGGCAATGGACCCTTCGTCATTGCGCAAAAAATCAAAATTCAGTTTTCGCAACCGTTCGTAATATTGGTGATGATAGGAATTGATCGGCTTGTGTCCGGTCTTCCATGCAAAATTGGCGAGCGGCCGTTTTGCAATCAGTCCGATGTTTCGTGCGCGCGTCAGCGGAGCAATCTGTGAAACTGCTTCCTGATCGGCGATATTGATGGACGTTTGCAACGCGTCGAAGGCATCGCATTCCACGGCGAAACGGGCCGGATGACCATCACCGCTGTAGCCAAGGTAGCGCACCCAGCCTCGCTCACGCGCTTTCTCCAACGCCGAAATCGCTTCGCCCTTTTTCAGGACGGCTTCCGAACATCCATGCAGTTGAATGAGATCGATGCGGTCCGTTTGCAGACGGCGCAAACTGCGTTCGATGCTTTGCAAAATTGAGCTGGCGGACCAGTCTGCACTCCCGATCCCACGCGGATGCCCGCATTTGGTGAACAGGAGAAACTCATCGCGCCGTTTGCTAATTGCGTTGCCGATTGATTTCTCGCCGCCCTCGTAGCATTCCGCCGTGTCGATGACGTTAATGCCGGCATCGAGTGCGCTGTTCAGTACATTCCCGATATTTTCAATGCTCTCGCCGGCGATGCCCGCGCCGCCAAAGCCAAGCACGGTCACATCCATGTCCGTCCTTCCGAGGCGCCGTTTTTCCATTGTAAACTTAGATCAACCGCGAGTTGCCGCGGACAAACATAATTGTAGGGCGTTTCGGTGAAACGCCAATCCAGAGCCTGCAATTCACCGCGGATTACGCGGATGGACGCGGATGGACGCGGATAAAATATGAACGGAATTACCTAAATCCGTGTTATCCGCGTAATCCGCGGTTAAAAAATCAACCGCGTTTTTCCGGTGCCGCGCTCGATGCCGCCAATCACTCTTGCGCGCAACATTCGTTTCACGGGCGCAACATCGCGCTGGCTGACGATCGCGACCATGCCGATTCCCATATTGAAAACTTGATACATTTCCGCACAATCAACATTTCCTTTTCTGCCGATGAAATTGAAAATTTCAGGAACACGCCAGCTGCGAGTATCGATCACGGCATCGCAATTGTTTGGCAGGACTCGCGGAAGATTGTCGATTAATCCGCCGCCGGTGATATGCGCGAGGCCATGAATCATTCCGCGCGGTACTTTCGCCAGCAGCGGCTGATAATTTCTGTGCACGCGCAATAACTCTTCGCCCAGCGGTCCCCGAACCCCCGGAATTCGCGACGAAAGCTTGAGCTTTAATCTTTCAAACAGGATTTTGCGCGCGAGCGAATAACCATTGGTGTGCAATCCGTTCGACGGGAGTCCGAGAACCACATCGCCAACTCTGACCCTGCTTCGGTTGATGATCTCGCCGCGATCGACCACGCCAACGATGCAACCTGCCAGATCGTACTCCCCCCGTTGATACATTCCCGGCATTTGCGCGGTCTCACCGCCGATGAGCGCGCAACTAGCCGCGCGACAGGCCTTGGTAAATCCACCCAGCAACTCCGAGAAAACGCGTGGCTCCAACTTTTCCGCGCCGATATAGTCGAGAAAAAAAAGCGGCCGCGCGCCGACGACGGCGATGTCGTTGACGCAGTGATTCACCAGATCGGCACCGACGGTGTCGTGTTTATTCGCGGCGAAGACGATTTTCAACTTGGTGCCGACGCCGTCGACGCTCGCGACCAGCACCGGCTTACGCATCCCGCGGAGATTCGGCGCGAACAGCCCGCCGAACCCTCCGATTTTTCCCAGCACCTCAGCTCCATGCGTTTTGCGGACGAGCGATTGAATTCGACGCTTTAGTCTGTTGCCGAGATCAACATCGACGCCGGCGCGCGCGTAAGCCTTTTTCTTTGTCATATCGAGCGAAGTCGAGACATCTCTAACTATTTTCGAGAATATCTTCCGCTAAATACAAGGCCAAGAGTTATAGTCTCGCGGCATCGACGGTTAGAGATTCCTCGACTACCCTCGGAATGACAAAAAAGGCGATGAGGTCAATCGCCCATCATTTCAACTCCGCGAAAAGCGTCGGCTGACCGTCCCTTTCCTCCGCTAAAGCGCGAGCGCGTTGCTCCCGCTTTTCCATGATGAATTTATCCAGCGCAGGATCGACGGGCAGGGGATAATTCCCGTTAAAACAAGCGAGGCAAAAAGAATTGGCGGGCCGCCCGGTGGCCTTGACCATTCCTTCGATGTCGAGATAGCCGAGACTATCGACATTGAGGTACTCGCAGATTTTTTCCATCGACATCTGGTTAGCGATCAACTTTTCCGGATCGGGAAAATCGATCCCGTAATGGCAGGCGAAACGATGCGGCGGACAACTCACTCGCAAATGCACCTCTTTCGCGCCTGCTTCTCGCAAGTTGACGATGCGCGCTCGCGCGGTGGTCCCACGCACAATCGAATCGTCCACCACTACGACTCGTTTCCCTTCCACCATTTCCTTGATCAGGTTTAATTTCACCCGCACATCGAAGTCGCGAATGAGCTGGCTCGGCTGCAAAAACGTCCGGCCAATATAGTGATTCCGGACAAAGGCATGCTGATACGGGATCTTTAATTCCTCGGCAAAACCGAGCGCGGCGTAATTTCCCGAGTCCGGTACCGGCACGACGATATCCGCTTCCAGCGGAAACCTTCGCGCCAGCTCGCGTCCCATCTCGGTGCGAACTTTGCCGACATTCATCCCGCCGATGATGCTATCGGGTCGCGCAAAATAAACGTATTCGAACATGCAGAAGGCCGGTTGTTCGTCGCGAAACGGCCGTTCCGAGCGCAAGCCGTTCTCGTTTATGATTAGCACTTCGCCGGGCTCGATCTCGCGAACAAATTCAGCGTGGATGAGATCGAGCGCGCACGTTTCTGAAGCGAGAATGTAAGCGCCATCGAGTTTTCCGAGAACGAGCGGGCGCCAGCCAAAAGGATCGCGCACCGCGATCAACTCCTGTTCGCTCATGATCAGAAGGGAGAACGCGCCTTCGATCCGGCGCAAGGCACTCAAAACGCTGCTGCCGTTATCGGCCGGGCGCGCCAGCAAATGCAGAATAATTTCGCTATCGGCGGTGGTTTGAAAAATGGAACCTTTGCTTTCGAGTTCGTCGCGCAGCAGATCGGCATTGATCAGGTTTCCATTGTGCGCAATCGCCATTTGCCCGCGCACGCAATCGACCACGAAAGGTTGTGCGTTTTTTAGCGTGCTCGTCCCGGTGGTGGAATATCGGGTATGACCGACCGCACGCGTTCCTTTGAGTTTCTCCAGCTCTTCCTGTCCGAAAACTTGCGAGACCAGTCCCATGCCCTTGTGTTGGAGGAAGGTCTGACCGGCGCCGTTGCTGGTCACAATCCCGGCGCTTTCCTGCCCGCGATGCTGCAGAGCGAACAGGCCGTAATAGGTCAGCACCGCCGCATTCGGATGACCGAACACGCCGAAGAGTCCGCACTCGTGTTGCGGGAACGCTTCGTGATCCGACGGCTCCTGGGGTGGAGGGATTTCAGGGGGCATGGCAAGGAAGCATCGTCGAAATCATCGTCCGGTTCAATATTTCAGAAAACGCCCGTCATCCTGAACCGCGCAGACGGTGAAGGATCCCGCCAATGTTCGCAGATCGACAAGCAAGCGAGAGGTTCCTCGCCGTCTGCGCGGCTCGGAATGACCGCGGGAAAACATCACAAGCTCGGGATCGGCTCGGAATCGCTTTCCACCGCCCGTCGGATCGCATTCCACCAAAGATCGTGCAACTCCGCGACCGGCCAGCTGAGACTCTCGCCACCCGCGGTAATGCGAAGGTCATCTGCAATCACGCCGCCGATCTGCGTGTGCGGAATATTTTTCGATCTTAATTCTGACAAAACCAGCTCCGTATTTTTTGGATCGCAGGAAATGATGATGCGCGATTGCGTTTCATTGAAGAGCACTGTGGCCACGTTTGTAAAAGCAGGCTCGCCACGGGACGAGTCCGTCCGATTGGCGGACTTGTCGCCGGCGCGGCTGCCACCACAGTTTTCCAAATCAATCTCCGCGCCAAGCAACCCGTCAGGACTGAAACAGCACTCCGCCATCGCAACCGCGAGCCCGCCTTCGCTGCAATCGTGCGCACTCCTAACGAGACCTAGCCGAATCAAATCGCGCACTCCGTTTTGCACCGCGGTCTCTAGCTTAAGATCGAGCTTCGGCACCGGCCTGATCTTCTTTCCGTAACAAACCTTAAGAAAGCGCGACCCGCCAAGATTGTAGCCGGGGTCGTTGGCCGCGGCCGCACTGGAAGAATCGGGATCGGCGACGCCGGCTACAGGTCCAACCAAAATAATCGCGTCGCCTTTATTCTTGAACCATTGCGTGGTGATTTGTTTCTCATCATCGATCAATCCAACCATCGCCACCGTCGGCGTCGGATCGACCACTCCGGCCGGACTCTCATTATATAGAGAGACGTTGCCTCCAATCACCGGCGTCCCGAACGCGCGACAGGCCTCAGCGATTCCCTCCACTGCCTCGCGCAACTGCCAGAAATTTTCCGGCTTGTAGGGATTACCGAAGTTCAAATTGTCCGTCACCGCCAGGGGTCGCGCGCCAGAGCAGGTAAGATTTCGGGCTGCTTCCGCCACTGCAATGCGTCCGCCCTCGCGCGGATCAAGCGCGCAATACAACGAGTTACAATCGGTTGTCGCCGCCAGGATCTTGTTCGCCTCTCTAATATAGAAGACGGCGGCATCCGATCCCGGCTTTACCACCGTGCCGGTTCGAACAGTATGATCGTATTGGCGATAAACCCAATTCTTGGACGCGATCGTCGGATCAGATAAAAGCTGCTTCAAAGAATCAACCGCGGATAACGCGGATTGCGCTGATATTTTCTTCCGCAAATCCGGATCATCCATATAATCCGGGGTCAATTTCCGGGCTTCCCGTTCATAAATTGGCGCCTCTTCCGCCAACGGCTTCGCCGGAATTTCCGCCGACACACTGCCGTTGTTGCGCACACGCATCATGCCGTCGTCGGTCACACGTCCGATTTCGGCGCAGGGCACGTCCCATTTCGCGGAAATTTCGCGCACAATATTTTCCTTGCCGCGTTTCGCAATGATCAACATCCGTTCCTGCGATTCGCTCAGCAAAATTTCGTACGGCGTCATTCCCGGCTCGCGCTTCGGAACTTTCGCGAGATCGATTTCCACGCCGCTGCCACCGCGGCTCGCCGTTTCGCAGGTCGAGCAGGTCAATCCTGCCGCGCCCATGTCCTGAATTCCGGCGACAGCATCGGTCGCGAGCAATTCCAAACACGCTTCCAGCAAAAGTTTCTCCTTGAACGGATCGCCGACCTGCACGGCCGGCCGGTCTTCGCGTGATTCTTCCGTCAATTCACGCGAGGCAAACGATGCACCCGCCAAGCCATCGCGGCCCGTCTCCGCGCCCACGTAAAACACCGGGTTACCGACTCCGCGGGCCGCGCCACGAGCCAACTGTTCGTGTCGCAAAACGCCGAGGCAGAAAACGTTCACCAGCGGATTCCCTTCAAAGCTTTCGTCGAAATAAATTTCGCCGCCGATAGTCGGGACGCCGATGCAATTGCCATAGTGCGCAATGCCCGAGACAACGCCGGTAAAGAGCCGCCGATTAGTGGCGATTTGTGCCTTCGAGTTCGGTTGGTAGGGCGACGCTCCGCGGAGCCGTGATTGGTTTGTCGGCTCGACAGAGTCTCGCCCTACTGAATGCGTGATCGGTCCGAAGCGCAGCGAGTTCAGGCAAAACTCCGGGCGCGCGCCCATCGTGAAAATGTCGCGAATGATTCCGCCAATTCCGGTGGCCGCGCCTTGGAACGGCTCGATCGCGCTCGGATGATTGTGTGATTCGATCTTAAACGCGACTGCCCAACCATCGCCGATATCAACTACGCCGGCATTTTCTTCGCCTGCTTTAACCAGAATATTTGGGCCGGTCGTGGGGAATTTCTTTAATTCGCGGCGCGAGTTTTTGTAGGAACAATGTTCGCTCCACATCACGGAAAAAATTCCCAGCTCGGTGAAGTTCGGTTCGCGCCCGAGAATTTTTTTGATGCGCATAAATTCCTCCGGCGTCAGGCCATGCCTGGCCACAATTTCCGGCGTAACCTCTGGATCGCGGGTGGTGTTCGGCATCGAAGAACGAAGATTAGCGAAACTGCGCGCGCACTCAAATTGTAGAAAGGCCTTTGGTTGAGCTGCAGGGCGTCCGGTGGGCGCCGTCACTTCCAAATCGCCATCTATATATAGGTACGTTTCCCGCGAAACTTCGCTGCCGCAAGATATGGCATACACTTCCGCGCAATGCACAAGATAGAGGGATCGTGAGCCTTCCACGCCCAGAAATGTTAATTTAGATCGAATACCGGCCTGCCCGGCCTGGTCTAACATTGCAAGACCGATCTCCGCGAGACCGGCTATGACTGGTCCGTTGGGGTCGAGGCAAAATCCAACAACAAATCAGGGAAGGGATTATGAACAAAAGCATCATCACAGTTGCTTGTGCGCTAATCGCGCCGGTAGCGTTTGCGCAAACAAGCACAACTACAACTGAACAAACAACTGCAACAGCTCCGGCCACGACGACAACGACATCAACTACTTATGAAGTCGGGACCGTGGATACCTACACGCCCGGCAAAACCATCGTGGTAAAAAGTGAGCGTCAGGGTCCGGTGAGCTTTGCTCTCGGGACGGCGGCACGCGTCGTTAACGGCGCCGGCAAAATCGTAACGGCCCCGCTCCGGCCCGGTCAGAAAGTGCGTGTCTATTACACCGGCACCGGCGACACCCGCGTGGTTGAGCATGTGCAAGTGGAAGACTAACATCGATATAGTCGGTTAATTCGAAGCCGCAGGGTTCCGTGCGAATCCTGCGGCTTTTTTGTAGCCAGTCGCGTAAGGTGGATCGAGCAGTCATACCAGTCCGGCTCGGACCTCGATGTTAAAGTCAGGCGGCGAGGCTACATTTGTTTAGCATCGCCCGACGGAACGGCCGATCCACCAAGCGTTTCTCCTCGAAGACAGCCGATCTTTTGCTAATAAGAATTGCAAATGGATTTGTCCACCGTCGCGAACGTCGCTACCGCGCTCACCGTGATCACAGGGGTCGGTTTCGGTCTGGTCGAGGCGCAGCGGTCGCGACGCGCACGGCAAGAACGTGCGGCTTACGCCGCGGTCCAGGCGCTCTTGTCGCCGGCGTGGATGAAGTCGATGATCGTCGTACACAGTATCCCGGATGGGTCTAGCGCTTCAGCGATCGAAGCCAACGCCGATGTCTTAAAGGCTGCGCATTCCGTCGGGATAATTCTGGAGGGACTTGGCTACTCCGTTTATGCGCGAATCGTTCCATTACGCGTGGCAGCCGATCTGGTTGGCGGCACAGTTCGCCTCGCCTGGCGTAAATTAGAGCCCTACATCGAGGAAGAACGCCGGCGCAGCGGTTCGCAGAAAACTTTTGAATGGTTCCAATGGCTCGCGATACAACTGGAACGACATTCACCTGGAAAAACCAACCTGCAGGTCGGTGCGCAGGAGGCGTATCGAGATTGGAAGCCGTAGCTGAGGTCGCCGCGCGGTGCCGTTGGTTGCCGCGATTAACTCCTGCACTTTCCCGTCATCCCGAGCGCAGGCGAGGGACCTCACCTACACTCCTCGATCACGCAAATTAGACCGCCTTGTCAACAACGGGCTCGTGAGGTCCCTCGCCGTCTGCGCGGCTCGGGATGACAGCATTAGTTTGCTCGCAAATTCCTTCGGAGTCGCGTCTCAAAAAGTTGTAGCCGGGATCGCTGATCCCGGTGCATCCACGTTTGCGTTTCACCTCTAAATCAAGGAACATCCCAGGTGGCATTTGACCTGAAGGAAATCATTGCAGCGCGGCTCGGCGAGAACTACGAGCTGCATCATCGTCACATCAATCGCACCCTGGTCGCGGCCCAGCGCGTCATTGGTTTCGACAAAGTCTACGCACGGGCTGAAGGCGCATATCTCTATGACATGGATAATAACGCCTACCTGGATTTCCTCAGCGGCTATTCCGTTTTCAACATTGGTCGCAACCATCCAGTGGTAAAGAAAGCAATCCGTGACGTTCTCGATCTCGATTTACCTAACATGGTTCAGATGGATTGCTCGCTCCTCAGCGGGCTCCTGGCCGAAGCCATCACCAAACGCACCCCGCCGCATCTCGACGCCGTTTTCTTTTGCAACTCCGGCACTGAAGCAATGGAAGGCGCACTAAAATTCGCGCGCGCCGCCACCGGAAAGAAGCGCGTCGTCTCACTCGAAAGCGCGTTTCACGGACTCAGCATCGGATCGTTATCGTTGATGGGTTGCGAAAGTTTCACCGAAGGCTTCGGACCGCTCATGGATCAATGGGACAGGCGCATCGCCTTGGATGACGTCGCATCCCTCGAGCGCGAGCTGGCCAAAGGCGATGTCGCTGCTTTCGTCATCGAGCCGGTGCAGGGCAAAGGCTGTAAATCGCCAGCGACAGATTTCTTCCCCCGCGCGCAGGAACTCTGCCGCAAATACGGCACACTTCTCGTTAGCGACGAAGTCCAGTGCGGCCTGGGAAGAACCGGGAAGATGTTCGGGTTCCAGCATTGGAACCTCGAACCTGACATCATCACTCTGGCCAAAACGTTGAGCGGCGGTTACGTCCCGTGTGGAGCGATTGTTACCCGGCGCGACATTTACCAAAAGACATTCAGTCGAATGGATCGGTGCGTAGTTCACTCGACCACTTTTGGCCGGAACAATCTGGCGATGGCTTGTGGCCTGGCTGCGCTCGAAGTGATCGATCAGGAAAAGCTGGTCGAGCGCGCGGCGGAAATGGGCGCGCAATTGATGGAACGGATCGATGCTTTGCGCGCGAAACATAGTTTCATCAAGGAAGTCCGCGGCAAAGGATTAATCATCGCAATCGAGTTCCACGAGCCGAGCGAATTCAAGCTGAAGATGGCGTGGAAACTACTTCACAAAGTGGACAAGGTCCTGTTCGCCCAAATGATTGTGACCCAAATGTTGAGTAAACATCGTATCCTTACTCAGGTAGCCGGGCACGCCATGGACGTGCTCAAGATCCTGCCACCGCTGATCATCGGCGAAAAAGAAATCGCGCTCTTCGTGACCGCACTGGACAACGTGCTGACCGATTGTCGCAAATTCCCCGGCCCGATGCGGGAGCTAAGCAACAACTTCCTTCGCGCCGCGATCAGCTCGCGCCGATCCTCGCAGGCCCCGGTTGTCTCAGCTTAGCTGTAGAGGCGGGCGTGTCGCCCGCAGCAAATATTTTTGGCAATTTCCGTGGTCCTGGGAAAGGCTTAAACCGTGCTCTCAGTCGTCTGTTATCAGGAACCGGCGCCTAAGTTCTGCCACAGCTTAGGGGATCCTAAGGAACAACCTTACTAATCGTTGATCGCAATACGCGACGCAGGTTTGACTGATTCGAGCTGAGCGGTGACCCGTTGCAGCCCAACAGCTAAAGCTTCAATCTGCTTCTGCTGTTGTGCATTGGTCGCCTCCTGCTTTGCGACAATCGCTGTCAACTCCGTTACCTTGCAGTGTTCCTTAAGGAATTCATTCAGCAGCATTGCGTTGACTGCTTCGTATCGCACGGTGCTCACTTTTCCGTCTTCATTACGAACGACCAGATCAGGATTCACCTTTTCTACTTCTTCAGCGACGAGGCCGAACTGCGGGATCCCATCTGGATCAATCTGTTCTTTGTAGCGGAAGCTGACTGGTTTAAGTGCCAGGATTGCTTCACTGGCTCTGTCCATCGGCTTGATTGCTTCTTTGAAGCGGGCTGAGGAGGTCATGATCCCGAGCTTGCCACTTGAGCTTACGAATACCTGACTGCCGGTCACCCCGACTCCAGAGATACCTGCAATAAACGTTTGCTTTTGCGTTCCCTGTTTACCGATGCGGATCGTATTAGCTTCCCCCGCTACACCCGGCACGTTAGCCCCAATGTCAATATTGTTACTACCGGTAGTAAGCTTGTTGCCGGCGTTAAAACCTAGTGCGGTATTGTTGCTTCCTGAATTGTTGGCAAAGAGCGCGTTGGCGCCCTCCCCAGTGTTACTAGAGCCATTTGTATTGTTAACCAGCGCATCAGTCCCGTTGGCCGTATTATTATTCCCGCCGATGTTACTGTAGAGTGCGGCATAGCCGGCGGCCGTGTTGTTGTCGGCACTGGTATTGTTGTAGAGAGTATTAACGCCGTTGGCCGTGTTGTCGCTACCGTCGATGTTCTTGAAGAGCGCGTTCAGGCCGGACGCCGTATTTCCGCTGCCGCTATCATTGCTAAAGAGCGCCTCAAAACCGCTGGCCGTGTTGAAGTTGCCGGTTTTGTTCGTAACGAGTGCACGAGAACCGCTAGCGGTATTGTCGATGCCCGTTGTGTTGTTTGAGAGCGCAATATTACCGTTGGCCGTGTTGTCGTTGCCGCTTGTATTGCTATTGAGTGCACCAGAACCGCTGGCTGTGTTGTTGTTGCCGGTTGTGTTCACATTGAGCGCTCCAGCACCGCTGGCCGTATTGTCGCTGCCCGTTGTGTCGTCACCGAGCGCAAGAAAACCGATGGCTGTGTTGTCGACAGCCACGCCCGTTGTCAGGTGCGCGAGCGCATTAAAACCCTCAGCGGTGTTGTGGTAGCCCAAGTCTCCGTCCGCCGCCCAGGCCGTCGGCGGAACCGTAAACCATGCTAGAGCCAAGGCGAGGGCGATAGGAACAAAACTGCGCCCCGCAGTCGCGGGACCAGTCGAATTTTGAACAGATGAACTTGGGACGATGAGAGTAAGAGAATGCATCGGAGTTTCTTTTTTTCTCCCGGCGTTTAGTTATGCACTCGCAAACAGAGAACAGGGGAGGAGCTACCGGGAGATAACGGCCTGTGCCCGATTCAGAGTTTTTGTGAAACTAGGAGTTTGATTGGAAGCACACGAAAAGGTCAAGACTAAACCAACGGGCGGACGAGCTGTCAGCGAGTGCGCTCTGCAGCAAGAGACTCGATGCCCAAATAATCGTGATAATCGTTAACGGAAAACCAATAACTCGGCGCTAGCCGGTTGACCTCTGACCGAAATTTTATGATCCTGCCATGGATGAAGCGAAGGTTTGCTGTTGTGGCTCTGTTGCCCTTGTGTTTTGCGCCGCAGCTTGTCATCGGGCAAGAGCAATCGTCGCCCTTGCAGGCGGATGTCCAGGTGCGGGTTAACCATGGCGACAGGCGCCTGGTTCCATTTCGCGCTCGCCTTGAAGGCGGTGAGGCAACGCTTCGAGGGACTGTCCAAAATCTGCCCGGTGGCGAGACGGCTCTGGTATTTCTGCGTTTCGATTACAACACCGAAGCTGATATCGCTCTGGACGAGTTAATCGTTCCACTTAATCCCAATCGCGCGCCGCTTTATTACTCCGCGACTCTTTACCACCCGCCTCAAAACGGTCGCAGCCTGTACCTCGCCCGTATTCAGGTATTCGGAAATTACGAGTAACTCGCGAGCGCGAATGATCAGGATGCCAGCGGAACTGCCGCCGTTTCCCCACAGGTTTAAGTGATCGCTACACTGCTCTGACGAAAAGTAGTTGGAGATGCGGCGGCATGTTATAAGGCAGCCCATGAAAAAGTGGTTCGCCTTGATTTTATGGATTGAGGCGCTCACGCCCTTCACCGCAGAATCGCAGCCGCCGCCAGGTACCCTTGCCGGATTTCTTTCCGGGCAGGGCCTCGCTGGTGCGAAACTGGAGCGGCGATTCGGTAATCATCTTTTCGTTCCGGCCTCTGTTAACAACAAGCACGCCGCCCTGATGATCGACACGGGAGCGCCCGTCACGATCATAGACAAAAACAGCGCAGGGACATTTGGGCTAAACGTCGAAAACACCACCATCAACGTAGGCAGAATTTTTGGGAAAAGATGGGAGCACTATGGAGTGAGCATGGCGAAGAGCATCGCCCTGGGCAATTGCGTGGTCACCAATGTGCCAGTCGCGCTGGCCGAGACATCCGACATGAACGCAGACGCGCCCGCCCCAGTCAAATCTACGATTGCTCTGCTCAGGGCGTTAAGTATGGGATCTCAAAATGTTTTTCCATCGCTCTCTCCTTTTAGGGGTTAGGACATTCGCGGTGGTGCCGTTGCTCGTACTCGCGCTTTCTTCACCCTGGGGGAGGGGACGACGAGCAGAATTGTTCGTTATGTGGTCCTCGGATGACCCTTCCTTGAGAACGCAAATCGCGGCGCTCTCCCCGACCGTCAGTCCGGATGAGGCTCGGCGAGTCGCATACACGGCATATATGACCGGACGGGAACTGCACCGCGAGTGGCGTGTGGCGTGGCTACCCGGCATTCAGAACTTCCTCGTCAATATGGGAGCGAGAAAAGGGGGACTCTGTTTTCAGTGGGCAACGGAGCTTCTCGTCCGATTGGATGCACTGAAGCTGCAAACGCTCGAGCTCCACTGGGCCGAGTCGGGTCCCAACACCGGTGCCGAGCATAACGTCATCGTAGTTACGGCCAGAGGCCAACCATTCGGAGAGGGCATTCTGCTCGACCTCTGGCGTTACTCGGGAACTCTAAACAAATCCGAACTCGCCCGCAGATTGGGGGGAAGAGGGGATGTAGCTTCGAAGCAAGTACGCTCTACGACGAAATCGAACTGAACTACGGGAAGTACTTGGGTTTTAAATCTGTCCCGAGTATGTTGAGAGCGCGATCGAGCGTAAATCGGTGAGGAATCGGGCACGATCCGTTAGGGCATTAAATTTCCCGCATCGAGCGTGAGCGCGCGAGCCTTATCAATGATTCGGCCGAGCTACTGCTCTTCTGAACTTAAGGCGAGGCCACCGAAAGCTCCGCAAGAGAAAAGCTGGGCGTTATTGACGGCGTAAACCGCGCCGTCGGGTCCAATGACCGTAGGTGTGTAGGCTTCGCCGGTGGGCGGGGCGACAGTCAGGCCTGGAAGCTTTCCGAACATGCCGCAAGACCGGCCTCGCGAACGGCGCCGCCCTAGCGAT
>QHRO01000109.1 GCA_003220155.1 Verrucomicrobiota bacterium
CTTTCGAACGCTTCTGCCGTTGAGCTCCACGCTCCCCAGAATCTGCGTCCTTCTTTTCCTTCGACGAACTCACGTACGCCCTATTACCACTATCTGTGCCATGAATTTTTGGCCCCTATTTCTTCCGCAATTTGCAGCTTTTAATCGACCATCTAATGACTTGTTCAACAGTTTCTTACAGTACCAATGCCATTGGCTAAAATTCTTCTCCGACCGTTTTGATGGGATTTGAAGATGGCCCAGAATTTAGGCCATCTGGTATCGTTTCGATCACAGTCGGATCACTTGTGATTCAGCTCGCGCAAATGGCGGCTCAGTGTGGCACGTGAGATGCCAAGAAGCTTGGCTGCTCGCCGCTGATTTTGGTTCGCTTGTTTATAGACAAAACGCACGTGACGCTTGACCGCGCTTGCCAGCAAAAGATCGCCACCGTCGTAATCAGGATGCGCGTGGCTCGCATTTTTTTCCGACGAATTCGCAGAGGTTTGCAACGGCTCGAGGTCGGGCGGAAAATGAACATGCTCTGGCATGATGACGTCACCGTCGCAAAACAAAGTCATCGTTCGCACGGTATGACTGAGCTCACGTAAATTGCCGCGCCAATCGTGCACCAACAAGCAATCCATCGCCGCAGGATGAATCGCGGTGATCTTTTTTCCCAGCCTCAGGGCCGACACTTTCAGCTCGTTCGCGATCAATCCGGGCAACTCTTCCCGTCGATCGCGCAATGCGGGAATCAAAATTGTCAGGCCGTTGAGCCGATGATAAAGGTCCTCGCGGAATTTTCCCTGACGCACCCGATCGCGCAACGAAACGTTGGTCGCGCAAATGATCCGCGCATCCGTCTTCAACATTCGTTCGGAGCCGAGCCGCTCGAATTCGCCGTATTCGAGCACGCGCAAAATTTTTACCTGTGCCAGCGGACTCATGTCGGAGATTTCGTCGAGGAAAATGGTGCCCTCATTCGCGAGTTCGAATTTACCCTTGATTGCTTGTTGCGCGCCGGTGAACGCGCCTTTTTCGTGACCGAAAAGCTGGCTTTCCAACAACGTGTCGCTCATCGCCGAAGCATTAAAAGAAATGAATGGACCCTGGGCGCGAGCGGAGGAGTTGTGAATGGCTTGCGCCAGCAGCGTTTTTCCGGTGCCGGTTTCGCCCAGCAAAACAATTGGAACGTCTGATTTCGCCGCGAGCTTGGCCAGGCTGATGCAGCGCGTCATCGCTGCGTTCGTCGTTCGCAGATCTTCAACCTTCAAACTGGACAGGCGCGATTCCATTAATTTCGAATTCCCTCGCGCAATTGCCGGATTGGTTCGAAAGCATATTCGATTAAGGTCCGGCTTCCGACACGAATTCGCGCTTCGCCTTTCATGCCAGGCCGTAACGACAGATGGTGTCGATTAGCCGCTTCATCCACTGACGCCAGCGCGGTGAAATATTGACCGCTCGCCGCCGCGACTGCGGATGGGCTGACCCAATCGAGCTTTCCGCTGAGTGCGCCGTAGCGTTGATACGGGTACGCTTCGAAGAAAAACCGCACCAATTGATCCGGTTTTAACTTTGCCAGGCCGGACTCGTTCAGCATCAAGCGCGCGAGCGGCTTGGCGTCGGTGCGTCCAAGCTGGCAAAGCTCTTGCCCACTTTGCACAACGCTGCCGACATTGCGCTGAGCCAGGGAAATGATGACGGCGTCGTAGGGTGCGCGAATCGTCAGCAAGCTCTTTTGCGAATTCTCGAGGTCACCTTTCAAAGCGCCGAGTTTCATCTTCAACTTCTGCACCTCGCCGGCTTGCTCTGCGCGTTTGCGCGAATTCTCATTTTCCAGTTGTTGCCGCTCGAGTTTTACCTGCTCGAGTGTTCGCTGGGCAACGGCTTGATCTTTTTCCGCTCCAGCAGCCTCGAGCTGAAGCTTGATCAAATCGATCTGGGAAAAACCGCCGCTTTTCGAAAGCTTCTCCAGCCGGTTTAGCAAATCGCGATTGCTGGCGGTTTGCTTCTCGCGAAATCGCAGCTCGCTTTCCGCCTGGGACACTTGCGCGTTCTTAATATTTGCTTCGGCGGCGTAGGCTTCATCCATTTTGGCCAGGGTCATTTCCTGCGTATGCAAGTCTTCCGTTAGGGTTTGCAGCTGAGTATCGAATGCCCGAATCTCGTCCGATCGCAGGACGAAGAGTTCCGCGCCGGCTGCAACCGTTTGCCCTTCCGTAACCGAAAGGCGACTCACCGTGGCGAGGCGCGGTGACTGAATTGGATCGGCCCCGTCGCGCGGTATGAGGACAAACGCGGCGTGCTCCGTTTCGGGAAGCTGCACAAAAATGGCTGCCAACAGCGCGATGATAAAAAGCCAGATCAACCACCAACCCATAAAACGAATGACTTTCGGCGGCGGATCCTGCGGGAGCATCTCCGATTCGGTGTCGAGCGAGCTGGGCGAGTAGGTTTCCGCGCTCATCCGCCGACACCCATTTGCTGACTGGAGAGATAAAAATACAAACCGCGTTGCGCCATCAGCTCATCATGCGATCCAATTTCGGCCACGCTGCCTTTTTCCAGCACGATAATCGAGTCGGCCTCTCGAATCGTGCTCAACCGATGCGCAATCGCGATGGTAGTGCGTCCGGTCATAATGCGGCCGAGATTATTTTGGATCGCCCGCTCCGATTCCGTGTCGAGCGCACTAGTTGCTTCGTCGAAAATCAGAATCGGAGGATTGTTATAAATGGCACGCGCAATCGCGATGCGTTGCTTTTGTCCGCCGGAGAGCGCGAGACCAGATTCGCCGATTTTCGTCTCATAACCCATCGGCAGACGCATGATGAAATCGTGCGCCGCTGCAGCCTGGGCGCTGGCGAGGACACGATCGAGGTCGGGCTCAGGGTCGCCGAAGGAAATATTGCGCGCGATCGTTTCGTTAAACATGTGGTTCTCCTGCAACACCATCCCGATATGACGGCGCACATCCCGATAATTCAAATTCTTCAGATCGACGTGATCGAAGAGGATCGTCCCTTCCGTGGGCTCGAGAAGACCAGCGATCAGTTTCACCAGGGTGGTCTTACCACAACCGCTTCGCCCGACGAACGCGATCATACGACCCGGCGCCAGGTCGAGCGTGATATTGCTCAAGATGTTGGGAGCTTCCGGTCCGCCATATCTGAAACTCACGTTGCGCAATTCAATCCGGCCTTCCAAGCTGCGCACCGGGGTTAATCGCGAACGGTCGCGCCCCTGCTCCGGCTCCTGTTCGAAGATATCGTTGAGCCGGTTCATCAAAACCGCCGCCAACTGCAGATTGTCCCAAACGCCGAGGGTACGCAGAATCGCGGCATAAGCGATCGCGGTTAGAGAGCTAAAGGCGACGAAGCCGCCAACGCTGAGATGACCATTGATGACCTGGTTCGCGCCGACCCACAGAAAAATCGCGGTCGAGAGCAAGCCGATGGTTTGCAGCACGCTGTCGTAAGACATAACCACAAAATTGGAGCGGAAAATCTTTTTCGAGACGGAAAGAAATTCATTCAGCATCGCGTCGCGGAAGACCGACTCCGCCGAGGCAGCTTTGACCGCTTCAATACCCTTGATGGCATCGATTTGATGCGAACTATATTTACCCTGGCTTTCCTCAACGTCGGCGAAAAGCGGTCGTAGAACTTTGAGCGAAAAATACATCAGGGCGGCATAGAGCGGCACGGTGGCAAGGAACGCCAGGGTGAGCCAGGCGCTGTAGAGCGCCATCAACACTACCGCCCCGAGCAAATGAACCATCGCCAATAACGCGGCGACGCCATGTTGCACGGCGAATTGGCGCACTTGACGTGCGCCATCGAGCCGGCGTTGAATGTCGCCTGTCCGGCGGCTACTAAAATAGCTCATCGGCAAAGAGAGAAGCTGCCGGCTGAGAAAATCGAGAATAGCGGTATCGAGCCGCACGGCAGCAAAGGCGAGCAAATATTCCTGCGCGATCGCTGCCAGTTGCACAAAAATAATCGCGGCGAACATGCCGAGGATGATGGTCTTGAGAAGGCCGAGATCATTCTCGACGATTACCTTGTCCACTACCATCTGAGTGAAGACCGGGAAGAGCAGCTCGAGGAAACTGACCGCAACCGCAAGTCCCAGCACCTGCAGCAAAATCTTGCGGAACTTTGCCAGGAACGGCCAGACCCAGGCCATGCTTGGTTTGCTTTCCGGCGTCTGTTCAAACGCAATTGTGTAATCAAACAACGCCGCGTAGCCCGACCATTTTTGTTCAAA
>QHRO01000042.1 GCA_003220155.1 Verrucomicrobiota bacterium
TCCGGACTTGGCTGGCGGCCCCGCGATGCCATCCGCGTCGAACGATTGCACTCGTGTGGATTGTTTTCTCGATTATTTCCTCGAAATCGATTTCCGGGATTGATCTCAACAACGATGGGATGAGCGACGTCTGGCAACAAAAATATTCCGTCCCATCTGCCGATGCTAACCTCGACTACGACGGCATTGGACTGACCAACAGCCAGAAAAGCCTGCTCGGCCTTGATCCACGCGATCCGAATTCGCGTTTTCATCTAGAAATCGTTAGCGACAACGCCAATAATCAACTACGCCTGCGCCTCAATACAGTTTTTGGTAAGCTATACCAGCTGGAAAGCAGCAGCGATTTGCGGAATTGGGCTTCGTTCAACTCCGTCATTACTGGGACCGGCAACAAGGTCGAAATCAGTCAATCTTTACCAGGCGCGCAGATGTTTTTCCGAGCCCGCTTCGCCGGCGATATCGACGCCGACGGAGACGGTCTCACTGCCTGGGAGGAACACGAACTTGGCACCAGAGATAACAGTAGCGACAGCGACGGCGACGGAATGCCTGATGCGTGGGAAGTCACGCACGGACTTAATCCAAATCTGAACGATGCGAACAGTGATAGCGATGGCGATGGAACCTCGAACATCAAAGAATTTCAGAGAGGCACTGATCCCAGCGATTTCTACAACGGGCGTCCTCCGTTTTTGGGTGTCTACGCCGGAGGTGACCAGCGCGGTGATCCCGGAACTGTGCTGCCGGTGCCTATCTCAGTAATAGTTAACTACAATACTTATAACGCTCCGTTAACTTTCAGTGTCGTCCAAGGACACGCGTTGCTTGCGCCTGATAGCACTGGGCTATCTACTCCGCAATCGACTCTGTCCGTTCGATCGACCGGACGGGCTATCGGCGTTTATGGTTCCAGTTATGTAGCTCAGGTGTGGGTCTATCTTCCTTCGATAGCAAACGAGGTGAGCCTGATTCGCGCAACGGCCGTTACCGGAGCAAATGCTGTCTCGGTCGATACAACAGCAGTTACGATTGATCCTTCGCTTTCGGCACCTGCAAACTTTGAAGCTATCGCGACGTCTGCCACGACAGTAGAAGTTCATTGGGCTGCAATCACTTCAGCTACAACATTGCAAGTTAGCACCGATGGAGGGGCGACTTGGAGCAATGTAGCAGTAGCCGGGCCCGGAGTAAGCAGGGTAATCGTTACTGGTCTTCAACCGAACACCTCGGTGAGCTTTCGTTCCTTTTCTGGAGGTGAAAATCCGACCATCACGGTAGATGGAGGTACAGTTGCAATGCCTGGGGTTGGTGGAGGTCAATCTGGCGGCGGTGGTTCGGCCGCGACGGCCTCGCTCGCTGTTACTCCCCTGAGTCATCCCGCCGTTGAAGGAGAGGAAAAAAGCTTTCACTTAGGAGCGGTTGGTTTCGCAGGATTTGCTGGAAGCGGTTATTCTTATTTAACGAAGACCGCCGTTTTAAGCTACGATCCCAATGACTATACAATATTCGTTGATACGATTGATCCTTTTACTGGGCAACAAACGTCCCATCCACCGCAGGTGATTGGTAACGGCGGGGTGAATTTCTATCTCGGGGAACCAAACACTGGGCCAGTGATCAAATCGGATACGCTCAAGGTAACCGAAAGTTTACCTGGTGACGTAGACGATTACGGTAATCCGGTAGACAAGATACTCACGCTCACCCTCTCCGATAGGAATGACGAGACTCGTTTGCGTCAGAACGCTGAGGGCAGGATTCCTGCTTTTGAAAACAAGTTTGCAGAGGGTTACGAATACGCCAACTTCTATGTGGACGATAACGGCTACGCAATCACCCGGTTGCAATACCGCTGGAAAGTGAACTCCGACCCCAATCTGACAGTTACGTGGGATGTCCAGTTCACGCCCTATGATGGAGGCCTTCTTCAGCATGAGGTTCATCAATGGGTGACCCACGGCGCATCGGCGGATCCATCGGCTCCGTATCTGATCGATCCGCGTTACCAGCAAAGTGGCGCGAATGGCTATTACGATGTGATTCTTTTGCAAGCCAATCTAGCTGTCGATGGCAACCGCGACGGCCAGATGAGTTTCAACGATCCATTTGTACGCGACGCTGACAAGACAACAAGCGATAAACCTTACCGCTTCTGGTTAAATGATGATGACGATACGGCATTCGACTACGACAGTGAAACCGGGCGGCAGATCGGCCCAAAAGAAGAGGAGCAAGTCCCTCCCGCGTATCCGGATTACTCGCTCCATCATATTAATTCGAAACGTAACCTTGAAGATTTTGCGCGTTTGTGGATCGACTTGAGCGGAGCTACGGACGCGCACGATTGGGGAATGCAGATCGGGCTAAAGTGGAAAAACGTAACGGGTGCGCCTGCCATTAATATTTATCCATCGGCTGATGGTGACGGTTCCTCTAGTTATGTGACCGATGACGCGGCGGCACAGTCTCAGATCACAGGAGTTTTCAATGACGCCGTTCGGGACAAGAACAACAAACAAACGGTTGACGCCAACGGCACATTTATTTTCAAGCCTGATTATTGGAATGATTTGCCAGACGATAATCCTAAGAAATGTTTACTCTTCGAAGGAGCAAGTGAAGGTAAGGGTGAACTAACAATCGTCTTCTTGGATCAAAACGGACACGAGCTAGCCGAAGTCGGCAGCGTCTGGATCGACATTAAGGAAGTTCGCAAACTCTATGAAAGGGGAAAAATTACACTGGACGCACCCAACATACCTGATCCGTGGAATGACGATCGCCCGAATCCGTTGCAGTGGGCTTGGGATCCGTGGAATTGGGAGCCAGAAGTCGACCCCAATTCCGAAGCTAAGACGATCGTGTACGTGCACGGCTGGAGAATGAACTATGATGAGTATCTGAGCTGGGCTGATACAACCTTT
>QHRO01000063.1 GCA_003220155.1 Verrucomicrobiota bacterium
CGATGAATGACGAAGCACGAATGTCGAATGACGAAAGAATGACGAAGTCCGATTGACGAAGTTTGGTCATTTGAGCTTGGGGATTGCCTGGAACTTGGATCTTGGGATTTGGGATTTACTTCGGCGCCGATGGCAAAGAAGACAATTACAGTCGCGCCTGGAGCGAATGGTCAGGCTTGTTTCCAGCCGTTGCCGTTCCCGTCCCTGGCCATCGCGTACTCGGGCGCAAGCTCGGTCTCTTCCGGTTCTTCTTCAGTCTCGGCCACGGCTTTCTCGTGATGCTCTTTGGCGATGAGCATGTAGAGCGATGGAACGATGAAGAGCGTGAAGATCGTTCCGATTGTCATGCCGCCGACCAGCACCAGACCGATGGAGTTTCGCGCGGCTGCGCCGGCGCCGGTGACGAGAGTCAATGGAAAGTGACCAGCGACGGTGGCGACGCTCGTCATCATAATCGGCCGCAAACGAATTCGGGCCGCTTCTGCGACTGCGGCCAATTTGTTTAGCCCCTGCCTTTGACGTTCGTTAGCAAACTGGACGATGAGGATTCCATTTTTTGAGACTAAACCGACCAGGGTAACGAGTCCTACCTGGGAATAGATGTTGAACGAAGTCGTCCAACTGTCGGTGAAGAAATTGCCAAAAGGCATCTTCAGAAACATGAAGATGGCCGCACCGAAAAGGGCCAGCGGGACCGAACCCAGAAGGATGATGAATGGATCGCGGAAACTATTGAACTGCGCCGCAAGGACGAGGAAAATCAAAACGATGGCGAGAGCAAACACTGTGCCGAATTTGCTGCCTTCAATTCTCAATTGACGCGATCCGCCAGTGTAATCGATAACATAACCGGCGGGCAGAACCTTGTGCGCTTCGTCCTCGAGGAACTTTAACGCGGCATCCACCGAACCGGTCGGGACGCCACTGATGGTCACGGCATTAAGTTGTTGCATTCGGTTAAGCGAACGCGCGACCGTTTTGTTCTCGATCGTTGCAACGGTGCTGAGTGGCACCAGCTGATCGTTCGGACCAGTGACGTAAATATTTTGCAACTGTTCCGGATTCAGCCGGTCCACCCGTTTGATTTGCGGGATCACCTTGTAACTCAGGCCGTCCATGTTGAACCGGTTCACAAAATTACCGCCAATGCTGGCCGAAAGATCGGCTCCGACTTGCTGCATATCGAGGCCCATCGTCGAAACCTTGTCATGATCGAAAACGATTTGGGCCTGGGGCTGATCGATCTTGGTATCGATGTCGCCAAATTGAAAGACATGTGCCTGCATTGCTTTGAGGAAAATTTGCTGGGCCAGCTCGAGAATGCGTTCCTGGCTGGCAGTGGAGGCGATTACGAAACTAACCGGAAAATTATCACTACCCGGAAGCGCTTCCGGCATGATCGGGAACATTTGGATTCCGGGAATGGCCCCAAGTTTCTGCTGTACGACCGGCAGATACGCTTTCGTTGGCGTCTTACGCGTGCCCCACGGTTTTAACACCATGCCGCCGAAACCATTGTCCGGAAAAGTGATTTGAAAGGTGAAGCGAGTATCGGGGATATCCTGAAAAACCTTTCCGGCCGCATCGGCATAACGAATCGTATCGTCAATGGTGGCGTTGGCCGGGGCGGTGATGATGCCAAAAATGACCCCCTGATCTTCCTTCGGCGCTAATTCCTTTGTCGCTACTTTTGGAAGCGTCACGAACATGAAGAGTGCGATGAGGGAAATGCCGGCCCAAACGACATACACGGCCGGGCGCGCATTCAACGTTCGATCCAGGTGACTTCCATACCAATCGCGAAATCGATCGAATGTTCGGTTAACAAAACCGCTGAACCCGTGGTCAGCATGTTCGGTGCGGAGCAAATGGGCCGACATCATAGGCGAGAGGACAAGGGCAACGACTCCGGAAATAAAAACGGCGCCAGCAAGGGTGAGGGCGAATTCGCGAAAGAGTGCGCCGGTTAATCCGCCTTGCAGCGCGATCGGAGTGTAGACCGCGGCCAACGTGATCGTCATTGCGATGATGGGCGCGACCAATTCGCGTGCGCCAACTAATGCGGCATTCATGCGCGACAAACCCTCGCGCATGTGTCGCTCGACATTTTCGACGACGACGATGGCATCGTCGACGACCAACCCGACCGAGAGCACGATCGCCAGCAGAGTGAGAAGATTCAGGGTGAACCCAAATAGCTGCATCAAGAACAGCGCGCCGATTAATGAGATTGGAATCGCTACGATCGGGACGATTACCGACCGGAAAGAGCCGAGGAAGAGGAAGATGACCACCATCACAATGAGTAGTGTGTCGATCAAAGTCTTAACAACTTCGTGGATGGCATCGTTGATATAGGCCGTGGCGTCGTAGGCCATCTCGGCGGTCATGCCAGTGGGGAGTTCCTTCTTGATCTGGTCCAGTTCCACACGCACGCGTTTGATGACGTCGACCGAGTTTGCATTTGGCAGGACCCAGATGCCCATGAAGACCGCTTTTTGGCCGGAGAAGCGCACTTCCGCGTTGTAATCTTCCGCACCGAGAACGACGTCAGCGATGTCACCCAGTCGGATGAGCGTGCCTTTGTCCTGACGCACTACCAGTTGCTTAAACTGATCAGCGTTGTGCAAATCCGTGTTCGCCGTCAGATTCACCTGCAGGAGTGAGCCCTTGGTGCTGCCAACGGCGGCCAGGTAATTGTTTCGCGATAGCGCATCACGCACATCACTTGGGCTGATATTTAGCGCCGCCATCCGTTCGGGCTTCATCCAGATGCGCATCGCAAATGTTCTTCCGCCGAGAATATCTGCTTTTTGCACACCGCCGACCGAGGTCAATCTCGGCTGAACCAGACGCACGAGGTAATCGGTAACCTCGTTAGGCTGAAGGATGTTGGAGGTGAAACTTAAATAAGCGGACGCAAACTGCGAATCAGCAGCCTGGATTGCAATTACCGGAATCTCCGCTTCTGGCGGTAGATCGCGCCGGATGGCATCTACTCTCGAGCTAATGTCGGAGAGAGCTTTGTTTGCGTCGTAATTCAGTTTTAAGCGGGCCGTGATCGTCGAGACGCCCTGCTTACTTTGTGATTGGATGTAATCGATACCGTCGGCCGCGGCGATGGCCCGCTCCAACGGTGTCGTGATGAATCCCCGCACCAGTTCCGCATCCGCTCCCACGTAAACCGTCGTCACCGTGATCGCCGCGATATCGCTGCGGGGATATTGGCGAACGTTGATCGTCTTCATCGCCTGCAAGCCGGCGATAAGAATGACGAAGCTCACGACCATCGCCAGCACCGGCCGCTTGATGAATAGGTCGGTGAAAGATTTCATCCTAAATGTCCGACATTCTGAGCGGAGCGAAGCGAAGTCGAAGAACCCCGGCGCGCTACCAAGAAGCGTCTTTGCGAGTTCATCACGAATCTATCGGCGTTGGGTTTATCTGCGGTTTGGGTGCGAGATCGTTGTTGATCGTCACCGGCATGCCGTTGCGTAACTTGAAAACGCCGGTGCTCACAACCGTTTCATTCGGTTTCAGGCCGTCGGTAATTGCCACCAGATCGCCCCGCGCTTCGCCCACCCGCACAAATTGTTGCCGAATCGCTTCTATCTCCTTCCCGGTTTTTTCGTCCTTCTTCTTCTCGATCACAAAAACCGAGTTGCCAAACGGCGCGTATGAAATTGCCGAGCCCGGAGTGACCAGCGTCTTGTGTTTTTCCGGAAGCTCCACTTCCACTTTCCCAAACATCCCCGGCCGCAGAACGTGATCAGGGTTCTGCACCGTTGCTTGCAGCGTTATGTTCCGCGTCACAGCGTCGACCATTGAGTTAATCGCGGTAAGCTTGCCTTTGAATTCTTGGCCGGGCATCGCGTCGGTGTGCAAGCGGACTTCCAATCCATTGGAAAGTTTTGAAAGCTCCTGCTGCGGCACGGCAAAATCGACATAGAGCGGGTCGAGTGCGGTCAACGGAACGACCTGCTGACCTGCATTGATATTTTGCCCCACATTTACCTGGCGAATACCAAGCTGCCCATCAAAAGGCGCATGCACTTCTTTCTTCGAAATCATCGAACTCATTTGGTCGACCACAGCTTTCAACCTGTTGAATTTCGATTCAGATGCATCCTGCTCCGCCTTCGAGATGACGTGGCGTGCGGCGAGATCGCGACTGCGCTGAAGATCTGCGCGCGCCAATTCCAAGTCCGCTTCCGCCGTGTGCAACTGCGCCTCTTCCGATGAAGCATCGAGTCTCATCAAGACGTCGCCCTTTTTCGCTTCGCCACCGTTTTGAAACTTGATCTCGCTAACAGTTCCACCGAGCTCAGTCGAGACCACTGCGCCCTGCACTGCTGATATTGATCCAACGGACGAAAGAACGGGCGGCCAATCTTCTTCCTTCACCGACGCGCTCGTCACCGTTGTCGGAGGCATCATCATTGGCGAAGCGCCCATCTTGCGAAATTGAAAAGCCTTCACGTCCGCGAGCGCGAGGAACAAGGCAAGCGTTGCAAAAATTGCTCCTGCCGTTGGAGCTTTCAGAGTAAAAAACAAAATCGCGGCAATTGCGAACAACAACGCGACAATCGTAATAATCAAAACTGCGATCGTCATACTCCAGCCAGCTCCATGGTGTTGGTGAAAAGCAGGCGCCACAAACGTCGCACAACTTCCAACTGCGCGGTGCGTCTTTCCGCCGCCGTCATTTCTTGTGGTTGCAAAACATCTCGCATCAACATTCCGCGGGCGACCGCGAAAATTAATTCCGACAATTCGTCGGGCGCGAGGCCGCCTGCGGCATTTTTGCCTTCCGGCGAACGCGCAATTAAATCGGTCACGCCGTCCATCGAGGTTTGTAAAACGTCGCGCACCAGGTTCGCCACCTGTGGATTACGGGAGGCTTCGGCGTAAAGATCGACCACGAAGGCCGAAAGCACGTTCGGCGAATTTTCGCAGCAATGCGCGGTGAACAAAATTTCCAGTGATTCTAGCAAGGTAGGAGCCTGCTGGGCGCGTTCCAGCACCTCCTGGATCTCCTTTTTGTGTCGGTCGGCCATGGCCGAGATCACGGCTTCTTTGTTGGCGAAATAGCGATAAATCAGGCCGACGCTGATGCCCGCTTCGGCACTGATGTCGTGCATACTGGCCTGGTGAAAGCCGCGTTTGGCAAAGCAAACCAGGGCGGCGTCGAGGATTTGGGTCCGTCGATCGAGAGTAGGTTCGAGCTGGGGTTGGGACATGAGATCGAAAGATGAATGAACGTTCATTCATTGTCAAGTTTGACCCTTAATTCTGGGGAGCGCAGGCTGCCGGGTAGCGCGCGCGTCTCGCGTGCTGGTTTTGGCGTCCCGCCAAAACGAACTTTTCCCGGATGCACCTCTTCGAAGTTGGCGTCGGCGAGACCGCCGAGGGTCAACACACGCGAGGGCGACTGCGCTCCTTAGATATTTCAGCCGCGAGGCGCCACTAGACGGGAACACGCGTCTGAGGCTGCCAAACCTATAAGCAGTCGGCCGTAGTGCTAGGGCATTTCACAACGGACAAGATGTCCGTTGGCCCCACAGGCAAGATGCCTGTGCTACGAAAGACGTTCGCATTGCCCCGCTTCGTACGCCTTTCACTGAGCGTTGGACGTTGAGCGTTGAGCGTTGGACGTTTGCCTGGTGAAGTCGCAACAACGTCGCGGGCTAATTGAATCCGAACGATTCCTCCGCGACTTTCCGCCGTCCAGCCGCTACCTCATCGGCGTTTCCGGTGGCCGCGATTCCATCGCGCTTCTGAATCTCATGGTTGATCTTGGCTACAAGAAATTGGTCGTCTGCCATCTGAATCATCAATTGCGCGGCGCGTCCTCGCGTGATGATGCTCGCTTTGTCGAGAAAGTAGCCCGCAACCTTCGGCTCGACTGCGAGATTGGGTCGACTGATGTCGGCGCTCTGGCCAAGCGGTCGAAGTTGTCAATTGAAACGGCGGCGCGTTTCGCGCGGCTGGCATTTTTCGTCGAGGTCGCGCGTCGCCGGCGTTGCTCCCGAATGTTTCTCGCCCATCATGCCGACGATCTGGTTGAAACCGCGCTGCTGAATCTTTTTCGCGGGGCCGGTCCCGGCGGCATGGCGGCGATGCGCAAATTTTCCATTCATCGCATTGGCAAAACAGAACTAACGATTCTTAGACCGCTCCTCGGGGTATGGCGGAGCGAGATTGACTCATACGTCCGCCAGAATGAGCTGGAATTTCGCGAGGACTCAACCAACGCCGCACTGCATTCCTCACGAAACAAAATTCGTCACCGCATTCTTCCGGACATCGAAAAACTATTCAGCCGTGATGTGCGCAAAACAATCTGGCGGGCCGCGCAAATCTGGAGCGAAGAAGAAGCCGTGCTCGACTCCCTCGTCTCAACGGAAACGATTTCGGCCGCGAATCTCTCGGTCGCGCCATTGCGGAAAATGGCAGTCGCGTTGCAACGCCGGACAATCCATCGTTGGTTGCGCGCACGGAAAGTCGCCGATGTCAGTTTCGATACCGTGGAAAACGTTCGCTCGCTCCTCGAGCCCGGAGCGAAGGCAGCAAAAGTTAATCTTCCGCGCGATCAGCACGCACGCCGGCGGGCGGGGAAGATCTTTTTGGACTGATTTGTAGGCGGCCCTCCTGTGATGTGATCCTCACTTAGACTGCAACAATCCCCGCCAATGACGAAATCCGAATGACGAATGACGAAGTAAATCCCAATGTCGAAGGCCTAAATTCAATGCCCTTTGTCACTCCTTCGTCATTCGTCATTCGAGCTTCGTCATTTTCCAGATGCCACATCCGTGGCTAGGATGTTCCCATGAATGCGGTCCGTATCCGCTTTGCTCCGTCTCCCACGGGTTATCTTCACATCGGCGGGGCACGCACTGCGCTCTTTAACTGGCTTTTTGCCCGACATCACGGCGGCACATTTGTTTTGCGGGTCGAGGATACCGACCGTGCGCGTAACACCGAAGAAGCCGCCGCCGCAATCTACGAAGGTCTGCAATGGCTCGGATTAAATTGGGATGAAGGCCCGCACGTTGGGGGAGATTTCGGGCCTTATTTCCAAAGTCAACGCAACGAAATCTATGAGCGCTATCTAAAAAAACTTCAGGACGCCGGTCACATTTTCGAAGACCAAGGTGCGCTGCGGTTTCGTTCACCGCGCGAACATGTGATTGTCGATGATTTGGTTGCCGGCAAAATCGATTTCGATCTTTCGAACGAACAAACCCATCCCGACCTGACGGTGCGCCGATCCGATGGCTCGTGGATTTTTCATTTCGTCAACGTGATCGACGACCTCGAAATGAAAATTTCACATGTCATTCGTGGGGAAGATCATCTTTCGAATACGCCGAAACACATCGAGCTTTTTCGCGCTCTTGGCGTCGAACCACCGCATTACGCGCACATCCCCCTTATCCTTAATCGAGACGGCTCGAAAATGAGCAAGCGCGATCAGGGTGCGAGCGTAGACTATTATATTAAGAGAGGCTTTTTGCCGGAGGCGGTCCGCAATTACCTTTGCCTGCTCGGTTGGTCGCCCAAAGATAATC
The DNA here is from genome assembly GCA_003220155.1 of Verrucomicrobiota bacterium. Taxonomy (GTDB): domain Bacteria; phylum Verrucomicrobiota; class Verrucomicrobiia; order Chthoniobacterales; family UBA10450; genus AV69. Next base: position 7,575 of record QHRO01000063.1, read on the forward strand.
GGGAAAAAATTCCAATCGAAGAAATAATCCCGCTTTTCGATCTCAACAAGGTCGTGCGCAGTCACGCCACGTTTGATCCGGACAAATTGCATTGGCTGAATGGCGAATACGCGCGCGAGTTGCCGGATGACAGGTTTCAGCAGCTGGCCAGGGATGCTTTACGCGCAAGTGGTGTGAGGCTGGAGAATTTCCCCGATGATTACATTCGGGCCGCATTCGAGACCTGCAAAGGCAAGATCAATACTTTTGATGAACTAGTGGCTTACTGCGGTTTCTATTTCACGCACGACATCGGTTACAGTCCGAAAGGCGTCGCAAAGAATCTCACGGCCGAGAACAAGCCACGATTGCAAGCGGTCCGCGAAGCGTTTGTCAGAATCGAAAATTTTTCGGCAAACGAAATTGAAGCTGCCATGAAAGCGACCGCGAAAGAGCTTGGTGTGAAGGTGGGCGCGATTGTGCATCCGACCCGTTTCGCCGTAACCGGGAGCAACGCCGGTCCGAGTCTTTATCATTTGCTCGAAGTACTCGGGAAAGAACAAGTGCTCGCAAGAATCGATCGCGCGCTTGTCATGTTCTAGCTCCGTCATCCCGAGCCGCGCAGACAAACGCCAGTCCGGCTCGGACCGAGGGACCTCGCACAAATCCTTGATGCACACAAGCTAATGAGCGTGATCCTTTAGTTAGCGAGAGATCCTTCGTCGTCTCCGCGACTCAGGATGACACCCGAGGAACGATTACGATCTCTTAGCTTCCTTCGCCCAGGTATCCTTCAGCGTGACCGTCCGGTTCCACACTTGTTTCGTCGCAGTGGAATCAGGATCAAGCGTGAAGTAGCCAAGGCGCTCGAATTGATAACGCTTCTCCGGCGTCGCGTCGGCAAGCGCTGGTTCGCATTTCGCGGTCACAACGTCAAGAGAATGGGGATTGATGAACGATTTAAAATCGCCCGACGCGTCCGGCTCGACGGCAGTGAAAAGCCGATCATAAAGTCGAACTTCGGCGTCATTGGCCTTGGCCGCGCTTACCCAGTGGATGGTCCCCTTTACTTTGCGATTCGAGGTTGCGCCACCCGACTTACTATCGAGATCGACCGTGCACCGAAGCTCGGTCACATTGCCAGAGCTGTCTTTCACTACCTCGTCGCACTTGATGATGTAGGCATACTTGAGCCGCACTTCGCCTCCCGGTTTCAAGCGAAAGTATTTTGGCGGCGGTGTTTCCATGAAATCGGCCGCATCGATAAATAGCTCGCGGCTGAATGGCACCTTTCGTCTTCCAGCATTCTCATCTTCCGGGTTGTTGACCGCTTCCAGCTCTTCCACTTTTCCTTCAGGGTAATTTGTTAGCAACACCTTGAGTGGGTGAAGAACGACGAGCCGCCGCTCGGCCGTGCGATTGAATTCATCGCGAATGGTATGATCGAGCACTGCCATGTCAGTCATGCCTGGATACTTCGTGATACCGATATTATAGGCGAACGCCCGCAATGCACTGGCAGTAACTCCGCGCCGACGCAGTCCAGAAATCGTTAGCATGCGTGGATCATCCCAGCCATTGACCAACTTCTCGTTAACCAGCTGGATCAGCTTTCGCTTGCTCATCACTGTATAGGTGAGATTGAGGCGGGCGAACTCGTATTGATGCGGCACCGGCGGCGACAATTCCAGCGCCTGCAAAATCCAGTCGTAAAGAGGCCGATGTACTTCGAACTCGAGCGTGCAAACCGAATGGGTAATGCCTTCGATATAATCGCTCAGAGTATGGGCCCAGTCGTACATCGGATAAACGCACCATTTGTCCCCGGTATGGTGATGGGAGGCGTGCCGGATGCGATAAAGCACAGGATCGCGTAGCCAGACATTGGGTGCGTTGACATCGATCTTCGCTCGCAACGTTCGCGTGCCATCGGGGAATTCGCCCCCTTTCATTCGCTCAAACAAATCTCGATTTTCTTCAGCAGGTCGGTTGCGAAAGCGGCTTGCCTTTCCGAGACGGCGAAACTCGTCCGTCTCTTCCGCAGTCATGTCATCCACGTAGGCCTTGCCTTTAGCAATGAGCTCGACGGCGAATTGGTAAAGGCGATCAAAATAGTCCGAGGTATAAAGTGGCGCGCCGCCCAGATTTTTGTCGGCCCAACCGTCGATTAACCAATACACGTCCGCCATGATGGAATCGACGTACTCCGTTTCTTCTTTCGTAGGGTTAGTGTCGTCCATGCGGACGTTGCAGATGCCATTGAACTCGTGCGCAATTCCAAAGTTCAGACAGATCGATTTGGCGTGACCGATGTGCAGATAGCCATTTGGCTCCGGCGGAAAACGAGTCACGATCCTGGTATGTTTTCCGGTACGCAGATCCTCGGCCACGACGTCTCGGATGAAATCGGATGGAGCTGGAGCAACAGCCAGTTCGGTCATTGTAATTGGGCGACAGTAGCAGACGAAAGCGCTGAGCGACAACTTTTGCGCCGATAGCTTAAATGCTAATGCGTGTCATCCTGAGCGAAGCGAAGGATCTCGCTTAGCTGATGGATTACGCAAGCTAGATTGTGTGACAGAGCAGCTTGGGCCAGGTCCCTCACTCCGTTCGGGATGACATGAAAAAGAAGTCCGCGAAAGAAGTTTACACCCTGACCGATCTGCAAAGGTGGGAGAATATCGATCCCCCGATTCGCCTCGGCGTCTTTGGCGATCCGGTGGGGCATTCGCTTTCACCGCAAATGCAGAACGCGGCCTTGAAGTCATGCAAGATCGATATGCAATACGCGCGTTTTCAAATTTCTCCCGACGAACTGCAAAACGCGCTCGACCTAATCCGCGAACTGAACTTCGTCGGGGTGAACTTAACTACACCGCATAAAATCGGTGCCTCCAAATTGATGGACGAAATAATTGACAACGCGCGGCGCATTGGCGCGATCAATACGGTCAGGGTCGATAACGCAAAACTTTGCGGCCACAACACCGACGGCAAAGGATTCGCCCGTGCCGTTCGCCAGGAATTCGTCGTCGATCTGCGCGATTTGCGGGTGATGATCCTTGGCGGTGGTGGCGCAGCACGGTCGATCGCCTTGCAATGTGCTCGGGAAAATTGCGAGCGTCTCGTCATTACCAACCGCAATTTCGCTACGGCGCAGAAGCTGGCGGAGGAACTGCGGGAATATTTTGCCGGTCCCAGGGTCTTGGGTCCAGTCCCTAGATTGCTGGCGATTCCTTGGGAAGAAGCCGCCATTCGATTCCAAATCGCGCATCTTGATCTGATTGTGAACGCAACTCTACTGGGGTTGAATCGGAGCGATCCGTCGCCAATTCCGGCGCGGTTGCTCGCGCCGCACCTAATGATCTACGACACGGTTTATCGGGAAGGCCGGACACCTTTTGTTGCGGCAGCGATCGAAGCCGGAGCCCGCGCCGCCAACGGATTCTCGATGTTGCTACATCAAGGCGCTCTCGCGTTTGAGATTTGGTTTGAACGCGAAGCACCGATCGAGGCGATGCGGGAAGTTTTGATGTAGCCGCTTCGCTCTGCGAAGCGTCATGTCGCGCCCAGCGCGACGGCTACAAATTCTCGCGTGCCATTTCCTGGCCGCGTTTTGTTGCGGCTTCCACTGCATCTGCGAGCGCGGCGGCGACGAAGCGTTCTTCCATCACGCGCAGACCGGCGGCGGTCGTCCCGCCCGGCGTCACCACCATCTTAATTAATTCCTCCGGCGATTTTCCGCTCGTTATCATCATTTCGGTGGCGCCGAGCGCAGTTTGGGCGGCGAGTTGCAGTGACACCTGTTTGTTCAGCCCCATTTTTTCGCCGCCACGCGCCAACGCTTCGATCATCGCATAAACAAAGGCCGGACCGCTGCCGGCGAGTGCAGTCACCGCGTTAATCTGATCGTCATCAACTTCCACCACGAGACCGATGGTTCCGAACATCGTGCGAATTTTCTGACGGTCTTGATCCGTCGCGCGCGGGCCGCTGGCAAACGCACTTGCCGCGCGTCCGATTGCGCTCGGTGTGTTCGTGAGCACACGCATAATTCGCGCGGGCGTTACTACCTCCATCTGTGCGATGCGAATGCCCGCCGCGAATGACACCACCAGCTTGTCCGTAAGTGCAACGCCGAGTCCGCGCAAAACTGGGAGGACCATCTGCGGTTTCACGCCGAGAAAAACAATTTCCGTTTTCGCTGCGATCTCGCCGTTCTCCGTCGTCAATGAAATTCCCAGCTCGTTTTGCAATTGTGTGCGCGTCTCGGCATTAGGCTCACTCGCCAGAATCGCGCTCGGTGCGCAAAAATTCTTCAGGAGCAATCCGCGAATGACCGAGCCCGCGAGTTTCCCCGCGCCAATGAAACCAAATTGATATGGCGAGGCGCTCATTTGTGCATTGAATTCGAAGGGCGATATTAATCAGTGGTTACCGCAGGTGTAAACTATGGGTTGGATTTGGCGGCGGACATCGCGGAATTGAAGCGCGAACGTAACGCCGTCATCCTAGCGCACAATTATCAGGTCCGGGAGATTCAAGAAGTGGCCGATTTCGTCGGCGATTCTCTCGGGCTTAGTTATCAGGCGGCCAAGACCGACGCCGAGGTTATTCTTTTCTGCGGCGTTCACTTCATGGCTGAGACGGCCAAGATCATCAACCCAACTAAGCGCGTCATTCTGCCCGATCTCGACGCCGGCTGCTCCCTTTCGGAATCCTGTCCGCCTCCCGCGCTCGCCGCGTTTTTGAAAAAAAATGCAGACAAAAATTATTACATCATCGCTTACATCAATTGCAGCGCGGGCGTGAAGGCACTCAGCGACGTTATCTGCACCAGCGGTAACGCCGAGAAGATCGTCAAGGCCGCCCCGCCCGATCGGAATATTCTTTTTGTGCCTGACCAGAATCTCGGCGCCTGGGTAATGGAAAAAACGGGACGCAAAATGGATTTATGGCGGGGGACTTGTTACGTGCACGTCGAGTTTACCGCCCGCAGCATTCGAAAAATCCGCGAGCGATATCCCGGCGCTCCTCTCGTTGCTCACCCGGAATGCACAGCCGCGGTGCGAATGCTGGCCGATGAAGTTTGCTCCACTGAAAAAATGGTCACCTTTTGCAAGGAATCACCGGCGCGCGATATCATCATCGTTACCGAAGCAGGGATGCTCCACCGCTTGCGTCGGGAAATTCCGGGCAAAAATTTTATTCCCGGCCCGACGGAACATTGCGCCTGTGCCGAATGCCGGTTCATGAAAATGAATACTTTAGAGAAAGCATTTAACGCACTGCGCGATCTCGAACCCCAAATCATTTTACCCGAGCCGTTGCGTGCCCGCGCGGAATTGCCAATTCGGCGAATGCTCGAACTCAGCCGCTGAACGGGCTCTGCCCGAAACAAAATTCCGCCTTCCGCGTTTACGTGCCGGGCACGTGCCGCGAAAGGCGGATAATCCCTGCGCTAGCCAATCTTAGTCTTCGTCGAGGATAACGCGGTCCACTGTCATCTCGTCCCCCGTGCCCACATAGTGGACGTGAACGGGAACGCCGACTCTGATGCGTGTCTTGACCGTGTCTTCGTCGAGCACCTTGCCGCTCTTGGTCACATAAGTAACGGTCTTGCCGAAGCGATAACGGCGCGGGCCAGTGGTTTCTTTCAAAACAATGGCGCTGCCGGGTGTAAACTCGGTGATTGTTCCGCCGCCTTCCGTCGTCGTGGTTGTTGAGGTCGTTGTTTCCGAGACCTGGGCCCACGCAAACGGAGCAGCCGCGGCCACCGCAATGCTCAGTAGTAGTTTCTTCATCCTTTGGTTTTCTTGTTTGGTTTGCGAGCAGGCGCACCATGCCCCGCGGAAACGGAGTTAGCTGGCTGCTCTAATTATCATAAGAATATCGCGACGCTCCCGATTGGCGGCTGTGTCTCGCTGAAAACGAAAAATCATATTTCGCTGAATAAATGGCGCACCCTCCCGCCAGCGGCGCGACTTTCCGTTTTCCATCACGCCTTGGCGGCGGCATATTGTCGCCGATGGAACCAACCATGGGCGATGAGGCCGAGGAGTTACTCCATACCTATACCGAGGACGGCGGCATTAATTATCTCGCCGCTGCTGCTATGCTTCCCTCGCGTTCTGTCATCGATGACGCCTGCGCCGAGCTGATGAGCCTGATGTTCCCCGGTTTTCGCGGAGAACCGCTGGCGGATTCGAGCGATCTGCCGCAAGTGACAAGAAGCCGATTACGGCGTTTGCAATCGCGTTTGAAACCGGAGTTCTGCAAGAGCCTGGGCAAATTCCCCCCGGACGCCGCAGTAGAAAAACGCGCCGACGAATTGCTGGCGGGATTTTTTTCTGAGCTGCCGGCATTGCGTAAAATGCTTTGGACCGACATCGATGCAGCATATGAGGGCGATCCGGCGGCGAAAAGCTACGAAGAAATCATCCTGGCCTATCCCGCGCTCGAGGCCATTACCATCCAGCGCATGGCGCACGAACTTTATTTGCAGGAATTGCCTCTCATCCCTCGCATTATGACGGAGTGGGCCCATAGCCGTACCGGCATCGACATTCATCCCGGCGCGAAAATCGGATCGCATTTTTTTATCGATCACGGCACCGGCGTGGTGATCGGCGAGACCTGTGAAATCGGGACGCGAGTGAAGTTATACCATGGTGTGACGCTTGGGGCCCGCAGCTTTCAGAAGGATGAAGACGGCAAAATCAAAAAAGGCGGGAAGCGTCATCCGACGGTGGAAGATGACGTGACCATCTACCCGAATTCGACCGTCCTCGGTGGCGAGACGGTCATTGGTGCGCGAAGTACGATTGGAGGTAATGTTTTTTTGGTGCAAAGCGTGCCGGCCGATTCGCTCGTTTCTTACGAGGAAACGCAATTGCACATTGTGCAAAAGCGCCCGCGTCTACGCGGACAAACCAATGGCAGTTTCAACGGGTGATTTATCTCGATTACAATGCGACCACGCCGCTGTGTGAAGCCGCACGCACGGCGATGCTACCGTTTCTCGAAGGGAAATTTGGCAATCCCTCGAGCGTTCATGCTGCTGGACGAGAAGCGCGCGCCGCGATTGATGATGCGCGCGATGGACTCGCGGATTTGCTGGGCGCGAAACCGCACGAGTTGATTTTTACCAGCGGCGGGACGGAAGCGAATAATCTTGCGATCCTTGGGCTTGCTCGCAGTTGCACAGCGCGCGGAAAGCATTTGATCAGCGCGAAAACAGAACACCACGCTGTTTTGAACACGATTGAGCATCTGGAGAAACGCGAAGGTTTCGAGGTGACCTGGCTCAACGTTTCACAAGCCGGGCAGATCGATCTCGATCAATTAGCCGATACGATCCGAGCAGATACCGTGCTCGTTTCCGTCATGCATGCGAACAACGAGACCGGCGTGATTCAGCCGCTGCGCGAGATCTCAGAAATCTGTCGCGAGCGCGGCGTTCTTCTGCACAGCGATATGGTGCAATCGTTTGGAAAACTAGCGCCCGTCATCCCGAGCGAAAACGCCACTCCCGCTCGGAGCGAGGGATCCCGGCGCGATAGTTTCGAGGTAGCATTACGGGATCCCTCGACCCTCGCTCGGGATAACCAGGCATTATTATCGTTAGTTGATGCCGCCAGTTTTGCCGCGCACAAATTTTATGGCCCTAAAGGCGCCGGCCTTTTATTTTTAAGCAGCGGAATTCCGATCGAACCAATTCATTTCGGCGGCGCGCACGAAAATCAGCGGCGTCCCGGGACAGAAAATGTTGCCGCCATCGCGGGCATGGCAGCGGCGGCTGAGTTTGTGGAGCGTGATCGCGAACAGGAGCAGGCGCGCGAAGGAAATCTGCGGGACCAACTTTGGCAGGAAATTTCCGCGCAAATCTCGGCGGCGGTTCTCAACGGTGACGCACACCGCCGATTGGCAAATACCTTGAACATTAGCCTGCCCGCGCTCGATTCGGAGACAATGCTAATGGCGCTCGACCTTGAAGGCGTTTGCGCATCGAGCGGCTCAGCTTGCATGGTGGGGAGCGTGGTTGCATCGCATGTTCTGTTGGCGATGGGCCTGCCGCCCGCCCTTGCCCGATCAGCCATTCGCTTCTCCATCGGAAAATACACGACCGAAGAAGAAATTTCAGCGACGGCTGGCATTGTTTCAGAGATTGTGCAGCGAACGAATGCGAAACGCAGCGAGAAAACAATCTCCGTTTAGGCAGCTCGAATTCCTTTTCGACGCGTCGGTAATTTCCCAGTTGGCGTCCGCGCAAGAATTGCAGGATCGCGCCCAGTCCCTTTTGCGCCGGCTCAACGCGGGAATTCTGACAAATCGCGTGCGGGTCGAGTGGAATGAACGTATGCGCACAACCGTCGGTCGCGCCGATTTCCGGCGTTGCCTTATTTCCTTAAATCCAGTGTTGCAGGAATTTGGGCCCGCTGAAATTGATCGGACATTGCGGCATGAACTGGCGCATTTGCTTGCTCATTTTCGTTTTGGCAAGCGACGGATCGAGCCTCACGGGCGCGAATGGCGGAACGCTTGTTGCGACCTGGGGATTAGTGGTGAGCGAGCCGGTCATACCTTACCGTTGGTAGGGCGTTCGTTGCCCCATCGGTTCATTTATCATTGTCAGAACTGCCAGGGGCATTTCCCGCGGGTGCGCCGTATTCGTCGGGCGACGGCCTGCCTGGCCTGTTGTCGAAAATTTTCAGGGGGAAATTACGATGAACGTTTCCGCCTGCGGCTTGTCAAAAGGTCTTCTTCAGCTAATTTCCCGTGCTTTTTAGCAAATTCTCCCCAGTGAAAATTCGCCACTTTTTTCTAGCGGCCGCACTAGCCTTTCTCGCATCCACTTCGCTCGGCTACGTCCGTGAATTTGATAACGGCATCCCTCTGGCCTGGGTGAAGGATCGCACCGTCGTGATTCAGCTTTCCCTCGGCACCGGGACACGCATCTTGCGCGACGGCTTCACCTCCTTTAACGATTCCGCCATTGACGCGCTCAAGACCTGGAACCCGCATCTTGCGCATCTCCAATTTTCCTGGGTGAAAAACTCACCCGTGACTCCAGCGGAAGGCGACGATGAAATGTCGGTCGCATTGGATAACAAAATTTTCGGCAGCAATGGTGACTGTGCTCGGCTATCGCAACGGTAATTTCGAAGAAACCGACACCGTCTTTAACAAGGCGATCTCGTGGGACTCCTATCGCGGTGCACTTACGCCGCCGGTCTTTGATTTTCACCGCGTCGCCATCCATGAATTTGGCCATACTGTGGGGCTTGATCATCCGGATGAAGCCACGCCGAAGCAAAACGTAGTGGCAATTATGAATTCACAGGTGAGTAATCTTGATACTTTGGCGCAGGATGACATCAACGGTGCGACCGCAATTTACAGCACCGGTCCGGCCTACCATTCGATTTCGAATGATCCGGTGCTAATGGATCTTTCCACTCGCGGCGTAACTTATACTGGCAACAATGTTCTGATCGGCGGTTTCATCGTTCAAGGGTCGCAACCGGCGCAATTGGTTGTTCGGTGTCTGGCCTTCTCACTTGCAAGCTTCGGCGTTCCCAATGCGCTGGGCGACTCCGCGATTTACCTCTACGACGCCAATAATCATCTCATCGCTTCTAACGACGATTGGTTTACCAGCAGTGACGCAGAAACAATTTCCAGCTACCATCGCGACCCCCCCAATAGCATCGAGTCGGCCTTGCTAGTCACTCTTAATCCCGGGAATTACACCGCGATCGTTAAGTCGTATTCTGACTCGCAACAAGCGGCCACGGCAGGAGTCGCGCTCATTGAAGTTTACGACCTGCGCAAGTCGGCTAGCCGCCTTGGCAATGTCTCCACCCGAGGGCAGGTCGGGACTGGCGACAACATTTTGATTGGTGGGATTATTGTCGGCGGGAGCACGCCAAAACCAGTAGTGGTTCGGGCACTCGGCCCAACCCTGACTCAATTCGGCGTCACCGGTGTTTTGGCCGATCCCTATCTCGAATTGCGCGACGGCAACGGTAATTTGGTAGAAGCCAACAACGATTGGCAGCAGAGTCCCGAAGCCGCCGCAATAATAGCGGATGGCAAAGCGCCCTCCAACGCGAAGGAGTCAGCCATGGCCCGGACTCTTAGTCCGGGCAATTATACCGCGCTGGTCCACGGTGTCGGCGGCACTACCGGTACGGCCCTGGTTGAAGTTTACGACGAAAGTGCATCCCCCTGATGGGTGTTAGGTGGAATCGAGCACCTCGTCGCTTGATGTTAAAATTAGGCGGCGAAGCCGCAATTGTTCTGCATCGCCTGGCCGATCCACCCTGGCCGATGCGGTTTACTAATTCTCGTTAGAAATCTCGATCGGAAGTGCCATCCATCGTTTGCCCGCGCAATTTCGCCTGGATAAAAAGATCAAGATCGCCGTCCATCACTGCCTGCACATTGCTCGTTTCCGCGCCTGTCCGGTGATCTTTCACCATCTGGTAGGGTTGAAAGACATACGAGCGAATCTGACTGCCCCAGGCCACGTCGCCCTTCTCACCGTATTGCCGGTCCATTTCCGCGCGTTTCTTGTCCTGCTCCAGCTCGTAAATTTTTGCTTTCAACATTTTGATCGCCAGTTCGCGATTACGCAGCTGGCTTCGTTCCGCCTGGCACGCCACCACGATGCCGGTAGGTTTGTGAACAATCCGCACTGCCGTTTCCACTTTGTTCACATTCTGCCCGCCTTTGCCGCCGCTGCGATAAGTACCGATTTCGAGATCGGCCGGATTAATCTCGATCGGCGCGCTCTCGGCAATTTCGGGAACGACATCGACGCTGGCGAAGGAAGTGTGGCGGCGTTTGTTAGCATCGAACGGGGAGATGCGAACAAGTCGATGCACTCCCCGCTCGGTACTTAGATAGCCGAAGGCATACTCGCCCGTGACCAGCAAGGTCGCCGATTTAATTCCGACTTCTTCGCCGGTTTGAATATCGACCATTTGCGATTTGTAGCCATGGCGTTCGATCCAGCGCTGGTACATTCGCAGAAGCATGTCGGCCCAATCGCAAGATTCCGTGCCGCCGGCGCCGGAGTGAATGGTGAGAAAGGCATTGGTGCGATCGTTTTCACCGGAAAGAAACTGCCGTAGCTCGAACTCCGCGAGCTTTTGTGCCAGGCGTTCGTGCTCCTGCGAGACTTCGCGTTCCGCCTCTGCGCGCGCTTGCGCATTGTTCTCTTCTTCGGCCAATTGTCGCAGGGCATCGAGGTCCGCGATCTCGCGCTCAAGTTCGCGGACGGGATTGATTAATGATTTCAAGCGCGATACTTCTTCGACCTCGGTCTGGGCGCGCTCGCGATTGTTCCAAAAATCGGACCCGGCCATGCGCGCTTCGAGCGCGCTTAACTGCTGCTGAAGTTTGTCGACCTCAAAGAAACCTCCGCAGGGCGCCCGCGCGCTTCTTTAAGTCTTCCGCATCGACGATCGCAGTCTCGTTAGCCATGGCGAAAGATAACTGAAACATCGCCTTCGCGCAAAGCATTGTAGCGGCGTTTGTGTCAAACATTGAGGGATGGGATCGGCGTGGCGGAGGTCTTTCCTTACAAATTGCTGTCATCCCGAGCAGCGCAGACGGCGAGGGACCTCGCGAATGGAGGTTTGGATACACAAACTAAATTGTGTGATCCAGGACGCGAGGTGAGGTCCCTCGCGAGCGCTCGGGGATGACGGAAAATACCTACCGCCTCGGCGCCGATTTTGTCGCCTTCGCCGGCTCCAGCCGGAAAATCGTTTCGCCTTCTTTCATCAGGTCGAGACGATCGCGCGCGATTGTCTCCAGATAAGTTGGATCCGTCTTCAGCCAGCTAATTTCCCGCGTTGCCCGCGCCAGCAACAGCTTTTGCTCGTCGCGTTGCGCCTGGAGCGCGTCGATCTCGGCCCGCGCCGCCTTCATTTTCTTATAAGGAGGAACAAACAAGCTGATGATCCCGAGCCAGACCGCGAGAAACAAAAGGACAAAGAGTATCCGGTTCAGTCGCTGCCAGATGGTGGCTTCGCGACGAGCACGGAAATCAGCATAGCCGGGCTGATCCACTAGCGCATCTTACCGCCGTACACAGCGTTGTCACCAAGTTCCTCCGCGATGCGGAGCAGTTGATTATACTTCGCGATCCGGTCCGTGCGCGAGAGCGATCCGGTTTTGATCTGGCCCGCGTTGGTCGCGACTGCGATGTCGGCGATGGTTGTGTCTTCGGTTTCGCCGGAACGATGCGAAATGACCGCAGTGTAATTATTGTCCTGCGCGAGTTCGATGGCATCGAGCGTTTCCGTCAGCGTCCCGATCTGGTTGACCTTGATCAGAATGGAATTGGCGACGTGCTCGTTGATTCCTTTGCGTAGAAACTCCACGTTCGTTACAAATAAATCGTCACCAACAAGCTGGATTTTATCGCTGAGACGCTGCGTCAGTTTCTTCCACCCATTCCAATCATTCTCGGCGCAACCGTCCTCGATCGAGATAATGGGAAATTTCGCGCACAATTGCGCGTAATACTCGATTAATTCTTCCGCTGTCCGTTTTGAGCCATCCGATTTTTTGAAAACATACAGATCTTGTGCGCGATCGTAGAATTCCGATGAGGCGGCATCGAGAGCGATAAAAATTTGCTCGCCCAGTTTGTAGTCTGCGCGCTCAACTGCCTTCGCGATAGATTCGAGTGCGTCTTCGGCCGACGAAAGTGCTGGCGCAAATCCCCCCTCATCGCCGACTGCAGTGGAAAGGCCGCGCTCGTGCAAAACTCTTTTTAGCTCGTGAAAAACTTCGGCGCCGTAACGCAGCGCTTCGGGGAAATTTGGCGCGCCTTTCGGCATGATCATGAACTCCTGGAAATCGATCGGAGCATCGGAATGCGCGCCCCCGTTTAGAATGTTCATCATCGGGACCGGCAGAACGCGGGCGCCGGGACCGCCCAGATAACGAAAGAGCGGAACGTTTGCCGCCGCCGCGGCTGCGTGCGCGGTGGCAAGGGAAGCGCCGAGCAACGCGTTTGCGCCCAGATTCTTTTTGTTGGGCGAGCCATCCAGCTCGATCAGCTTGGCGTCGATTTTTTCCTGGGCACGAGCGTCAAATCCTCTGAGAGCATCCGCGATTTTCCCGTTCACATTCGCGACCGCCTGGCGAACCCCTTTCCCGCCGTAACGCTTCTTGTCGCCGTCCCGCAATTCCCATGCTTCATGCTCGCCCGTACTCGCGCCACTCGGCACCGCCGCCCGACCCAGCGCCCCGCCTTCTAATCGTACGTCTACTTCGATGGCGGGATTGCCGCGCGAATCCAAAATCTCGCGTCCGATTATCTCAACAATGCTGGTTTGCATTTTGCGCGGCTATGATGCGCGATGTGCGCGCGCTGTCCAACAGATGTTGCGAAACATCTTTGTCTGGGGAGCAGGCCGCTGACTTGGAACACGGGCCTGCGGCCGGTGCGCCCAGCGGGTTTCCAAACCCGCTGACTCAAGCGAGCCGCGCAAGCGTCACATCAGCGGGGTGAAGCTCCGCTGGGCGTACAGACTGTAAAGTCTGTGTTCCCCAGAAAAGATTCGCACTGGCAATCTCGACTTAGATTAGTACGCTATGGTCTGATGTTGGTCCGCGGACGAACCGCTTTGTTGTTATTGCCGATTGCTGCCGGCGCGTTGATCGGTGCTCAGCCGGCGAAGCTTGCGCCCGATCAGATGGCAAAAGCAGCGCGAACCGATACCATTACCATCCCGACGCCGGGCGAGCTTTTCGCCGCCCTGCAAAAACCCGGGAAACCGAATTGGACTGGCGCCTACCGCGCTCCCATCCCGACGACTTACAAAAATCGCGCGCAGCTTGCACTTAATCTTGGCGGGTTAATCGCAGACGGTTTCATCGCGGTGGAAGCACAGGATAGCCAGCAGGTGAAAAACATTGGCTCGGATGTGATCAAGTTGGCTAGGGCGCTCGGCGTCAGCCAGAACATTCTCGGTCGCAGCAACAGCATCAACGACTTCGCGGAAACGAATCAGTGGGATTCGCTCCAGGAAGAACTGGAGGCGACGCAGAACGAAGTAAAAAACTCGATGCAATCCCACAGCGACCAGGACTTGGTCATTCTGGTCAGCATCGGTGGATGGATTCGCGGAACTCAAGTGGTGAGCGGGTCGGTCGCGGCTAACTACGATGAGCGGAGCGCGAAACTTCTGCGGCAACCAGCCCTGGTCGGTTTTATTCACGCCAAACTCAATGATGTTTCGCCGGATTTGCGAAATGATCCGTTGGTTAGAAACGTAAATGATCAGCTAACGAATCTGGAAAAGTTAGTGACCTTCCCGCCCGGCAAGTCACCCAGCTCGGATGATGTGCGCAAGGTGAACAGCGTGGTCAGCGATTTGATTCAACAAATTCAACACAAGCCTGACGCGAAATGAAACGCCGCCTCTTCCTGGCCATGATGTTTGTCTTGGCGGGCGTAGCCACTTCCCTCGCGGACACGGACGCGGAAGTGAATGCGCGCAAGAACGCGCTCGATGTGGCCGGCGCATTTACCAACGATGGCTTTAAACTGCGGGATGGACATTGGTGCGGCAGTTTAAAGGCGCAAGACCACGCTTTAATCGCAGTGAATCTATTTGCCGGAAATCAGTATTGGTTTGCGGTTGGCGCAACTGATCCCGTCAAGAAAATCGCGGTCAACGTTTATGATGAGATGGGCAAGCTGCTGACGACACAGCATTATGATGGGGGGGACCGAGCCGCTGCCGGATTTTCGCCAACCGATAGTGGTCAATACTTCGTTTCAGTTGATCTGGTGGAGGGTGGGTCGAGCAGCTTTTGCCTCATCTATTCTTACAAGTAGGCTAGCGAGGAATAGGATAAGCTTTGGAGACCTCGCCATGAAGGTATCGAGTTGTGTCCTCGGGGGAATACTTACGTTGCTGGCGGTGTGCGCCACGAGCTGTTCTACCTCCGATTTGGGGGCACCGACCGCGTCCAATAGCGGGAAATATTATGCCGTTAGTGTGAAGCAAGCGGCATTTTATTTTTACGGCCCTCAACAAGCCAACGGTCCCGACCAGAAACTTCCGCAGGATACGTTGGTAATGCTTATTCGCCCGTCATTTGGTTATAGCAAGGTTAAGCTCATGAATGGTCAGCAAGGTTATGTCGCCACCCAGGACATTCGGGCCGCGCCACCAGAGCTGGTTTCGGCCGCGACTGCGCCGACCATTCCGTCGAGCAGCAATGAAGCCAGCCGGACCCGGAAATTTCACTTTGATCCGCGATTGCTCCCGCCGGAACCATTGCCTAACGATGCTCCCGAGCCGACGCCAATTCCCGGAGCGGAACCGTCGCCTTAGCCATAGCTAGACAAGCGCGCCCTGCTGCGGATTAAGTAGGCGGCATATTATTATGAAAGCCGTACAGGTATTTTATGAAGGGCGGGTGCAGGGGGTTGGTTTTCGCTATTCCGTCAGGCAAATCGCGAAAGGATTCAATGTCACCGGATGGGTGCGCAATCTTGCCGATGGTCGGGTCGAGTTACAGGCAAGCGGTGAGGCCGAGGAAGTGAGCGCATTTTTAGAGGGCATTCGTCAAAGTGACTTGGGCTCTCTTATTAAAAAGGAATCGGAGAATGCTCTGGCCACACCGCCAGATTCGCGCGGATTTGAAATTCGAACATGACAGAGCCGGCTATTCACGTCAGCGACGTCACCAAAGTATTCGCCACGCCATTTCGACGGCGGCGGATCGTTGCCTTGCAGCATTTGAATCTCGAGATCGCTCCGGGTGAAATCTACGGATTGCTCGGGCCAAATGGTTCGGGTAAAAGCACGACCTTAAAAATTATTCTTGGCTTGATTGAACCGACAAGCGGAAGCGTGCGCATTTTTGGTCGTGATCATTCCGCGGTCGCGGTGCGTCGCGATATCGGATTTCTGCCGGAAAACGCCTACTTCCACAAATTTCTTACCGGCGCCGAAACTTTGCGGTTTCATGCCAAGCTTAGTGGATTGTCCGGGCGCGAAACGAAATCGCGCATTGCCGAATTACTTGCGACCGTCGGGCTGGCGCGGGCGGCCGATGCGCGCCTCAGCACTTACTCAAAGGGAATGCTCCAGCGTATCGGATTAGCGCAGGCGCTGATTCATCATCCGAAAATTCTCGTGCTGGATGAGCCAACCGGCGCAGTCGACCCAGCGGGCTCGCGCGATATTCAAAATCTCATCGTCTCTTTGAAAAAGCGCGGCACCACGATTTTGCTTTCGTCGCATTTGCTCACTCAGGTGCAGGAAGTTTGCGATCGCGTCGGCATTTTGCATCGCGGCAAATTGCTGCGCGAGGGCCATCTCGAAGATTTGCTCGCGATTGAAAATCAAACTGAACTCATTGTGGAAAGTGCAACGCCTGATTTTCTCGATGGACTCGAGCAGCAGATTACGGCGGCCAAAGCTCGAGTTGTTGCGCGCCGCAAACCGCAAACTTCCCTCGAGCAGTTTTTCCTGAAGGTGACTGACACCGGCGACGAATGAGCTTTTCCTTAGGCCGCATTGCTGCTATCGCGCGCACCACTTTCACCGAGCTGGCACGCTTGCGCGTCTTCTACGTGCTCGTGCTTTTCGCTCTCGTTCTCGTCATCAGTTCTTCTTTTCTGGCACGGATTTCCTTTCAACAGGAATTGCAAGTGACAAAGGACATTGCGCTCGGCGCCATTAATTTCTTTCTCAGCATGCTCGCCATTGTCGCCACCGCGCAATTATTGCCGCGGGATCTCGACGATCGCGTTGTTTACAGCGTGCTGGCGAAGCCGGTTCGGCGTTTCGAATATGTGCTCGGCAAATTTTTTGGCGCGCTCGGACTTTTGGTGATCTCCCTCGTCGCCATGAGTATTCTCTGCCTCGCCGTTATTCATCTGCGGGAAGGAGCCGCCGTTCGCGAGACGATGCAGCAACTCGCCCAGTCGCCTTCCGATGAACTCGACCACGCCCTGGTTGCAGTGCATCAAGCCGGTGCCAATCGCGATCTTGTCCTTGCCCTGCTCTTTATCTTGACCAAGGCCGCGATCCTGGTCTCGCTCACGCTCTGCATTTCCAGTTTCGCGACCTCAAACATCTTCACCATCAGCGCTATGGCGATGGTTTATATGGTTGGGCATTTGGAATCGATCGCCCGCGATTACTGGCTGCATCGACGCGCCGCCGGTTGGTTGGTCCGCATTTTTCTCGCCGGCGTTTCATTCTTTTTTCCTGACCTGCAAGCATTCAACCTCAGCGACCAGATCATTGCTGGAAGTTCGCTCTCCAACTTGATGTTGCTGAAACTTCTTGGACTCGGCGCCATTTACATTGTCGGATACCTCGTGATTGCAATTGCGATTTTTTCGCAGCGCGAATTATGAAACCAGTGCTCGCCCTCATTTTCATATTGGCCGCGTTTGTCCCCTTAAAACTAAAGATGGAGGCGGCTTGTGATCGGATCGCGCCGGGCTCGCTCTCCATTGGTTTACGGGAACAAATTGGCCAATCCGCATTTATCGCCGTGCTTGGTGGATTTCGTTCCGTCATTGCCGATCTGCTTTTCATTGATGCCTACTCCGCCTGGGAACGAACCGATTGGACGTATCTTCTGTTGCGTTTGCGGCAGGCCACCGAACTGCAACCGCGCGCCATTCTTTTCTGGGAGATCGCTGGATGGCACATGGCATGGAACGCGGGCACAGCGGCGCTGGAAGACGATTCCAAATCACCGGCCACGCGTCGCCGCTTGCAGCACGATTATCTCGAGCTGGGTAAGGATTTTCTCGTTCGCGGGATTGCCCACAATCCGGAGAAGCCGCAACTTTACGAAGCGCTGGCACGATTATATCGCGACAAATTTCACGATCACGCCCTGGCGGCAGAGAATTTTGAAAAAGCGTCGCATCTTCCTGACCATGCCTCTTATGACGAACGTTTTTCTGCCTACGAACTCTCTTACTGCGAAGGCCGCGAACGGGAGGCTTACGATCGATTGCGCACTCTCTACCAGCGCGGCGAAAAGCAACGCCTCCCGCGTTTGATCAACCAACTGCGGGCCATGGAAGCGCGCCTGAAAATTCCCGCAAACGAAAGAATTCCATGATGCGGTTTGCCATCTTCAGCGACATTCACGCAAATTTGGAGGCGCTCGAAGCGGTGCTGTCAGACGCGCGCGAACGGCACTGCACTCATTTCATTTGCCTGGGCGACATCGTCGGTTACAACGCCAACCCGCGCGAGTGCATCAAGATTGTGCGCGATTTGGATTGTCCGACGGTGAAAGGAAATCACGACGAGCAGGCGTCACAACCGGAAGCAACCGGCGATTTTAATGAAATGGCAGAGCGAGCGATGACCTGGACGCGAGCGCAACTGAGCGACGAAGACCGCCAGTGGTTGCGCGACTTGCGCCTTCAGCGGCAGGTGCGCGACTTCACCATCGTTCACGCCACCCTCGATACTCCAGGGCAATGGGGCTACGTCTTTCGTGATCTCGATGCCGCCGCCAGTTTCACTTATCAACACACCGCCGTTTGTTTTTTTGGTCACACCCATATTCAATGCGCTTTTATTCGGGACGAACGCGCCCGCCGCACCCAGCAGGAACAGATTCACGTTGAATTTGGCAAAAAATATTTCGTTAACGCCGGCAGTGTCGGACAACCACGCGATGGTGATTGGCGCGCCGCCTATTGCATTTACCACGCCGACGAAAATTTGATCGAGCAGCGCCGTGTTCGCTACGCCATCGAAAAGGCCCGCAAAAAAATTATCGCCGCCGGGCTGCCGCGTTTGCTCGCCGACCGTCTGCCGCTCGGTCGCTAACTCGTGCCGTCGAAAATCCTGATCATCAAACCGAGTTCGCTCGGGGATGTCGTTCACACTTTGCCTGCGGTGGCGGCGATTCGTGATGCTAATGCCGAGGCCGAAATCACCTGGGTCATCAATCCGGAATGGGCGCCGTTGTTGCGCGGAAATCGCGACATCAATCACGTTCACATCTTTCCCCGCGGCGAATTTCGAGGACTAGGCGCGCCCGCCCGTTTATTGCCTTGGATTCGGGAAACGCGCCGGTTGCGACCGGATGTTGCGCTGGATTTTCAGGGGCTGTTCCGCAGCGCGCTCATCGCCAGGATTAGCGGCGCTAAAAAGATTTTGGGAATGAGCGACGCACGAGAAGGTTCGCGTTTTTTTTATACGCAGGTAGCGCGAGTGGACCGCCAGGAGCACGCCGTCGATCGCAATTTCAAGTTGGCTGAGGCATTCGGCGCGTCCCTGCGCCAGGATTTGCGTTTTCCGATTCCCACTGGGGACCAACCACCGCGTTTCGATGCTTTTCCCGGATTCGTGGTCGTCCATCCCTACGCCCGGGGACGCAACAAATCGATCGGGGCCAGTGTGATTCTGGAATTTTGCTCTGCGCTTGCGCCGGCCCGCGTCGTTGTCGTCGGCAAATCTGGCCGACGATTTTCGGCCCCGGAGAATTGCGTGGATTTGACGAACCAAACTACGCTTCTGCAGTTGGTCTGGCTCTTACGTGCGGCTGCATTCGTCATTAGCGTCGATAGCGGCCCGATGCATGTGGCCGCCGCGGTGACCACGAACCTGGTTTCGATTCATACCTGGACCGATCCACGCCGTGTCGGGCCTTACAATGGCGCCGCGACAATTTGGAAAAATGGAAAGCTTTTTCGCGTCGCCGATCTCG
Organism: Verrucomicrobiota bacterium; assembly: GCA_003220155.1. GTDB lineage: Bacteria > Verrucomicrobiota > Verrucomicrobiia > Chthoniobacterales > UBA10450 > AV69. The sequence goes on from QHRO01000063.1 coordinate 27,288, forward strand.
AGTCCGCGACCGATCTCCGCAAAGGACGAAAGTTCCTGCGCGAAGACGTAGGGCCGATCGCGGAGCTCGCCCTGCGCGCAGTGGCGAAACAACCGCTGGTCTAAACTTCCGTCATCCCGAGCCGCGCAGACGGCGGGGGACCTCTCGGTTGGTCGGAGATCAGGCTGGTCCGAGTGAATGCTGAGCAAAGTGAGGTCCCTCGCTTCGCTCGGGACAACGCGCTCCGGATGACGAGTCAATTCACGTCTGTCATTCCGAGCGAAGTCGAGGAATCTCTAACTATTTGCGTCTTTAATTAGAATGAGATGTCTCGACTGCGCTCGACATGACAAGGAACGGCGAGTCACTCGTCATAATGGTCGCGTCTTATTGTTCGCGTTGTTTCAAAATGAACTCCGCCACCGGCAAGTCGCTTGCGAAGGTGATCTTCAAGTTGTGATCTTCTGCCGGCACGATCGCGACTTTTTTGCCGGTGCATTTGACCGCGGAAACTTCATCGGTGATCGTCACCGAATTTTCCGCGACGTGCTGATAAGCATCCACCAACAGCTGCCGCCGGAAGATCTGCGGCGTCTGCATTGCGAAAATGTTTTGTCGATCGATCGCACCGCTTACAAACTGATTTGCGTCGGCAAATTTCAACGTGTCCGTAACGGGCGATGCCAAGACTGCGGCGCCATGTTCCTGCGCGGCCGAGAACACGCGTTCGATTTCGTTGGGCGTAATCAACGGTCGGGCGGCATCGTGCACCGCCACGAATTCGGACGCTTGGTCTACTGCGTTCAGGCCAGATTGGACCGAATCCTGTCTTCGCTCACCCCCGCGAACAACCGCGCGCACTTTTCTAAAGTCAGCCCGGTTGATCACGTCTTGGATGAGCTTGAGATCCCGACAGACGACGATAATTTCGCTTACTGATTCCGCCGCTTCGAATGCCGCCAACGCATGTTCAAGAACCAATCGGTCGCCGATCTTTGAAAATAACTTATCGAAACCGACGCGTTTGCTGCTGCCGGCTGCGACGATGATGGCGCTTAGCATGGAAAAAAGCAGAAACGTCCAACGCTCAACGTCCAACGCCGAATCTTCAATTCAGAGGCTTGCATTGGACGTTGGATTTTCGGCGTTGGGCGTTCGGCGTTTCTTATTGCAATCGCTTTTGCACTTCCGCGCTCAAGGTTTTCCCATCGGCTCGCCCTGCGATTTTCGGCTGTAGCGCCTTCATCACTGCGCCCATTTGCGCGCGCGAGGTCGCGCCGACTTCGCGGATCGTGTCGGCCACGATCGTTTGCAATTCCGCCGCGCTCATCGCCTGCGGGAGATACTGATTCAACACCACGATCTCCGCTTTCTCTTTCTCCGCCAGCTCGGCGCGTCCGCCCTTCTCAAAACTTTCGATCGAATCCTGTCGCTGTTTTACCTGTTTGCGAATTACCGCGATCGCATCGGCATCGTTGAGTTCGCCATCGGCGCCAACTTTTTCGATGGTCGCGTTTTTGAGCGCGGCTTTGAGCAAGCGAAGCACACTCAGGCGCGCGGCGTCCTTTGCCCGCATCGCATCCTTCAAATCTTCGTCGATTCGTTTCTGCAACGACATAGCGCGAGGCTATCGACGGCACGTTCATGCGCAACTGCCTTCGCGTCGCGCATGAAATTTCTGAGTAGCGCACGCGTCTCGCGTATTGGCGATCGCGTCCTCGCGATCGCGGACTTTTACGGGAAAAGATTGTTTCGGCGAAACGCCGAAACCAACACGCGAGACGCGTGCGCTACCCAGAACAGATTTCGTCGGCAAGCAGCCGACGAATGCAGGCTAGCAGCCTGCGCTCTCCAATCAAGATTGAAGACTCCGCAGTCGTTGCGCGCAATTCTGCGCCGACCCGACATCGTTCACTGAAATTGTTTCTGCATTCTTGTTCGTGCGTTTTAACAACCCGGCGAGCACACCACCCGGTCCCAGCTCAATAAAAAAATCGCAACCGCATCCGAGCATACCTTCCATGCAATCGAGCCAGCGCACTGTGCCGGTGACTTGATCTTGCAGAGTTCGACGAATTTCCGGCAATGTGCTCACTGCTTCGCCGGTAACATTGCTAAAGACCGCGAACGACGGCGGCTGCATCTCAATTTCGAGCAGTGCTTCTTTCAGTTTTTCATAAGCGCTTTCCATCAAACGCGAATGGTACGCGCCTGCCACGTTCAACATCGTCGCTCGGCGGATGCCGTGCTCCTTGGCCAGTGCTACCGCCACCTCGATCTTTGCTCGTTCGCCCGAGAGCACAATTTGCCCCGGTGAATTAATGTTCGCGACATCGACATCCGCGTCTGCGGCCAAAGCCCGCGCTGAATTTTCATCTGCGCCGATCATGGCCGCCATCGCGCCGTTGGTCGCCGCGCAAGCTTCATCCATCAATTCGCCGCGTCGCTGCACCAATTTCAATCCATTCTCGAAATCAAATGTTCCAGCAGCGGCGTGCGCGGTCATTTCGCCGAGCGACAAACCTGCCGCCGCTTCAATTGAAAAATTTCCTGCCAGTTCGCGCAGCACCGCAAGACAGGCGAGCCCGTGAACAAAAAGTGCCGGCTGACAATTCGACGTCTTGGTCAGTTCCTCGATCGGCCCATTCCAGGCAACGTCGGTTAATTTACGGGCAAGAATCGCGTCGGCCGAGGCAAACATTTTCGCCGCGACAGGAAATTCGTCCGCCAGGTCTTTTCCCATCCCGACCGTCTGCGCGCCTTGTCCTGCAAAAAGCAGTCCGATTTTTTTTGCCATTGGCGTGTAGTTAACGCGCCTCGCTCCAGGTTGCGAGCGGATTTCCGCCGCTTGGGGAGCACAGGCTGCCGGCCTGTGGCAGTCGGCCGCTGTGCCGACTGGACTTAGAAAGGCAAGGCGCAGGAAGTGGCGGTGCCCTGACAGGTGGTTCGGATCGAACTCAACATC
>QHRO01000064.1:0-13813 GCA_003220155.1 Verrucomicrobiota bacterium
CCGACATTTTCAAAGAAGTGCAGGCTCAGAATGAAACGATTTTTCCGACGGAAGCGTCGCTGCGTTTTCTTTGCGACATGATTGACTGGACAACGGCGAACATGCCGCGCTGGTATCCGGTTTCGATTAGCGGTTATCACATCGGTGAAGCGGGGTCGACGCCGGTGCAACAAGCGGCCTACACGCTCTCCAATGGTTTCGCTTACGCCGAAATGCTAAGCGCGCGAGGCGTGTCAGTTGATCAGTTCGCATCGCGGCTTTCTTTCTTCCTCGATTGCGGACTCGACGTCGAATACATCGCGCTCGCGCGCGTTTCACGAAAAATCTGGGCGATCGGAATGCGCGATGTCTTTGGCGCGAACGCGCGCGGGCAAATGTTCAAACTTCACACGCAAACGAGCGGCCGCTCGCTCATCGCCGCCGAGTTCAAAAATAATCTCACTCGCACCGCGGCCGAATTGATGCTCGCTTACATGAACGGCACCAACTCGTGTCACTCGAATAGCGCCGACGAACCGTTCACCACGCCGAGTGAGGAATGGATTCGTCTTGCCGCGCATGGACAGGCAATTCTGCTCGAAGAATCCGGAATCTTTAAGCACACCATGAACATGTTGAGCGGCTCGCCCGGGATGAAAGCAGTCGAACGCGCGGTTGAGAAAGCGATTCTCGATGAATTTCGTGAGATCGAATCGCTCGGCGGTGTGCTTGCTGCGGTGGAGAATCGCTATCAGCGCAGTCAGATCCAAAATGCTGCCCACCGTTACGAGCAACAAATTTATGACGGAACGCGTCCGATTGTCGGATTAAATCGCTATCGCAACGGCGCGGATGAGATGCCTGAGGTCGAGTTGGTGCGGACTCCCCGAGCGAAACAAAAATTGCAAGTCGAGCGTTTGAAGAAGTTCAAAAAGAAAAACGCGGAGAAATCAAATCGCGCGCTGCATAAATTGGGCGCGGTGGTTGAACGCGGCGAAAACTCTTTTCCTGCGCTGTTAGAAGCGGTGGAAGTGTGTTCGCTCGGCCAAATCACCGGGCGTTTGCAGGAAATCGTCGGGCGTTTCAGGCCGATGGTGTAGCGACCGCCCAGCTTAATGTGGGAGCTACCTTAGCGCCCCGACAGCCTTTAATCCTCCTCATACAAATAAGGCCAGGGCTCAGTAATAAGATCGCTTCTGCTCGCGCTGCTTCCCTCCCATTGCTCTGGCCTTTCAACCAATCCTTTTACCACGGGATTCTGCTCAATGTAGCATCTGACGTACTCAAACTGTCTGGCGGTTTTTACGAAGGTGTCATAGTAGCCATCTTGCCACGAGGTTTTATGGCCCCTCAGGAGCTGGGATGTTCTTCCGCCGACATAGCTCATCAAATCGTGCATGAATTTTGGCAATGTCCACGGCTCCCTCAGGGCGAAGAGTGCATGCCAATGATCGAGCATCACAACAAAAGCTCGCAGATAGGTGCGTTCCTGTTGTACCGCGAATGCGAACGCAGACGTAACAGTTTCTCTGGCAGCTTTGTTTAGAACCGGCTTTTTCGGATGTAGAGACTTTGTGATGAAGAACGTTGCTGGCACGTCTTTTGCCCGGTGCAAACGCAGATTGCGGGAATGAGTGTCTGATTTCATGACGCTGTCGGGGCACTGAGGCCCCTCCCACATTAAGCCCGGCGTCGCCACGCTATTTCTTCCCGATGCGCTTCAGCTTCATGTTGTCACGATAAAACGCGAGACAGCGCGCGTCGGCGACGTGCACGGTTTTCATCGAGACGACGATATCGTCGCCAGCGAGATTGATCGTGCCCGTCCCAGTATTACCGAAACTGTCCTTCCAGGCGAACTGCGCCGCGTTTCCGTTGACTTTGCCTGCGCCAGTCGCATCAGGCGTGGCGCCGTGGCCATCGGAGTAGGCCGCATCGAATGCAATCTCGAGCGCGCTGCCGATCTGATGAATGCTGAATTCAAACACGCCTTGCCCATTCAGAAATTTCTTGTCCACGAATTCACCGTCAAACTTCGCCGGTCCCGCGGCCATGACCGTCCCGATTGTGGCCAGCGCAATCATCGCGAAAGGAAATGAGTGTTTTTTCATAAGCGACGATTCAAACAAGTTGCTTCAAAGAAATCGATGAAATCGTGATGTTTGGGTGGCGTCGTCATCCCGAGCGAAAATGCCAGTCCGGCTCGGACCGAGGGATCCCGCCGCGAGAGCTTTAAGGTACCGCACCGGGATCCTTCCCAGCCTTCGCATAAGAGGTACGGCGGGGCAGGCGACTCCGCTGCACTTCGCTCAGGATGACTATGTGCGCATTCCGCCCGCGCGAATCGCGTCGATCGCAGACGGGTTTTCCAATGCCGAAGTGTCGCCAAGTTTTTCGCCGAGATAAGCGGCGCGCACGATGCGACGCATCACTTTCGCATTTCGTGTTTTCGGAATATCGCTCACGAAAACAATGTCACGGGGCGCGAGTGCTTTGCCAAGGTCGCGCGCGACGCTTTGTTTCAACTCCTGGGCAATGTCAGCCGATGCGTTGTCGCCATTTTTCAAGACGCAAAAGCAAACCAATGCTTCGCCTTTGATCGAATCCGGCACGCCGACCGCCGCTGCTTCACTCACTTGTGCGTGCGCAACGAGGATCGATTCGACTTCCGCGGGGCCCACCCGTTTGCCGGCAATTTTAATTGTGTCGTCGCTCCGGCCGAGAATGTACCAAAGTCCTTCATCATCAATTGCGGCCCAATCGCCGTGCACCCAAATGTCCGGCCAGCGCGACCAATAGGTATCGAGATAACGCTGCGGGTCCCGCCAAAATCCGCGTGTCATGCCGATCCAGGGTTCGCGAATGACGAGCTCGCCAACTTTCCCGCGAATCGAGTTTCCATTTTCGTCGACGACATCGGCCGCCATCCCAGGCAACGGTCCGGAGAACGCGCACGGCTTCATCGGCGTTAGCACATTCCCCATCAGAATACCGCCAGAGATTTCAGTGCCGCCGGAGTAATTGATGATCGGCAGTTTTCCGCGCCCGACGACGCGAAAAAGCCAGAGCCAGGGATCCGGGTTCCACGGTTCCCCAGTTGAGGCGAATTTCCTAAGTTTCGTTAGATCGTGCCGATTAACAATTTCTTCGCCATATTTTCGGAGCGCGCGGATCAGCGTGGGCGAAACACCCAGCGCGGTGACACCGTGATCTGTGCACAATTTCCAAACGCGATCGGGTCCCGGAAAATCGGGGGCGCCATCGTAAAGCATCATAGTGGCGCCCAGCACCAGCGTTCCAAAAACGAGCCATGGGCCCATCATCCACCCCATGTCGGTGGGCCAAAAAAGCGTTTCCTCGACGTGAAGATCAAGGCCGTGCCACATGTCTTGCGCAGCTTTAATTGGGAACCCGCAGTGAGTGTGCACCGCACCTTTCGGCCGGCCTGTGGTGCCGGAGGTGTAGATGAGCATCATCACATCTTCGGCGCTCGTTTTTTCGGTGTTTGTTGTGGCTGCCGTTGTCCTCAGCGGCAGAGGTTTTTCGGTTCTGCCGCCGGTGACGGCGGCAGCTACAATCCACTCGCTGCTTTTCGTTAGCACGATCGAATGTTGCAGCGTCGGAACTTGTGCGGCCGCTTCCTCCGCGATCGGTCGCATTGCACAGAATTTTCCGCGACGAAAGGTTCCCTCCGCGATGAAAAGCGCTTTGGCGTCGGCGTCTTTTAGGCGTGACACGATGGCGGAGGCGCCGAATCCGGAGAAGAGTGGCAAGAAAATCCCGCCGATCTTGATGATCGCGAGCATCGCGATGACGATTTCCGGCACCATTGGCATGAAAACGCCAATGGCATCGCCTTTGCCCAGACCGAGCGAACGCAACGCCGTCGCCATTTCATTTACTTCGGCGCGAAGCTCAGCGTAAGTCAGTCGGCGCGACTTGCCGTCCTCTGTTTCCGATTTAATTGCGATTTTTTTGTCGGTAAGCGTGCCGGCATATTTATCGAGCAGGTTGTGGACGATGTTCATTTCGCCGCCGACGCACCATTGCGGCGTCGCTTTTCCCTTTGAGAGATCGACGACTTCTTCATAGGCCTTGTAGAACTCGATTCTGAGGTCCCGCAGGACGGTGTCCCAGAACCAGGGAATGTCCGTGGTTGAGCGCCGCATCAATTCATCGAAGGAACCGAGGCCGTGCCGATTGATGAATGATTGCAGGTTCGATTGCGCAATAATCTCGGGCGAGGGATGCCAGACAAATTCGCCACCGAATTGAAATTCGCTCACGCATTTAATTTCCCGTCATTTCGAGCGAAGTCGAGAAATCCTGCAATATACCCTTAAGGATAACACCATGGGATCCCTCGGTCCGAGCCGGACGGGCATTTCCACTCGGGATGACGATGTTGCTTAGGCGCTATTCATCGTCACATTGCAGCTTCCAATTTTTTCATGACCAAATCGCTCGCCCATCAATTTGCCGAATACACTTGCGCTCTGCGTTTCGAAGATTTGTCGCGCGAAACTGTAAATGAAGTGAAGCGCCGGGTAATCGACTCGATCGGTTGCGCCCTAGGCGCATGGAACGAAGAGCCCTGCCGGATTGCGCGGGAAGTCGCGTCGGAATTTTCTGCGAAACATGGCGCGACCATTATCGGCACGCACCACCAGGCACCGCCGGATTGGGCGGCGTTTGCGACCGGCTGTTGTATCCGTTATTTGGATTACAACGACACCTATCTTTCGAAGGAACCGGCGCATCCGAGCGATAACATTTCCGCCGTGCTGGCGGTGGCTGAGAGCGTGGGCGCGAATGGACGCGCCGCAGTTACCGCGATCGCGCTAGCTTATGAAGTGCAATGCCGTTTGTGCGACGCGGCTAGCATTCGCGCGCGGGGCTGGGACCATGTCACCTACGGGGCGTTCTCGACCGCGCTGGCGTCGGCGAAGCTGATGAAACTTGAGCGAGAAAAAGCGCGCCACGCGGTCAACATCGCGGGCGTGGCCTGCGCGGCGATGCGACAGGCACGCGTCGGCGAACTTTCGCATTGGAAAGGCGTGGCATTCGCGAACGCAGCGCGCCATGGAGTTTATTCGGCGCTGCTCGCGCGCGCGGGAATGACCGGACCGGCGCCGATTTTCGAAGGGCAAATGGGATTCGAGAAAGAACTCGGCGTTTCGCTTGGTAACGTTGGTGAAAAATTCGCGATGCCATTTCCACAAAATCCGCAGGGACCAGCGTCGATGATTTTGAACACGAGCATCAAATATTGGCCGGCGGAATATCACAGCCAGAGCGCGATCGAAGCGGCGTTGTTCTTGCGCGAACAAATCGGCGACGTTTCGCAGATCGCGTCAGTTAACATCGAATCGCACGACGCGTCGGTCGATATCATCGGGAGCGAGCCGGAAAAATGGAGACCGGAAACGCGCGAGACCGCCGACCACAGCCTGCCGTACATTACCGCGATCGCGTTGATCGACGGCAAAGTGACCGGCGAACAATTTCAGCCCGCGCGATTTACCGATCCGGCGATTTGGAAATTTTTGGAGAACGTGAAAGTGACACGCAGCGCGGAGTTAAGCTCGCTTTATCCAGGGGCGGTTGCGAATATCGTGCATGTCACGCTGAAAGATGGCCGCACGTTGACCAAGCGCGTCGATTATCCGCTGGGCAACGCGAAAAATCCGGTCTCGGACGTCGAGCTGGAAAGAAAATTTTTGCATTTAGTGGCCCCTGCGTTGGGACGGGATCATTGCGCGAGAATTTTACAGTGCGCCTGGGCGCTCGAGGAGCAAGACGGTGTGCATCATTTGATGAAGCTTTTGCGGATGCGCTAACGGGAAATAGCAAGAGATGTCTCGACTTCGCTCGACATGACAAAGGAAACGAAGGCGAAACGATTGCGCGAGTTGATCGCGAAGGATTGCGTGGCGATGCCGGGCGTGCCGAACGCGTCGATCGCGCGGCAGGTGGAGCGTGCCGGATTTGATGCGGTTTATATCAGCGGCGCTGGACTGGCGAATTCCACCGCGGGATTACCGGACATCGGATTGCTAACCTTAAGCGAGGTGGCGTTGCTTGCCGGTTTTGTCGCTAAGGCAGTGAAGATTCCGGCGATCGTCGATGCGGACACGGGATTTGGCGGCGCGGAAAACGCGGCGCGCACGATCTGCGAATTGGAAGACGCGGGATTGGCTGGCTGTCATCTGGAGGATCAGGAATTTCCCAAACGGTGCGGACATCTCGCCGGAAAATCGCTGATCCTATCAGCCGATATGGAGGAGAAGATTGCAGCTGCGGTGGCGGCGAAACGCGATAAAGATTTTTTGGTGATCGCGCGGACGGATGCGCGGGCGATTGAAAGTTTCGACGGCGCAGTGAAACGAGCGCAGGCTTATGTCGCTGCCGGCGCCGACGCAATTTTCCCGGAGGCACTGCAAACGAAAGAGGAATTTCGTGATTTCACGAAGGAAGTGGAGGTCCCGCTGCTGGCGAACATGACCGAATTCGGGAAATCGCCCCTGCTCTCGTTCGATGAATTGCGTGAGCTGGGGTATCGGATGGTCATCTTTCCGCAAAGCGCGTTTCGCGTTTCCATGAAATCGACGGCGGAATTTTTGCGCGACTTGAAAACGCGCGGGAGTCAGAGCGATTGGCTGGAGAAAATGCAGACGCGGGAGGAACTTTATCAATTGCTCGATTACGATCCAAAGGCGGCAAGCTGGTCCGGAGCGCGTAATCTGTAAATGGAGAGCGCCGCGCTGCCTGCTACGCCATAGCAATGCGATGGCGGGTCGGCGCCCAAAATTTGGGACATGACAGCGCGTGTCCCTCCAATCGCCAACGTCGATCTTGGCCGTTGAACGTTGGACATTCGCGAGTAAAGAAACACCTCAATGGCGGCTAAAGAATCTAAACCGGCTTACAGTCCGGGCCTCGCCGGCGTGATCGCGGGGGAGACGCAAATCTGCTGGGTCGATCCGAACGCCGGCCTGATGTATCGCGGCTACGACATCCACGAGATGGCGGAGAAAGCGAGCTTCGAGGAGGTCGCGTATCTCTTGCTGAACGGCGAGCTGCCGGATGTGGAGCAGCTCAATAAATTTACATCCGAAATCGCTATGGCTCGCATGTTGCCAAAGCAGGTGCTGGATGCGTTGCGATTGATGCCGAAAAAGACGCATCCGATGGACATGCTGCGTACGGGCGTGTCGGGGCTGGGGGCATTCGATCCGGAACTGAACGACCATTCGCACGCGGCCAACATTCGCAAATCGATTCGATTAATCGCGAAGGTTTCGACCTTGATCACCGATGGCTATCGTATCGCGCACGGCGAACAGCCACTACCAGAGCGCGAGGATCTGACTCTGGCGGGAAGTCTTTTCTACAAATTGCGCGGTGAAGTTCCGCAGGACTGGCAGATCCAAATGATGGACACGATTCTTATTTTGTACGCGGATCATGAGTTCAATGCCTCGACCTTTGCGGCGCGGGTGACGGCATCGACCCTGGCGGATATTTACGCAGCGGTGACGAGCGCGTGCGCCGCCTTGAAAGGACCGTTGCACGGCGGCGCGAATGAACAATCGATGCGAATGCTCGATGAAATCAAAACCCCCGAACGCGCCGAAGATTGGTTGAAAGACCAACTGGCGAAGAAAGCCAAGATCATGGGATTCGGTCATCGCGTTTACAAAAAAGGCGACTCGCGAGTGCCGACGATGCGCGAGATCGGACGCGACCTGGGCAAACGCACCGGCAAAGAAAATTGGATCCCGATTTGTGAGAAGCTCGAGCAAACGATGGAGCGCGAAAAACATTTGTGCGCGAATGTCGATCTTTACGCCGCGCCGGTGTTAACAATGTTGGGATTCGATCCGGCGCTGAATACGCCGATCTTCGCCGCCTCACGTGTTGCTGGCTGGTGCGCGCATGTAGTCGAGCAACAGGACAATAATCGTTTGATCCGGCCGTTATCACTTTACACTGGGCCAGCGCCGCGCGCTTACGCTGGCGGATCAAAAAACGGCGCGTGAATTTGAGGTTATGGCGGCGGCCTATGACCGCCGTGCTTTGTTCCTTTCGGCGCTCATAGAGCGGCCGCTACAATGAATAAATCACTCCAGGAAAAGTACGCGCCGAACAATTCATGCTGGGGTTGCGGACCGGCCAATGCCGAAGGGCTGCGCATTCGCAGTTTCCCGAAAGGAGAGGAAGTGGTGGCGGAATGGATGCCGCAGTCTAAATATGAAGCGTTCCCGGGTGTATTGAACGGCGGAATCATCGGCACGCTGCTGGATTGCCATTGTAACTGGACGGCGGCCTGGCACTTGATGAACAAAGCCGGCGCAGACCATCCGCCCTGTACCGTTACCGCAGATTACGCGATCAAACTGTTACGGCCGACACCATCAAACGGACCGATTTCTTTGTCAGCGAAAGTTGTCGATTCGACCGATGATCGAGCGACGGTCGACGGAACCTTGAGCGCAAATGGAAAAGTTTGTGCGACCTGCCGTGGCGCCTTCGTTGCAGTGAAGGAAGGTCATCCCGCTTTTCATAGGTGGTGATCGAGATAACAGGGGCGCTTCAGCCAAGGGCCGAGCTGAACATTTTTATCATTCCGAGCGTAGTCGAGGAATCTCTAATTTTTTGGTAGAGCGAAATAGCAAGAGATGTCTCGACTTCCGCTCGACATGACAAAGTTACAATTGCGGAGCGACCAGACCGGCGGCTTGCTGAAACGGATTGGCAAATTGTAAGCCGCGCAAGTTCGCCGGCGTAACTTCGCGTGAACGGCCTTTGTCTATTTCGAATAAACGCGTTTGTTGCGCGGCGAAACTGCCATCTAACACGTCGAGATTGGCTTCGTCATTCAAACGAATCGAGCGGTTATCGAAATTACCTGAGCCGACCGAGACGAAAATATTATCCACGATCATCAACTTCGCGTGCACCATCGTCGGTTGATATTCGAAAATCCTGACCCCGGCGCGGATCAATTCCGGCCACTGCCGCCTCGACGCCAGGCGCACCAGTTTTTGATCGATCTTTTTTCCCGGAACAACGATTTCAACTTTCACGCCCCGCTTTGCCGCTTCGATTAGTTCCTTACGCACCAGATCGTCCGGGAGGAAGTAAGCGTTCTCAATTCGCAAAGTTTTTTGGGCGGAAGCAATCGCAAGTAGATACATCAAGTCGAGATTTTCATAATGGGCGCCGCCTCGGATTGCCTGCGCCAGGTACGGACCAGTGTTTGCCAGCGGCGGGAAATAATTCGGACCATGCAGCACTTCGCCGCCTATTTTTAACCAGCTGATTGCAAAGCTCCCCTGAAGCTGCGCAACGACCGGCCCGGTGATCTTGTAATGATTGTCGCGCCAATGTTGCGGCGAATCGGCATTGCCAGTCCATAGGTCGGCAATTCCGGCCCCACCGACAAAGCCGATTTTCCCATCAATGATTAGTAGCTTACGGTGAGTGCGGTTGTTGTAGCGACGTGGATCGAGCCAGAGAACTGAGTGATATTTCGCAACCTCGACTCCGGCGTTGCGTAATCGCTCCAGATTTTGCCGGCCCATTTTTTGGGTGCCTTGTGCATCGAGAATGGCGTTCACTTTTACTCCGGCCTGGGCGCGCTCGGCCAGCGCCTCGGTAAACTGGTGTGCGATTTCGCCGTCCCAAAATGTATAAGTCTCAAAGTTAATCGAATGTCTGGCTGATCGAATGGCACCGAGCATAGCCGGAAAAATCTGATTCCCGTTAACCAGGGTGGTGATGTTGTTGCCAGGGACAAAATTTGGTCCGAGCAATGATCCGGCAGCCTGTCGAAACTCGGGCGAGTGCACCGAATAAAGCGGCGCGATTTCTTGGCGCGGCTGCTTGCCCATCTTGAGAGCGCAACCGTCGAAGAGCAAAAATCCGCCAGCGGTCGCAAGCGCAAAAATTCGCCCCCACGAATTGTTTAGGTTCATTCCTGTGATGCTTGTAGCTAACTTCGTTCCCAAGACGGACTTCGGCAGCGGGACTGAAGATCACTTGACTTCTTTTTCCCGGTGTTCCCGGAGTGCGTTGCTCAACCAGATGTTGAGCGATATCTCCTCGCCATTGCGGGTGCGGACGAGATAAGGCTGACCGGTAAGCAAGCTCTTCGTCGCAGCCAGTCGGATAAAATCCTCGGGCGTTTTGATCTGCCCTTTGAAATGTTCGTACTTAGCGCGGACATGCGCAACGGCCTCTTGGGGCGTGTGGGTTTGGCCGTTGCGAATGAAAGTGGCATCGGCGGTCTCGATTCGATGAAGGAGGAAGGCGATCGTTTGCTCGAGCGATTCAGCAGCGGGAGCCGGGACCGCGCTGCAAATCACTAACAAAACAAAGACGCGGAACAACCAACGCTGCACCCTTCTGAATCGCGTCCCAAAGTGAGCCTGCGCGCCCGGAGTGACTCGAACACTCGACCTACGGATTAGAAATCCGTTGCTCTATCCGGCTGAGCTACGGGCGCAATTCATAGGTAAATCGAAATGGCAGAAAAGATTTTGTTGCTCTTTCACGGTGTTATTCTGCGGTCGGCCTTGTGAAACTGCGCAAACCCACGAAAACATGGAAAAGAACGCGAACGCAAAATCTTATCCGCCACAAATCAGGGAGCTACTATGCCAGAGCTTTCGCAGGCGGCAAAGAGGTTTGGAAGTCTCTTAGGACTTCGCATCTTAGCGTCGCGCAAGCCAAGCTCGCGGAATTTCTCAAAGAGCATCGTAAGCGTACCAGCAACGGGAACGGCGAGGTATCGGCCAAAATGACTTTCGGAGAGGCCGCCACGACTCACCTTCGCAATCTCGACGACAATTTGAGCATTAAGCCTCGAACGCGCGACTACTGGCGAGAGGTGCTATTGGCGCTTGGCAAAAGCTGGCCGGGCTTGAATGAGACGGAAGTCCGCAAGATCGGGCAAAGTGATTGTAAAAAGTGGGCGAGAGTTTATGCCAAGACTGCCTCGCCGACTCGTTACAACAACGCCGCTGCGGTTTTCCGGCACGTTTTAAATGTCGCGATAGAAGCGGGCGTCATTTACAGCAAGCCTGCGGTTGTTGTGAAGCGCGCTGCCGTCCGCGGCAAACAAATCTCATTGCCCACGACGACAAAATTCAATGCCATGATTGCCGAAATGCGCGCGGGCACAGTCGCGACTCGATAAACTGTGCAGACCTGGCGGCAGGCTTGGCGTTCACAGGTTGTCGTGTCGGCGAATCGCGCGAGATCGCATGGCGAGACGTGGATTTTGACGCTGGCGAGATCGTCGTGCGCGGCGACAGAGGAGAACCGGGCACAGGATAGCGAAGATAATTTGCTCCAGAAGGTTTCCGAGCGAACCGGGCTCCCGCTGCTTTAAGTCGGTGGAATCCCCACAAGATCGTACCGACAGATGCCGAAGCCGCATCAATGCAATCGCTGTCCTTAAAAGCGCCTTATATTGCCGTGCAATCTGGACATGTGAAATTCGTAAAAGAAATCACTGGCGGTGCGCCGTGCGAGCGGTGGATTGCCGTGAGTAAGCGCACGAATTTAACGAAATAAGGGGTCGGGAACGTGCTTAATTCGTTTAATTCGTCACCCGGCACGGCCTGTGCTACACACCGCCGCCTCCTTTCCGCCCATCGGCACAGGCCGCGCCGCGCGCACAAGGATATCTACTTTGTCTTAGTGCAAGATTCGTTGGAAGGCCCGCTCTGCCCGCTTGCGTTAATCGCCGTCACTTCATAGCAATAGCTCACTCCCCGCAAGACTTGGCTATCCCGGAATGAAGTAGTCGCATTGATCGTATAAGTGGGCGATGCCGGGTAAATCCCGCCATTCATCGCACGGCGGTACACGCCGTTGCTCGTCACTCCGGGAGTGGGGGATTGGACCCATTGCAGATTGATCGTCCCGGGCTTGTTCGACCTAGTGTTCAAGCCTGTTGGAGATGCCGGTGGACTAGCCGTACCGCCTTGCGGCGTTGCACTCGCTTGCAGCGAATTGGCACTTTCCCCACCTGCGTCGGGGCCGCCGGTGTAGGCGGCCGACACCGTGTAGTAATAAGTGGTTCCGTTGACAAGTCCGCTATCCACAACGCTGGTCCCGCTCGGGCAGGCGAACGTTTCATACGGACCGCCGTCGATCTTCGCTCGCTTGACATGATAGCCGTTTGCTCCAACAGACGCCGGCCAAGAGAGCGACACTTGTGCATCGCCGGCATTGGCAGTCAGACCCGCAGGGGGCGCCAAATTGACAAGTAGAGTCGTTGATGCCGTGTGGCTGATCGTTCCGCTGGTGCCTGTGATAGTTAGCGATAGCGCATAGGGCACAGTGAAAGTCGAGGTTTGCATTGTGAGTGTGGAAGAGCCCCCAGTACTGATTGATGCAGGGCTGAAACCACCACTCGTAATACCGGTAGGAAAACCGGATTCGCTGCCGACGCTCAAATTCACCGTACCAGTAAAACCACTCAGCGGCGTGACGGTGACGGTGTATGTAGCAAGTCCACCGGGAACAACTTCCCGGGCAACTGGACCAACCGTGATGGAAAAGTCAGGGCTGGTGGGAAGTACGGTGATTGTCCGTGTAGGTGGGCTTGGATCGGAGTTGCCCGTAGCGTCAATCACCGTGAGCGAGATTGTATATGTCCCAGGCCCGCCGAATGTGACGTTGCCCGGATTTTGCGCTGTTGATGTTGCGGGCGTACCGCCCGGGAAAACCCAGGAGTACCTCGAAGCACTGGTACTTGTGCCGAAGTTGATCGCGCTCCCTGCGGTAATGGTCACATCGCCGGATGGCGCTGTAATGGCCCCTGTTGGCGGAACGAGGGAATAGGAATTGGGGGTGAGCTGGATGAACGAAGCTTTAGATGGCACGCCGGCGCCATCCAGTAAGAACAGCATGTAATAGCCCGGAGGTGCTATGCTACCGTTCGCCGGCGTGGTGAGACTTAGCGTGTTGCCAGAAGCGCTACAAGGTGAAGTAGCGCCGCAAAGGCCAATTAGACGTTGCTCCATGTCCGTAGCATGGGTAGAAGAGCCTGGACGTACCAGCACTGCTGAGCTAATCGGTGAGGTGCTGCTATAGCTCACGGAAAACGGCACGCCATAGTGGATAGGTCCGGAAAACGAAAGGCCAGTGATTTGCGGACGGGTGCTAGAGATCAAATGATCGTTTGTATCGTATAAGTATGACGGTGTATAAATTTCGATTGCCGGCTCATAGCTGCCGCGATTGCCCGGATTACTGCCCGTGCTCAAAACGGTTGCGTCCGGTAATAGCAGCGCAGTAGAATGATACAGGCGCGAATAAGCCGCTGTGCCTGCAGAGCCCATGGTATTGCCGACCGGGTCGTAAAGGTCCGCGGTCTTACCCGGCGTATCGGGGCTCTCGTTGTTCACCGAACCACCTTCGGCCAATATCTTGCCGTTGGGCAGGATAACGGCGTTCATCTGGATGCGGCCAGTGGACATATTCGGGCCGGCGGTGTAGCTCGGGGTTGCAACGGACAGGTCGATGATGTCGGTAGAAGAAGTCGCCGGACTTCCTCCCCCGAAATTCATCACGCGCGGAACGTAGTTGGGCGGCAGAAGAGGAAGCAGGACTGATGAGCCGTAGCTCCGGTTGCGATTGGTGGTGGCTGATTGCGTCCAGCCTCCCGTGGCCGGGTCGAAGATCCATGCATTTGCATTCGATGTACCACTGCCGTGTCCGGTATAAAACACTTTCCCACCGGGTAGCATCTCTAGCCGTGGGTAAAGCGGGGGCGTGAAGGGAACGCTGGTAGGTGGATTCCAACCCGCTCCTGCTC
>QHRO01000064.1:13861-16116 GCA_003220155.1 Verrucomicrobiota bacterium
GAGTGAGCCCGGACATGGCCATAATGCGACCGTCGGCGAGGGCCGTCGCTGTCGCATACCAACGCCCATCCACCATATTCTGAGACTGCACATACTGTTTGGTTACTGGATTGAAGATCGAAGCGCGGTTTTCACCCGTGAACGAGTAGTCCGACGTCCCACCGACGATCAACGATCGCCCATCGAACAGAGCGGCCGTACCGCTGCAAAAGAGATCATAGGTAAGATTCTGAACGCCGATGCTGCTCTCATTAGTGCCACTTGGATCCCACACTGCCGCGCGATAGCTCTCGGCACCTTCTGAATTGTTGCTTGCGTCATTCTCCGATCCGGCCACAATCAGCACCTTTCCACTAGGAAGCAAATTGGCCGAGATTGGATTGATCGGCATTTGATAGGGGAGCACGGTCCATGTCCCAGTGATATGGGGGACGTTGGTGGGACACGTTTGAGCGAGTGCGCTGAAATGAGTGAGCGCAGCAAGAGCCAATGCGGTCAATACCGCAAGGTTTTTATATCGCATACTAGCCTCCCGAGACTGGAACAACGCGAGGGTGTTGATTACGCTCGCACGTACGGGCTGCGTGACGAGAGCGGGATTGCAATTCCTACAGGCGCAAGCGTAGAGAATTCGAAGATTTTGTCTGAGGGGGTTGGTTTTCATAGGATTGTTGCTGTGCAGGCTTTTGTCGAAACCCGCACCCCCCGTTCTCGCCCTGGACGTGCGAGTCGCGCTAGCTCTGAGCTTGAGGAACAACGGGCTTCGCCGTCAATCACAAATCTCAGTAATTTTCACAGGATATTGTCCTTCAACAGCCTGAGTGGGCGCGCCGTAGTCAACTCCGAAAGGTTCGCGAGCTTCAAGACCGTTTAAAAAGACTTCGCTCGCTGCGTGAAGGTTATTCGTTCAGGTGTTCCCTTGCTGTTGCGACCATGATATTTGGTGGTGGTTCATTCAGCACCTGTTCATCGGTCGCATGTCCAAAGAATCGAAACAAGGCGATACCAACGGGCTTGCTAATCGTCGCCTGTTTCTTGCTCGCTATAGACTGGACAATGTACTGGCGACCTTCGCAGTGGGCGTCAACGATCCAACATCAGCCATCTCGGATAGCTGCAGCGATTGGTTGGCAGAAAACTCCTCAGCCGCCGGCGTCCTCGGTTTGCGGGCGAGAGATCGCCCGTGGTAAGATTAGCACCTGCTGAGTCGCCGATGGCCGTGTTTACATCGTCGACCAGCCGTCGATATGGATACAGACCTTACGTCTGCCCTACAATTTCAGTGTGATGAGATCACGCCGCCGTTTAGCATCATCATCACCTGTTATAATCAAGCGGCGTTCATTAGGGAGGCTGTTGAATCAGCATTAAACCAGAGTTTCATGGAAAAGCAGATCATCGTAGTTGATGATTTTTCCTCGGATGGATCGATCCAACTCTTACGACAGTACAATGATGCGATCAGGCTGATAGCGCTCCAGCGTAACGTCGGGGCTGCTCGGGCGCGGAATTTGGGCGCATCAATCGCGAGCGGAAATTTCCTTGTGTTTTTAGACGGCGACGATGTCCTGATGCCATGGGCTCTGGATATATATCATCAAATCATTGAGGCCAGGCGACCAAAGGTCGTTCTCGGTAAATTGTTGTTTTTCGATGAAAGACTCCGAGCGCCCGCCAGCCGCGACCGGCCCCGCCGTGTCAGAATTGTTGAGTACCCCTGTTTCATGAAAAAGGACCGGGCTTACCGCGCAAGCGCCAGCTCAGCTGTAGTCGATCGTCAAAGTTTCGCCAGTGTCGGCGGATGGAGCGTTGGATTCTTCCCTTTCGAGGACATCGATTTAATGATCAAGCTAGGATACTCAGGTCGAGCTGTGCTGATTGTATCGCCCGCGACAGCGGGGTATCGGCGTCATGCAAGGAACGTCAGTCGTCAAACCGATAGGATGTTCCATGGCCTTTTCAACTTAATACGCAAACAAAAATCCGGAGAATACATGGATCCACGCGGTTCGGAATTGGAAACATGTGGCATAATAGGCGGAGTTGTATTTTACTGGTTGAAACGAGCGTTTAAGGCAAATCTCTACTATCACGGGGTAAAGCTTGTTGCTGCGGGGGGACTGATGGTCATTGTTGGGGTGTTTCGGAGGTTCATCGCAATAGCGGTTGGGAAGCAGCCGGAAGAGATCGTCGAGATTCCGCCTGCGCGAGTAGCAGAGTTTTGATTCCGGCGCGAGAATATCCGACTCGAATAG